>JAYSVR010000121.1:0-7535 GCA_043718445.1 Acidobacteriota bacterium | reverse complement strand
TGCACTGCCACCTGACTGCGTCCGGTTTGCGCCAGATAGATTGACATCAGGTGATGCAACACGACCGAGCCAATCGCCAGAAAGCGCAAGCCGTCAATCTCAGGAATCAATTCACCTGACGTAGTGACGCGCGACAATTGACCGGCAATCAAATCCCCGGTGCGGGAAAAGAAGCGGCGAAAGTCAGAAGTTTGCGGGTTAGAAGAGAGAAGCTGCTGATCTTCGGTCATCGTGACCGGATAGTAACACAGCCTTTTTATCGTGCCAGTTTGCCGCTGCCAGAGCGCGATGCTCTAATGCCTCCACGATGCGTTGGCTGAAAAAAATCATCATCACGTTGTTCGCGCTGCAAATTATGTTCGCGCCCGATGTGTGCCTGATGCTCTGTTGCCACGCGCCCAGCGCAATAATCGCTGAAGACGAATCACACCTGCCGCCCTGTCATCGCAAGCAAGCCCAGCGAGACAAGACAGCGACGAACACAACCACAGTGCATATCGCTTTTCATGCGCCTTGCTCGCATTCACACGACGCGCAACCGGCGGTGTGGCAACGGGGAAAGGATGAGAGTTCGCTGTCGCTGCTGTCAGCCGCAATGGTCGCCGCGCCGTTGGCGTGGCAAGCGAACGGTCGAACGCACGTCAACCATTTGCCTTCTATTCAGTCCACCGCCTCGCCGCCTTTTCGAGAACGTAACCTGCCGCTCAGAATTTAATTCTATTTCCTGCTGAACGCTTTATTCGCTGCGTTGAGAGCGCAGCCTTTCCATACGTGTTTTCAGGAGACGGATTTTCATGCATCGCTTTATTCAAACGATGGCAGTCAGCTTGTGTCTGGCGGCTATCGCATTCGGACAAACCGAATCGCCACCCTTACAACTCGTGCAACTCGAAACGATGGCGTTGCGCAACCACCCGACGATGGCGCAGGCCGAGGCTGCAATTAGCGCGGCTGAAGGGCAACGTCGCCAAGCCGGACTGTGGCCGAATCCAGTCATCGGTTACGCAGGCGAAGGTCTCGCTTTCAACGGGCGCGTACGTCCGCTGCGCAGCGGCCACGGCTTTTTTGTCGAACAGGAAATTGTGTTGGGCGGCAAGCTGGCGAAGAGCCAAAACATTTATGCGCAGGCTAAAAACGAAGCCGCCGCCAACGCCGACGCGCAACGCTGGCGCGCAACGCTGGCGCATCACCAATGCCGTCAGAATGTTGTTTTATGAAACGCTGGGCGCGCAACAACTCGCAGACTTGCGCAAGCAACTCGTCGAACTCACACGCACCGCCGTCACGATTTCAGAAGACCTTTATAACGTAGGCCAGGCTGACCGCCCTGACGTATTAGCCGCCGAAGTCGAATTGCAACGCGCCGAGATTGAATCGTTACGCGCCGAAAACAATTTCGTCAGAACGTGGCAAACGCTGGCGACAGTGGTGAACGATCCGGCGCTGTTCAACGACAAGACACCTCGACTGGCGGGCTCGCTCGAAGAGGCTGCTCCCGCGCTCAAGCAAGACGAATTGCTCGCGGCGTTGTTGCGCGAAAGCCCCGAAGTGAAAGCCGCGCAGGCCAACGTCGCACGTGCGCAAGCCACCCTCGCGCGCGCCAAAGCTGAACCGATTCCCGATGCTTTCGTGCGCGGCGGCGTATCGAACAGCAACGAGTTTGAAGACCTCGCCAGGCGTCGCGTCGGCAATGAAGCGCGTCTCGAACTGGGCTTGCGCATTCCGCTGTTCAATCGCAATCAGGGCAACATCGCTACGGCGCGGGCTGAACTCACGAGCGCCGAACGCGAATTGCAGCGCGTCGAACTCACGCTGCGCGCGCGTTGGGCGACGAGTTACGCGCAATACCTGAACGCGCTCGGCATCGCGGGCAAATACAACGGCGAAATCCTGCCGCGCGCGCAAAAATCTTATGACATGTATCTCGCCAAGTTTCGCCAAATGGCTGCCGCTTATCCGCAAGTGCTGATCTCGCAACGCACGCTGTTTGAGGCGCGGACGGAATACATCGGCGCACTGGTCGAGTTATGGCAAAGCGTCACGCAATTGCGAGGCTACCTATTAACGCCATGACGCAGTGAAAGTGGTATCGCAACCTGTCAGGTTGCGAAGGCGTTCTTATTCAACCCAATGGCTAGCAAGCCGAAACTCCGCAACCTAACAGGTTGCGATACAGAAGGGATTTCATGAATCGTCGCAATTTTTTACGTCGCACTTCTTTGTTGGGCGCGAGTCTGGTGGCTGCACAACCAACGCAAGCACAGCACGAAAATCATCAACAACCTGCGAAGCCGCCGACGGGCGAAGCGCAGCACGATCATTCAAAGCATGCGCCTGCTGCGCCTGCGCAACCGACTGCCAAACCCGATGTGGCTTCGCAGGTCGAAGTCATGAATGAACAGCGGCCTTACACGCCGGTGGTTACGCCCGATTTGCCGAAGCTGCCTTATACGCTCGAAAACGGCGTGAAGGTTTTCAAGCTCACAGCGGAACCGGTGCGCACTGAGTTTTTGCCGAAAGCCTCGTGGAGCGATGCGCGCATCGTTGACGCCTGGGGTTACAACGGCAGCGTGCCGGGGCCGACCATCGAGGTGCAGGAAGGCGACCGCATTCGCATCCTGTTCACCAACAATCTGCCTGAACCGACGGCGCCGCATTGGCACGGATTGGAAGTTCCGTTCGACCAAGATGGCGGGCCGGGCTTGAGCCAACCGTTGGTGATGCCGGGCGAGACTTACACTTACAACTTCATGCTCCATCAAAACGGCACGTTCTTTTATCACTCGCATCTGCCGATGCAAGAGATGTTAGGAATGATCGGATTGTTCATCGTGCATCCGCGTCGTCCGCACGAACCGCGTTGCGACAAAGACTTCGCTTTCGTGTTGCAGGGCTGGGCGATTCTGCCCAACAACACCGTACCGAATACGTTGGCGATGGAATTCAATTGGCTGACGATGAACGGCAAGAGCGGCCCCGCGACAACGCCGATGATCGTCAAACACGGCGAGCGCGTGCGGTTACGGTTTGTGAATCTGAGCATGGATCATCATCCGATTCATTTGCACGGTCATCAATTTTATCTGACCGGAACCGAAGGCGGACGCTGCCCCGAAAGCACTTGGTTTCCGCACAACACGCACATCGTCGGCGTAGCGCAAGCCCGCGACGTTGAGTTCGTCGCATCCAACCTCGGCGACTGGATGATTCATTGCCACTTGCCGCATCACATGATGAATCAGATGGTTTCAATGGTCGGGCCGATGGCGCATTCAGGGCACGCGCTGCAAACCGGAAAAGAGATGGATGGCGGCATGGGCATGGCAATGAAAGGCGGCGCGTTCAGCGATGAGATGAAACCTTCGCTCGGACGCACGACCGGCACGAATAGCGAAAACGCTACGTCGCATGCGATTGCACAAGCCGCGATGTTCGCCTGTCCGATGCATCCCGAAGTGCGTACCGACAAAGCGGGCAAGTGTCCGAAATGCGGGATGAATTTGATGATGCCGGTTGCGCCTTCGATGACAGCGCGCGGTGTAGGCGGGCGCGTGCCGGGCTATCCGCAAGATATGTGGATGACGATGGATGACGAAGTCGCGCGGCCTGAGACTTCGTGGCTGCCCGTCGGCTGGACGGGTTCGATGATGGGGATGATGACGCTGGTGCGCGTCTTGCCGCCCGATAAATACGACCGCATGATTGCGCTCATCAAAGCGGGCAAGCACGAACCGGGCAAGGAATTAGGCAAGCCCACGGCGACACATCAACACGGATAAAGAAGAAGACGGAGAGACAGAGAGACTGAAAGACGGAGAGACATAAAATTTGTGGTGTCTCTCTGTCTCTCTGTCTCTCTGTCTCTCTCTGTCTCTCTGTCTCTCTGTCTCTCTGTCTCTCTCTGTCTCTCTGTCTCTCTGTCTCTATTTCTCTCCGTCTCTACTTCTTTGTGAGGATACGATTTCATGCTGACCTTCGACGACATTCTCGCCGCGCAAGCGCGCTTGCGTGGTATCGCGCATCGCACGCCGGTACTCACATCAAAGCAGTTCAACGAACGCGCGGGCTGCGAAGTGTTTTTCAAAGCCGAGAATTTGCAACGCGCCGGGGCGTTCAAGTTTCGCGGCGCTTATAACTGTTTGGCGGCGATGGATGAGGCCGAACGGCGGCGCGGCGTACTCGCGTTTTCTTCGGGCAATCACGCGCAAGCCGTGGCGTTGGCCGCGCAATTGTTTGGCGTACCCGCGGCCATCGTGATGCCGCACGATGCGCCTGCGATCAAAGTGGCGGGTACGCGCGGCTATGGCGCCGAGGTGATTTTTTACGACCGTTATAACGTCAACCGCGAAGAAGTCGGGCGACAGGTCAGCGAAGAAAAAGGTTATACGCTCGTGCCGCCTTTTGATGATTACCGCGTGATGGCGGGACAAGGTACGGCGGCGCTTGAGTTGCTCGAAGACGTGCCCGAACTCGACGCCTTGCTCGTATGCGTCAGCGGCGGCGGACTGATTGCGGGCTGCGCGACGGCAGCAAAACACCTGCGTCCGACGATTCGCGTCTTTGGCGTAGAGCCTGAAACTGCTAACGACACGCTGCTTTCGTTGCACAAGGGCGAGCGCGTAGACATAGGCGTTCCACTCACCATCGCCGACGGATTGCAGGTCAGCGCGCCCGGCAAACTGACGTTTCCCATCGTCCAAAAATTAGTCGAAGACATCCTGCTGGTCAGCGATGATGAGATGATCGAGACGATGCGCTTTATGCTCGAACGCATGAAAGTGCTGGTCGAGCCATCAGGCGCAGTGGGAGCGGCGGCCCTGTTTCATCACAAAGCAGATTTCAACCAACAGCGCGTCGGCGTCATCCTTTCGGGCGGCAACGTAGACCTCGCCAAACTCGGAGAATGGCTGCAACGCGCCTAATCAAAACCGCGCTGCCTTGATTTTGACACCCCCAAAGGCCGTGCGTATTATCCGCAGCCTATTGCGCGATTCTATTCACCGATAAATAAATTCAATTATGGCTTGGTTCACCCGCAACGCGGAAAAGATTCAAGAGATCGCTCCGGCTGAAGAGCGTACCGTCAAAACCGAAGGCATTTTCGTCAAGTGCGAGAACGCCGATTGCGGTGCGACGATCTATCGCAAAGACCTGAAAACGCATCAACAGGTGTGCGCTACGTGCGGCTATCACTTTCGCATCACGGCGCGCGAACGCCTGCTGTCATTGTTTGACGACGCACATTACGAAGAACTCGACCAGTCACTCTCACCCGTTGATCCGCTGCGTTTCATTGACACTGCGCCTTATCCCGACCGTATCAGGAAAAGCCAGAAAGCCACGGGCTTGCGCGACGCGATCATCGTCGGCACGGGTACGCTGGGCGGACATCCCACCGTCATCGCCGCGATGGAATTCAATTTTATGGGCGGCAGCATGGGTTCAGTCGTAGGCGAAAAAATCACCCGTGCGATTGAATACGCGATTGAACATCGTTGCGCCGTCATTATCGTTTCGTGTTCGGGCGGCGCGCGTATGCAAGAGGGCGCGTTGTCGCTGATGCAGATGGCGAAAATTTCAGCCGCGCTCGCGCGTTTGGACGAAGCCAAGCTGCCTTACTTTTCGCTGATGACGAACCCCACGACGGGCGGCGTCACGGCGAGTTACGCGATGCTGGGCGATTTGAATATCGCCGAACCCGGCGCGTTGATCGGCTTTGCCGGCGCGCGCGTCATCGAACAAACCATTCGCCAAAAATTGCCCAAAGGTTTTCAACGCTCTGAATTTCTGCTCGAACACGGCATGCTCGACGCCGTGGTAGACCGCCGCAAGTTACGCGAGTTTTTCATTCGCGTGCTGGCTTTCACCGGCCCGGCGCTTCCGCAAGCTTGATCTGGTTTTCTTATGGCTATTCTCTTTCTGGCTCTTCGTATTTTGGGACTGGTGTGCTTCAGCTTTTGTACGCTGTCGTGCAGTAACGGCGATACGCTTGAGGCGAAACCCTCTCCGATTAACGCCGCGATGCCTGAACCCAATGCGCCGAAAAAGACGACCGCTTTCGACGGCGAACGCGCTTTAGCCAGCGTCAAAACGCAGGTCGCGTTCGGGCCGCGTCCTGCCGGTTCCGCCGCGTTGCAACAAACCCGCGATTATCTGGTGAAGGAACTCAAAAGCTACGGTTTGAAAGTGACGCTGGATGAGTTCACGCCGACCACGCCGCCGAAAATCACGCCGGGCAAAACGCGGATGGCGAACATCATCGCGGAACTCCCCGGTGAAACCGATCAAATCATTGCACTCGGCAGCCATTACGACACCAAGACCTTCAAGGAATTCACCTTTGTCGGAGCCAACGATGGCGGATCAAGTACGGGAGCATTGCTCGAAATCGCGCGCGTCTGGGCGCAGGAAAACAAGGCGAAGCGCAAGTTCACCTATCAATTCGTTTTCTTCGACGGCGAAGAAGCCTTTTGCCCCGAATGGAGCGAATGCCTTGATGGCGTAGACAACACTTACGGGAGCCGTTACATGGCCGAACGCCTCAAAGCGGAAAAGAAACTCGATAAATTCAAGGCGCTGATCTTACTCGATATGGTTGGCGACAAAGAGTTGACGATTAAACGCGAAGACAATTCGACGGCGTGGCTGACCGATACGATCTGGCAAACCGCGCGCGAAGCCGGATACGGCAAACAGTTCCCGACTTCTTCTATGACAATCGAAGACGACCACGCACGCTTTCTTTCGGTCGGGGTGGCAGCCGTTGATTTAATTGATTTCGATTACGGCCCCGGCCACGCCTATTGGCACACTGAGAAAGATACTTTCGATAAGTTGAGCACCCAAAGTTTGAAAGCCGTCGGCGATGTCGTGTTACTGAGTTTGCCCGCCATTGAAACTAAATTAGAGGCCAAAATTAAATGACGCTTTCGGTACAGTATTTGTAACGTATTCCTTTTCACACCACTTAATCGCGTACCCCCTCAGAGCGGAAGCGGGCGAGGCTTCCACACTCAAAGGTGCTAAAACATTGGGTTTGCATATTCTTAAAGGATGCAGGAATATGTGTGCGTCATAACGATGGCTTGGGAGAAGCAGATACGCCATCGTCGGTGACCTCACCCGTTACTTGATTGCTGACAGATTGAATAGCCAAACCTTAAACACAGACGTGAAGCACCTGTGCGTTGAGGCAGGTACGGGCGTGCGTGACTTGAGCAGCGTCAGCTTTGCGGTACTTTTTTGTCCTCCCCCTAAAATCATAAACTCTTTGGTCTTTTTCTTACATTGCAGGAAAGAGCGGCGTTGCGCGTTTGTTTCAAGCGAATCAAACAACCGCGTCGTTAAGGTGTAACTCGTACTCGGCGGTCGGCATTGACCTGTTTTCAGGTCACAGGCGCTGGGACGTCGGTGAACTGTGAGTGATGACGAATCCTCCTCGCAGAATCGTTGCCCAAACAACACCGGCGGGATCGTGAACGAACAACTCAGGAAGGATGAATACGAATGGCTAAGTGGGAATATCGCACTGTAGA
>JAYSVR010000013.1:0-2914 GCA_043718445.1 Acidobacteriota bacterium | reverse complement strand
TGGCGAGAGCGTGCAGGCGCGTACCGATGCCGAGGGGCGGTTTGAGTTGACGGCGTTGCGCAAGGGGAAGTACCGCATCAAGTGCATATCCGATGCTTATGTCGAACAGACCGCGAGCGGTTTCACGAAACAGGCCAATCGCACTTATACGGTGGATGAAGGCGAACAGTTGAAAGACGTGGACTTCGCCTTGGTGCGCGGCGGTGTGATTACGGGGCGCGTGACCGATGCCGAGGGCAAGCCGCTGATCGAAGAGATGATGATGTTTGAATCAGCCGCCACTGAGGCACCGAACCATTCCCATAGTTCGGAATTGCGCACCGATGATCGTGGCGTCTATCGGTTATTTGGTTTATCGCCGGGTAAGTACCGTGTGGTTGTGGGGTTGGATCAAGGGGCTTCGCCGTGGCGGCGTGAACCGATACCCCGCACTTACGCGCCGGGCATAACCAACATCGCCGAAGCCAAAGTCTTTGAGGTCAAGGCCGGCAGCGAAATCGAAAACGTAGACATTCGCATAAGCCGTGATGACCGTCGTTATTTCAGCGCCAGCGGGAAGGTCATTGACGGTGAAACCGGACAAGCATTCTCGAATAACTTCAACGTATATGCCGAGCCGATGCCGGCGGAAGGGAGCCAGACGCAAGGCCTCAGCAGCAGCGCACTCGTTGACGCGAGCGGAGCCTTCGCGTTGAGTCGCCTGACGCCGGGGCGCTATCGGCTGCGGCTTGATGCGTCAATGCGCAGCTTCACCGATCCTTTTGCTTATTACGGTGAACCGCTGCTCGTTACCGTGGCGGAAAGCGACGTGAGTGGGTTGGAACTCAAGGTGCGACGCGGCGCTACGGTCAGTGGCAAAGCGGTGTTAGACGCGGCGACGGGCAACGATGCCACTCTGTTAGCCAGCTTGTCGCAAACTTTTATTTCGATGCGTTCGCACCATGAACAACCAGTCGAAAACCAAAGCGGCTATTTTCACTATGCGCAACTCAAGCCCGATCACAGCTTTCGTTTTGAAGGCGTGCCGCCCGGCAAGATGTTGATCGAGGGGCAGCGCTTTTCGATGAATGGCAGCGCGTCTTCGGGCTTGACGCTGGTGCGGGTCGAACGCGACGGCGTACCGCAACTGAGCGGCATCACCATCACGGGTGCGGAAAACATCGCCAATGTCAGATTGGTGTTTGCGTTGGGCACGGGCGCGATTCGCGGTGATGTGCAGACGATCAACGGAAAGCTGCCAGCGGGTTATTCGTTGCATGTGTCAGCGATACGCAAGGGGGAAGGCTCGCAAGGTGGCGGCCATGATGGCGCGGTGGACGATAAGGGCCGTTTCAGAATTGAAGGCTTGTTAGCGGGCGAATACACGCTGCACATCAGTGCCTATCCCAACAACTGGCAGGAGCAGGAGAAGTTTCCGCCCTTTTCGCAAGAGGTGAAAGAGTCCGTCACCGTCTCAGCCAATCAACCTGTGCAGGTGGCGCTGACCTTCGACGTGCGGCGAAAGGAGCAGCAATGAATAACGGAAAGACGCTGTTTCGTTGTGGTGTGGACTGCCAGTCTGCACTTGCGCCAGCGGTGGTGCGGACTAGCAGTCCACACCACATTCATTGGGCGGGCTGCTTTGTGCTGATTGTGGCTTGCGGCTGGATGACGGTGCGTGCGCAGCAAGCGCCTGCTGCCAACGTAGCGACACCGCGCAGCGGCAACATTACGGGACGTGTGGTGACGGATGACGGGCAGCCGCTTGCTAAAACGCAGGTGCAACTCGTCAAGCGAGGCGCGCAACGCACTGAGATGAAGCTGGCTCACACCGATGCCGAAGGTAATTTCATCGCGCAAGGCTTGAGCGCGGGCGTTTACGGCGCTTATGCGCAAATGCCCGGCTATACGCAGGCGGATGTCGTTGGCGGCGAACGTTCTTATCGGCTGGGTGATTACGTGACGCTGACGCTGACCAAAGGCGGCGTCATCACCGGTCGAGTGGAAGACGAAAACGGCGAGCCGCTGGTGAAAGCGCAAGTCACAGTGCATCGCTTGCGCACATTGACGGGCAGTCCGATCAAAGGGGGCGAATTTTATTCACCAACCAAACAGACGGATGATCGCGGCGTCTATCGGCTTTACGGTTTGTTGCCGGGCATCTATCAAGTTTCGGTTTTTGCGGCGCATGATTTTCGTCGCCGCGAACAAATGGCGACCTATTACCCTTCTTCACCGCGCGCCGCTGCGACGGAAGTCACAGTGCCAACGGGCGGCGAAGCGACCGGCATAGACATTCGTTTGCGCAAGTTGATGGGTTTCACGGTGAGCGGGACGGTGGCGGGCGTTAAAGCGAGCGGTATGTTCGACGGCACTTCGGTGACGTTGCGCAATCTGGCGACAGGCGATCGGGAAAGCGGTGCGGAAGTGAAAGACGGGCAGTTCGTCGCGTTGGGCGTGCCCGACGGAGACTATGAACTGTGCGCTACCAGCAGCAGCTTCATGGGCGAAGACCAGGGCTTGTCGGCTATCTCGCAATGGGTGCGCGTCAGCGTACGCGGCGCGGATGTTTCCGGCGTCGCCTTGCGTATGAGTCCGCTCGCCAGCCTCAAAGGCCGCGCTGTATTAGAGCCGAGCGAGCAGCCTGCGAATCAACCAGCGAATCAGGCTGATAAATGTTCGCCGACGAAGGCCGCGCTGTCAGAGAGTTTGCTGACGGCGCAAGCTACCGGCAAAACGCTTCAATGGACGCAAGGCCGGAATCAAATCGCGCCCGATGAACAAGGCAAATTTCAGATGAAATCGTTAGAGCCGGGTACGTTTCGCTGGAGCTTCGATCTGCCCGCGCCGACGTGGTACGTGCGTACGATTGCGGGATTGACTGCGACCGCGACTGCGACGAGTAAAGCTGCGCCGTCGGCTCCCGATCAATTCA
>JAYSVR010000120.1:0-7555 GCA_043718445.1 Acidobacteriota bacterium | reverse complement strand
CATGTCTACGTCTTTTGATTGCAGCAGCTTTTCATAACCGCGCGCGCCCTTGTGCAGGTTGGCCGCTTCAATCTTGCTGTGGCCTTTCGCTTCGCCCAGCTTGTCGAAGCGATCCTTGAAACTCGCCAGCCGGTCGTCGAATAAATCGTACAACCCCGTCACGCGCGTCTCGGTGTTTTGCACAAAGATGCCCGTGTCATAAGTGCCGCGTCCGCCGCAGCCGATCACGCCCAGCCCCAATGACGAGTTAGCAGGCGTGCCGTAAACCGATGCGACGGGTACGAACATCAAGCCGATGCTCGTCGCCGCCGAATTTTTCAGAAAGCCGCGCCGCGCTGGCGAAGCCGGTTTTGCAGATTGTTTTTTCATCATCGTCCTCCATCAAAAATGGTAGGACAGGTTCGTAACCTGTCCGCTTAATCAAGGAGCAGGACAGGCTACGAACCTGCCCTACCAAATTTCACTCGAACACTTGAGCCACTTCTGCCCATGATTTTTTAGCGATGTTCGGCACTTTCGCCTCTGCCGCCGGATAACCGACCGGAATCAATAAAAACGGTTTTTCGTTTTTCGGTCGCTGCAACAGCTTCGACAAAAAGCCCATCGGGTTCGGCGTATGCGTCAACGTCGCCAGCCCCGCGTTATGCAACGCGGTGAGCAGCATGCCGGTCACAATGCCTACTGACTCATTGGCGTAATAATGTTTGAGCTTATGCTCTTTGCCGTTCGGTTCGACGATCAGACCGTAATCCTGCTTAAAGACCACGATCAGCCACGGCGCAGTTTCGAGAAAGGGCTTGTGCCAATCAGTCCCGAACTGTTCCAACTCTTTGAGCCAGGTGTCGGGAAAGCGTCCGTGGTAATTTTCGTATTCCTCTTTTTCAGCCGCTTCACGAATGGCACGTTTGAGTTCGGGATTGCCGACAGCGACAAACGTCCACGGTTGCTGATTCGCTCCCGACGGAGCCGTCGCCGCTGTCTTGATCGCCAGTTCGATCAACACGAACGGCACGGGTTCATCGCTGAACTCGCGCACCGTGCGGCGCTGTTGCATCAATTCAAAAAACTCTTGCGCGTGTCGAAGTTGTTCTTCTGACGACAACCGTTCAAAAGCCAAAGCCGAAAATCCGTGAGCGGGAGCAGTCATTCAAATCCTTACTTCTTTTCACTGATGCAATACAGCGTATTTTGGCTACGTAAAAACATCTCGCCGTCCAGTACGACGGGCGAAGCGAGGAAAAGCTGATCGGGCATGGAATTGGTCGCCACGACTTCGTATTTCTCGCCGAGTTTCACAACGACGACATCGCCGTCTTCGGTCGGAACATAGAGCTTGCCGTTCGCGGCCACGGGCGAAGCCTTCAGGTTATAAGGCTTGGGCAAACGTTGTTGCTGGTAGTAAGGCGTTCCCGTTTTCGCGTCGAAACAACTCACCGTGCCGTTGTCGGTCACGGCGTAAAACTTCCCTTCGTGAAAGACCGGCGAGGCCGTGTAAGACAAGCCTTTCGTTTGCGTCCACAACACGGCGTCGGTTCCGGTCAGGTCGCCCTCTTTGCCTAACTTGATCGCCATCAGTTTCGGATTCACGTATCCGCTCATCACATAAATTACGCCGTCGTGATAGATCGGTTGCGGAATCACGTTGACGCCCAGGCCGCCGCATTCCCACAGCAGCTTGCCCGTCATCAGGTCGTAGCTGCGCACTTTTTTGCTCGCGCTCACCACCACCTGCTTGCCGCCTGCGTGTTCAAAAACCAAGGGCGTCGTCCACGTACTGACTTCTTCGCGCGCCGTGCGCCACAACTCTTTGCCGGTCTTTTTGTCTACCGCCACGATGAACGATCCGGCGTCGTGATCGAAGAGCAAAATCAAACGATCATCGGCCAATACCGGAGCGCCGCCTTCGCCAAATTGCAGCCGCATTTTCATCTGCACGCCGAAATCTTTTTGCCAGACCAGCTTGCCGTTCATGTCATAACAATACAGCCCGCGCGAACCGAAAAACGCCCACACGTTCTTGCCGTCGGTCACAGGCGAGTTCGAAGCGAAGCTGCCATACATCCGATGATAGCCCTCGTGCGGGGCGGCAGTTTTGGGCGAATGCTGCCACACGACTTTGCCGGTCTTGCGATCCAGTGCTATCACGACGAGTTGATGCTCAACGCCACCGCCTACGCCGCCGCCTGGGCCGCCTCGTCCACCGCTGCCCGGCGCAGGAGCCTGAACCGCAGGTATAGCTTTTAACCCTTCAGGACTGGTTGGCACCGCCGTCGTCAAGAAGATGCGATTGCCCCAAATGACCGGCGTCGAATGTCCGCGTCCCGGCAGCTTGGCTTGCCAGCGGATGTTTTGCTTGTCGCTCCACGTCGTGGGCGCATCGCCGCGCGCTACGCCGTTGTGCGCAGGGCCGCGCCATTGCGCCCATTGCGTTTGCGCGGTGTTGTTTGCTTGCGCCAGCGCACTAACAGCGCCTGTTAGCAACATCGCCGTCAGCAAAATCATTTTTTTCATGGCCTGTGAATGCTCCTGCAAATTGATTGAAATATGGATGGGAATACGAGGCGCATTGTGTTCCGGTTACGCAGATGGCGCAAGCCGCACGTAATGATTGCCCCACCTTTCACCGCAAACTAAGCTCACAACATCTCAACCTAAAAGAAAACCGCCGCGCTCGTTACAGGTTGAAGTGTAACGATGGCGGCGGTTGTGTATGCACTGTGAGATCACGCCAACGCGATCAACAGCTTGGCGGGAAGATCGGAATCGTCACGCTTTGCGTCGTCGTCAGCGTCAGCTTGTGCAGGTTGTGTCCTTGATTGAACGCGCCTGCGTTTGAAGCTGCGTTGGCGTTGCGATTGATCTGCGCGCCAAAGATGCCGATGTCAGTGCCGCCTGAAATCTTCAGCCAGCCCGAACGGCCTGCGCTGATAACTTGGTCATAACGCGGCACGACACGCGGCCTGTCGTTAGTCAAAGACCCGCGTGATTGGCAAGTAGTCGCCGCCAACGAGAAGCTGTAAGCCCGCTCCGCATCGTCATAGAGCAAGCCGAACAGCGTGCCGAGCGTCGAAGCATTCGTCAGCAAACTGCCGCCCAGCCGATTCACAATCAGCATCGTATCGTTGCCGTCCGCGCGGCTTGGCAAGCTCGACGCAGCCAGCACTCTCGGCAGCGCGTTGTAACTCACGCCGTCGAATTTCAACTCGACCGAACTCGCCGTCGCCGCATTGCACGCGGTCAATCCGCCCGCCAGCGCCGCGATGGATTCAGCCGCGAGATCCGCCTGATGCCCCGACGCAAATTTCACGTACTCATCGCCGATGAGATAGTTGAAATTGGTTGGACACCCGCCCGCATCGGTGGCAATCGCTAAGACATAGCCCGACGTACCCGGATCAATATCCGACGCCAACACCGACGCCGTTTGGTTGGGCGTCAGGCAGATATAGCTGTCAGCCACGCTGCACGACGAACCATCCACAAAGAACAAGTGAACGAACGCGCTGCGCGACGGGTTCGTATTGGTAATCGCCAGCCGCGTGTTTTGCGCAGCCGCATTCGCCGCATCCGAGGTGTAAATCGGATACGCCAAAATCGAGCCGGGTTTCTGATCGCTGATCTGCGACTGCGGATTGTGCGGCAAGCCTGGCCCTTGCGACGGACAGTTCACCGTCAGACTCGCCGTAACGGTGCCGGTTTGATTGCCGAACACCGCCGTCGTCGTAGCGGTCAACACTTGTCCGCTCACTACGTCATTAGCGATTTGCGCTTGGTAGCTATAGGTCAGCGTGCCATTCGCCGGAATCGTCCCGCTCCACGACACCATCGCCGCATTGATCGTACAGTTCGCAATGCTCGAGACGCAGGTTCCCGCGATGCCTACGATGCTCGGCGGCAAGGTCGTTGTGACCGTACCGGTTTGCGGCGCGTTGGTCGTATTCACCAACGTCACCGAACCGCTCACCAGATCGCCCGGCCCATTGCAATTGAGCGGGTCAACGAGCGTCATCGTCGGCGCGGGTACGTAACAGGCGCTGTGGGTGGTGATATCCAACCTCCAGCCATTGAGCGTACCCAAATCACCCGGCCCCGTGTCAGCCATCGTCAGCGTCCACACACCGTTCGGGTTCTGACCGATGAAAGCGCCCAGTGCCTCTTCCGGCACGAGCGGGTTCTTCGCCACCAGATTGGTGTAAATCGTATCCGTAACCAGGTTGCTGGCGGCAAACGTGTTGGTGGGGAAAGGCACCTGATTGCCGGGGTCGGCGGTGTCGACAAAGGCGGTTCCGGCAAAGCCATTGTCATTGCCGCCGCCGTTGTTGCTGGTCAGCGTCACCACCGTTCCGGCGGGTGAAGTGAGCGTTACCTGTAAATCACTATTAAAGGTATGCGGGATGTTTATCGTGGCTATCACTTGGCCAAGCGCCGGGCCAGCGCCCGCAATCGTGATAGTCGAAGTGGTCGAACCCGCATTGTCGGGAATCGCCACCGCCGTATTGTTGCTGCCTACGCCGGGCGCTCCTGCGATAGGCGCGGCGGGCAAGGTGTTGACCGTCAGCGACCAGTTGGCAAGCGAGCCGGTATCGGCCCCCTGATCGTCATGGATTCTCAGCGTCCACGTCCCGTTCGGGTTTTCGCCGATGAAGGCCGCCAGTTTGTCTTCGGGTGCCAGCGGACTCGCCAGCGTGTTATTCACGTAAGCGTGATCGGTCACTAATCCGTTATTGCCGCCGGTGGACGCGTGCGGAACGGTGCCGCCCGGATTAGCGCTGTCGTCCCACGTCGTACCGTTAAATACGTTGTCGTTGCTGCCGCCGTTATCGCTGGTCAGCGTCACGACCGTACCCGCCGGAGACGTGAGCGTAATATCGAGATCGGAGTTGAACGCATGCGTGATAGTGGTGAGTGCATCCACGTCCCACAGATAAGTTCCCGCGCCCGCCACCACAATGGTCGAGGTCGTCGTCGCGTTGTCAGTGATGGCTTGTGCCGTGGCGTTCGACGCCGTGGTCGCGGTCAGTGTGCAACCCGACGGCACAGGCGGCGCTATCATCAGGCGATTGCTGAGTTGGCCTGATTCATTGACGGAGCCTGCCGGTTCGTTGGCGGCTTGAGGCGCATCACTCGGTTCGTCGCCGCCCAAACTCTCAGAGATTTGTTGGTATTCGGCCATGAGCGCATCGCGTTGTGATGCTAAAGAGGCTTTTTCCGACGCTGAAACAGCACGCGCCATTTCAACGCGGCGCGCTCTTATCTGTGCGCGCAACTCGCGCATGCGTTCGTGCCGTTGCTCTTTGCTCATCTGTTGCAACTGCGCGCTCGACAGCGGACCGGCTACGATCACCGGAGCCAACGCCGGAGCCGTTGCCCAACGTGTTTCTGCCGCCGTGACGAGTTGTCGCGCATAAGTCCAAGCTGAGGCACTTACCGACGAGAATTGGTTGGTGAATAAAACGACCAGCGTCAGCGTCAATAAGCTGCTGATCGAAAAACGATAGGTGGTAAAAAGCGTGTGCAGTTTTCGCATGGGATTTCTTTTAGCGACCTTCCTACGCTCGCTAAACACGAGGCGTGGGTAATCTTGATGAAAGGCTCTGACTGTGTAACTCAGGGATGCGATGACGGAACAGAGCGAGTGCTGGACAGCTGGATTGATGTCACCAGACAAAACAAACGCTACGCCTTTCGAATGTACGACGAGCGTTCAGCACTAATTCATTTTTATCGGTTAAGTGAGATTATCGCCGCCCCGCGCGGGCCGCGATAACAGGAGAAACATTCGCATACTTCTATCAGCGGCAAAACGCAGGTAATAACAATGTGAAGTGAAGGCGTTTCGCTACTGTTCAGTGAGAAGTGAAGGCGCTATACCTTTTTGAAGTTTTTTGTACAGCGATGATTGCCATCCGTTAGCGCATTCACAAAGAATACGCCGTCATTGAGACAGTTTCCCAAAAAGCAACAAGGCCGAACCTGACGAATGCAGGCTCGGCCTTGTGTATTTGATCTGACGATAAAGCGAAAACTATTCGCCGCGCACTTCGAGTTGTCCTTCGACGACATCGGCGGTGAACGTATTGAACGCTTTCCACAGATTTGTGATCGGCAGCTTCACGCGTTCGTCAATCATGCGTTTCAGGAAGCGCGCGCCGTAAGCCGGACTGAATCCGAGTTCGACCAGCTTATCCACAGCGGCTTCGCTGACGTGCAGCGATTTGCCCTGCCGTTCCATTTGCCGTTTGGTCGAGCCGAGATAGAGCAAGGCGATTTGTTTCACTTCGTCTTCGGTGAGCGGCGAGAAGACTACGATCTCGTCAATGCGATTGCGGAACTCCGGCGAGAAGCGCGTCTCGGCGGCTTGCACGACGGCGCGTTTGATCTCTTCGACTTCAGAGTTCGTCTTGTTGCCGAAGCCGAGCGGCTTCATGTATTTCCTGAAATTATCGCTGCCCAGATTCGAGGTCATGATGATGATCGCGTCTGACAGATAAACTTTCTTGCCGCGTCCATCGGTGAGCCAGCCTTCGTCAAAGGCTTGCAAGAACAAATTCAGCAAATAGGGCGAAGCCTTTTCGACTTCATCTAACAGCAAAACCGTATAAGGATTTTCGCGCATCTTTTCGGTCAACACGCCGCCACGTTCGCTACCCACAATGCCGCGCGGCATGCCGATGAGTTTCTCAATAGCAATGGTTCCGTCGGCGTATTCGCTCATGTCAATGCGAACCATTTTTTCTTCGTCACCAAACATCGCTTCGGCGACGGCTTTGGCGAGTTCCGTTTTGCCTACGCCGGTCGGGCCTAAGAAAAGCAGCACGCCGTCGGGTTTATAGAAATTCTCTTTGAGCGGCCCTTTGTTGAGGCGCAAGCGTTGCGCGACCGATTTGACGGCTTCTTTTTGTCCGACGAGGCGTTGGCTCAACACGTCTTCGAGCGTGCTGAAGCGCGCCGACGTATCACGAAAAATCAAATCGCGCGGGATACGCGACTCTTGGGAAATCACATCAATAATGTGTTCGGGTCTGACTTGCATCAGGCTGGGTTCGTTGATCTCGACCTTGACCGAAGCCGTGTCGAGCCAGCCGATCACCTTGTCGGGCATGTGCAAGTTGCGGATGTAACGCGGAGCCATTTCGAGCGCCATATCAATCGCCGCATCGGTGATCTTGACCGAATAGTTTTTCTCTAAACGCGGACGAATGCCGTTCAATATCTGGCGCGTTTCAACCAACGTGGGCTCATCAACTTTCACCATGCGAAAGCGTCGCGCCAGAGCTTCGTCTTCGGCGATGTATTCTTTGTATTCCGTCGTCGTGGTCGCGCCGATGATACGCAGTTCGCCGCGCGCGAGCGACGACTTGAACATATTCGCCGCGTCGCTGGTCGCGCCCATCGCCGAACCCGCGCCGATGATCGTGTGCGCTTCGTCTACGAAAAGAATGATCTCAGGCCGCTCTTTGATTTCGTTGATGATGCCTTGCAAGCGCTCTTCAAACATTCCGCGCAACATCGTACCGGCGACGATGCCCGACATTTGCAATTGCACGATGTGCGT
>JAYSVR010000119.1:0-7559 GCA_043718445.1 Acidobacteriota bacterium | reverse complement strand
CACTTGGTTGACCAGCGCATCTTTTCGACTTCTTCCTCAATGCTCGAAGCCACGGCGCTGTTGCCGATGTTGGCGTTGATCTTGACCAGAAAATTGCGCCCAATCGCCATCGGTTCGGCTTCGGGATGATTGATGTTGGCGGGGATGATCGCGCGCCCGCGTGCGACTTCAGCGCGGACGAATTCCGGCGTGACGAATTGCGGCAGGCTTGCGCCAAACGATTCGCCTTGGTGTTGAAAGTTTAACTGGCTGCGGTCGCCGTTGCTTAGTGAATTGAACGCGGCTTCGCGCCCCATGTTTTCTCTTAACGCAACGTATTCCATCTCCGGCGTGATGATGCCTTGCCGCGCGTAGTGCATTTGCGTGACGTTGTGCCCGGCCTTGGCGCGCAACGGGTGGCGGCGCAAGCCGGGAAACTCTTCGAGCTTGCCTTTGGTTTTTTGCGAGGCATATTCGGCCTCCTGCGCCGAACGATAGCCGTTGTCTTCGGGGCGCAGCGGACGGCCTTCATATTCCTCTACGTCGTTGCGTGCGATGATCCAGTGGCGGCGCAACGCGGGCAGCCCATCGCGTACGTCGCCTTTGAACGCAGGGTCGCCCCACGGCCCGCTCACGTCATAAACGCGCACGGGTTCGTTGACCTCAGTGGCGCCATTGAACGACTTGGTGATGTTCTGTGTGATTTCGCGGAAAGGCACTACGACGCCGGGTTGGGTGCCTTTGACGTAGATACGTTGTGAATTCGGTAATTGTGTTTCTGAAGCCAGATTTTTTGTTTGATTCATTGTTTGTCCTTTCTTCCTACGACGGTATTAGCCGTATCAGGTTCTAAGGGTCTCCGATATGGACTCTCAGCCGCACGCACGTGTGGCTCCCCTGAAAAAATGAAGCCGCATACTACTCATAACAGAGATGAACTGCGAAGCGTTCTGAAAGAGAGCGGCTTCGATTTACGGATGGTGAATATCGAAGTTGATCGGGTGAATGATGTGAGCCGTTAGCGGCTCGCCTTGCGCGAGAGTTTGAGTGCGGCGACCCAACGGCGTTGCAGGAACGATTGCTTGCGTCTCCGCAGCGATTCTTTGATGCGCAACTTGAAAGCATGCGCGCGCTGATAGATTCGCGTGGCCTTGATGACCGTGTAGATTTTCTTTTTGAACGTGGTGAAACGTTCATGCAGCCGCGCGAACCAGCCGATTTGTAATAGCTTGTTTTCAGTGAGTTTATAAATGCGCGCGATCAGCGCCGTGCCGACAAATTTCGCGCCGATAACGGTGAGCAAGCCCAGCGTAGCGTGCTGATGCGCAATGAAATAAAGCGCCGCGAGTTTCACCGGAATCAGCAACAGCGAAGGCGCGGCAAAGGTGAGCAAACAGGCATAAGGCGGCAGGCTGACAATCAGCGTTTCGATTTGTTTGAAAACCGGCAGCCGTCCGATGGCGGCGGCCAGCCGTTGCAAATCATCCCACAGCCAGTCTTCGAGCAGGATGATAATGGTGGCAATCGCTACGAAAGGCGCGGCCAGCAGCTTGCGAAAGAATCTCATCAAAAACGGCTCCTTATTTTCAGGCGGTGTGCAGTGCGCGTTCGACTTCGGGTTGCATTTTGCCGCGCAACATCAACGCCCACATCTTCCAATCGCCGCGAAACGACCAGAGCGGATAGCTAAACGAAGCCGGTTTGTTGCGTTCGATAAAAAAGTGACCTACCCAAGCGAAACCATAACCGAGCAGCAAGCCCAGCGGGATGAACAACCAATTGCCTTGCGCCAAGCCGAGCAACAAACAAACCAATCCGCAACTGCTGCCGATGAAATGCAATTGGCGATTGAGCGGGTTGGCATGTTCGCGCACGTAAAAGAGCCAGAATTCGTCGAAGTTGTTGATGCGTTGCATGGTTTCCTTTTCTACCAATTCGGCGGGCCGCCGACCGGATGCTGTTCCATATCCAAAACAGAGCCGGTAATCAAAGCGCTTTCGTCGCTGGCGAAATAGAGCGCGGCGTAAGCGATGTCGCGCGGTACGAGCAACCGTCCGAAAGGGCGCGTCGCATGAGCTTCCTGCAACCAATCGCCGCCTTTGCCTTCTTCTTCTTTTTTGACGCGGTGTTCGTTGGGCGTTTCCGTCCAGCCTACGTTGAGTTGATTGACACGGATGCGGAACTGATTGGCATAGCTCGCCAGATTTTTAGTGAAGGTCATCATCGCGCCTTTCGTCGCCGAATAGGCCAGCAGCTTCGGTTCGCCGATGTAAGCGTTGACCGAACCGATGTTGATGATCGAACCCGACTGGCGCGGCTTCATGTGTTTGAAGGCTTGTTGCGAACAGATAAACGCGCTGCGCACGTTGGTAGCGAACAGGTGATCCCACAACTCGACCGTCGTGTCTTCGATGGTGGAGCGCGTGCTGAGACCTACGTTATTGACCAGCACGTCGAGTTGCCCGAATTGTTCGACCGCGCGATCAATCAGTGCGCGACATTCGGCTTCGACTGAAACATCGGCGCGGTGAAAAATGGCTTCGCCGCCTTGCGCGCGAATGCTTTCGGCGACGGCAGGGCCTTTGAGATCGTCGCGCCCTGAGATGACGACTTTGGCTCCGGCTTCAACGAACAAGCGGGCGATACCTTCGCCCATGCCCTGGCCTGAGCCGGTAATGATTGCAACTTTGTCTGCTAAACGTTTCATAAATTCGTGATGAACTGCGGGTTGATGAAATGCCTGAAGCATTGATGATTGCCGCGATGGGCGCGGGCATTCTAAAGCGAAGCCCGCATTCAGGCGAAACGCTTTGGTGCGTTTGCCCTGCGCCAACCGACTAGCCATAATCTGCCCGCCGTTATTCCACTAAACTGCACTTACCAAAATGAAAACTCTAATTTGGCTCTTCGTTGCAATTCTTATCACTTTGCCGTGGTTGTTTTTCGTCGTGACCGGACAAGTACACGAAATGGAAGCCTCGCATCCGGCACTGGTTTCCAGCCTGACCGGATTGGCGATTATCGGCGCGGCTTTCGTCCTGAGTTGGGGCGCGGAACTCTCTGAACGCGACATTCCGCGCGCGTTGGCGTTGATCTTTCTGGCGCTGATTAGCGTGCTGCCCGAATACGCGATTGGCTTGCACTACGCCTGGACGGAAGGCCAGTCGGGTGTGCATGAGGGCCTCGCCATTGCCAATATGACGGGCGCAAATCGCATCCTCATCGGCGTAGGCTGGGCTTTAGTCGCCATCGTTTATTACCTCAAGCACGGCAAGAAAGAAGTGCCGCTCGACGATTCGCAGGAACTGGAATTGGGCTTTTTGATGTTGGCGACGATTTATTCGCTGGTGATTCCGTTGAAAGGTACGTTGTCGCTGGTGGACATGGTCGTGATGTTCAGCATCTTTTTGCTCTATGCCTATCGCGCTTCGAGAAGCGACAAGCACGAAGAACCCGAACTCGACGGACTCGCGGGCGAACTGGATAAACGGCTCGGCGATGGTGGGCGACGGCTGTGCATCATTTCGTTTTTCGCGTTTGCCGGATTGGTCATCTGGTTTTCATCAGAACCTTTTGCCGAAGGGTTGAAAGCGACGGGTACGCAATATGGCGTGAGCCAATTTTTGCTGGTGCAATGGCTGGCTCCGCTGGCGTCGGAATCGCCCGAAGGTTTGGTGGCGTTGCTGTTTGCGTTGAAAGGCAAAGGCTCCACCGGCATCGGCGCGTTGGTTTCGTCAAAGGTGAATCAATGGACTTTACTGGTTGGCGCGCTGCCGCTGGTTTATGGCCTCGGCGTTTATTCCAAGTTCGGCAATTTCGGAGCAATGGTCTTAACTCGTCAGCACAAAGAAGAAATGTTGCTGACCTCAGCGCAATCGTTTTTCGCCGCCGTCATCATTGCCGATTTTCGGTTGGCGTTGTGGGAAGGCGTCTTGTTGCTGGTGCTATTCGGCGCGCAGTTTTTGTTCCCGCAACCTTACATTCGAGACGTGTTCAGCGGCTTGTATCTCGTGATGGCTATCGGCTTGTTGATGACTTCCAAAGTGCGGCGGCAGATGCTGTGGCGGGCGCTGACGTTTCGATGAAGTGGCGCGGGCTTCAGCCTGTGACCCGTATTTGCGGACTTCAGTCCGCCCTGAATTTGTGATGCGCGGACTAAAGTCCACACAACGGGTCACAGGCTAAAGCCTGCGCCACGTACAAATACGCGATTTTGCGAATGAGCCGAATTTAACGACGAATAAGCCAAAACTTGCTTGAGCAATGCGTTCTTACGTGGCGTAATGCGCTCCGTCGTTGCACTTTTAGTTGCCGCACCTGTATTTCGAGGTTAACGTTCGAGAGGGGGAGAAAAGAAGATGTATCGCAACAGTATTCGTTTCCAATTTCTGCTGGCGCTATTCGTTGCGTTGGCTTTCACTGTCACATCCGTCGGGGCGCAGTCCAAACAAAAACCGCTGGAAGAAAAGAACGACCCTGCGTTGATTGGCAAGCGTAACATCAACAAAGGGCAAATGAATTTCTATTCGCTCGAACGCGAAGTCGCTGTCGGCCAGCAAATGGCGGCTGAAATTAACAGCCAGTCTGACATCATCACTGATCCGATCATCAATGAGTTCGTCAATCGCGTCACGCAAAACATCGTCTTGCACAGCGATGCCAAAGTGCCTTTCACCGTTAAGGTGTTGAATGACGAAGCCGTGAATGCCTTCGCGTTGCCTGGCGGATTTCTTTATGTCAATCGTGGCTTGCTCGAAGCCGCCGAAAACGAAGCCGAAGTCGCAGGCGTGCTGGCGCACGAAATCTCCCATGTCACCGCACGCCACGGCATGGAGCAGCACACGAAAGGCGAGTTGATGAATTACGCTTCGATTCCATTGATCTTTTTGGGCGGACTGGGCGGCTACGCCATTCAACAAGCCGTAGGCATCGCCATCCCGCTGGGCTTTCTGAAATTTTCGCGCGGCTCAGAGAAAGAAGCCGACCGTTTGGGCGCGCAATATATGTGGGCGGCGGGTTATGACCCGAACGCGCTCGTGACGTTTTTTGAAAAGCTGAATGGCCGCGAAAAACGCAAGCCGGGTACGCTTGAAAAGATTTTCAGTTCGCATCCGATGACGGGCGACCGCATCACCGAAGCGCAAAAACTGATCGCGCGCTTTCCTGACAAGAACGAATACTCGTTGAACAGTTCGGAATATCAACAGATCAAAGCGCGTTTGGGCGCTTCGTCAACGGTGCGGCGCGTTGATCCGCCAGATGGTAAAGATGGCAATCGTCCGGTGTTGCGTCGGCGGCCTGATACCGGCGACCCGACGGCTTCTGGTCGAACAGGGGGCGATGACGATGATCGTCCGGTGTTGCGGCGGCGCGATGACAACGGTGGAAGTACAACGACGGATGCGCCTGCTCCGGCTCCTACTTCAAACAAAGACGATGAACGCGTTGAGTTGAAACGCAGCAAGCCTGCGCCTGCTAGCAGTGACGGCGACCGTCCAGTACTAAAACGGCGCGAAGGTTCGGATAGCGAAACGACTAAGCCGAGTGAAAGCAAACCGGTGAGCGAGACCAAACCCGAAAAACCGTAGCTCTCGCATCAGCGAGATAATGCAAAGGCGAGCAATGTCTTAACTGACATTCGCTCGCCTTTGTCATTTGTTGCGGGCAAGGGAATCAGCGCAAAGGAATATCTCCGTTGCGGAAAGATCGAAGGGGGAAAAACCTTTTTCGAAGAGAAATAAAATAGAGTTTCATGGCGATCTCACGATCAGCGAGCGTGCCCTGACTGTCTTAGGCGCTGTGCCGTTCAAACGGGTGTGATTAAAAGTGCGACTCACGATGCCACGGACAAGCCCGTGGCATCTATCAACCGAATTGTGAGTCGCACTTTTAATCACACCCAGGGCACGAAGCGTGGTTGCGATTCGTGCCCTTTGTTGAGAGCGAGCTTTATCGTTAGTTCAATTGAATGGATCAAGCGTGCAATCCTTGTTGCCGCCGCATCCGTGGCACGAGCCTTTGGTGGGCGTATCGAATAAAAATGTAGATGTGCCGTCGGGACATACGCCGCAGCCCAAATCGCCCATGACTTTTTTAGAAGCCTTGTGCATCACCGCCACCGACTTGTCGGATTTCTTCGTCCATTCAAAGCCTTCGTTGAGTTTGACCTGACTCTTGCTGACGCGCGTGAAGGCGTTTTTTAACGTAGGTTCTTTTTTGTTCTGCGCCAGCGTGAAAGCAGTGCTGAATGCTGCGAGCAGCAAGCCGCAGAGCAGTGCCGTGTAAACAGATTTCCTTCGGTTCAATATGCTTTGCCATATAGGGTTCTCCTGTTGGGGTTAATCGGTGAAAGTTAAAACGACAGCAATTCGTCACGCGTGGCTTTGCGCGTGAATAGGCCATCGCCTTGTCCGCGTGAGCTGACGCGCACTGAGTTGAACGCGAGGTTTTTCGGATTATCTACGTTGAGCGTCACAGCGCGTCCGGGTGCAGGCAACACGCCGACTGCCGTCTTGCGCGAACCGTCGGCGTAAAGCACTTCGAGATTTACGCTGAAGCCGTTGCTGCCGCCTTTGCCGCTGGTGACGACGTCAAAGCAATCGCGTCCGGCGGGGCATTGATTGGCACGCGGCGATTTTTTGAGTTCGATGAGTTTGTCGAGTACGAGGTCGGCATTGCTGCCGCCGTTGCGTGGCTTGAGTTCGCCTTGTGAGTTGACAGGCGGCACAAATTCGCGCGCGAGATTGACAGCTTCGTTGTCGCCGCGAAACGTACCCGTGACCGTGACCAACGCCGATTCGATCACGAAAAAGCCGCCGCTCGCTGGCGGTTGCGCGGGTTTGATCGGACTCGAAGCGTTGCCGCCTTGATCCGCTATCGTGCCAGCACCGTTGCCGCCTTTATCGGTTTTCGTTCCGCTTCTGCCTGGCAGACTGGCAGCGCGCGTTACGCCTTTTAACTCTTCGGCGCTCAGTTCTTTGAGCGCGGGCGTCGTCACTTTTTGGCCTTTGTTTTGCTCCACTACGTTGCCACCGCCGCCGCCGAGCTTGGCATTGCCCGCTTGTGGGTTCGCCTCAGCCGGACTGATTGCCAGCTTGGTGAAGCGTGCGTCGCCGCCCAGCGAAATGGTTTTGATGACTTTGCCGCCGCCGATAATTTTGGCATCGGCGCGTACTTCAAAGCGTTGCGGCGCGGCATTGCCTTGCGTCGCTACGTCCCAAGAGATTTCCAGAATGCGTACCGCGCCTTGCGTACGCACCTTGATGTTCGTGATGTTGATGGTGGCGTCGGGCTTGTTGCCCTGACTGAACCCGGACAAAGGCAGTCCGGTCAGGATGAGCGCCGCGCTTAAAACGAAATGGGTTAATTGTGCTTTCATTTTCGACTCGTTCTCCGTGTAAAAGTTTGCTTTTCCAACGGTGGCAACGTAGCCGCAAGCCTGCGCGCCGGTCTTAAACGCAGCTTAAAAGTTTTTTGAATTTTTTATGAAGGCGGGCTTTGCGTGTTGTGGGGCAGGTTCCCAACCTGCCTCACAGCGCGCGCGACTTCTGGAGGTGTGGGGCAGGTTGGGAACCTGCCCC
>JAYSVR010000118.1:0-2582 GCA_043718445.1 Acidobacteriota bacterium | reverse complement strand
GAGTTTCTGCATACGGCGACGCTCGTGCATGACGACATCATTGACGGAGCCGAAACGCGGCGCGGCCATCGCACCGTCGCGGCGGAATGGGGCAATCAAACCGCCGTGCTGATGGGCGACTGGTTGTATATGTCGGCCTATGAAACCGCCTTGCATCAGCGCAATCTCGAAATTCTCGAAGTGCTGACCGAGACTACGCGTAAGATGACCGAAGGCGAATTGATTCAACTCACGTTACTCGGCAACTTGCACATTACCGAAGAAGAACACTTCGATATTTTGCGGCGCAAGACGGCTTATCTGTTCAGCGCCAGTTGTCGGATGGGTGGCATTTTGCGCGGCGCGAGCGACATCGAACGCATGGCGCTGGGCGATTACGGCTTGCACATCGGCATCGCCTTTCAACTCGTAGACGACTTGCTTGATTTCACTTCGAATCAGGAAAAGCTAGGCAAGCCCGCTCTCAGCGATTTGCGCGAAGGCAAAGTTACGTTGCCGTTGATTCGCCTGCTCAGAAAGCATCCGCAATATGTCGCGCTGGCCGAAGAAGCCATGCACGAAGCGCCGGAACGCAACGACAAAGCTCTCGCCATTTTGCGCCTGCTCGAAAAACACGGCGAACTCGAAGCCGCACGACAGGAAGCCCTCTCGCATGTTCAAAGCGCGCAAACGGCGCTTTCCATTCTGCCCAACAGCGTCTATCGGCGCGCTTTGTCAGATGTCGCACAGTTCATTGTCGAACGTGACAGATGAGGCCATGATTAGACAGGGGGTTAAGCATGTTTTTAGTTTGGGTAAAGCATGTTTTTAATTGCGCATCACAGCACCCTGTCACATAATACCAATCAAGCAATCACATCCAATAAAAACAACGTTGTTCCCGATGTATTGCCCCAGTGTGTAGCGACGACCCAGCAAGGAAACCACAAGCGGAATGCCAGCAATGATTGAAGATACAGCGCTCGCCACGATGCAACGCTCCCTGAGCGAGGCGCGCGAAGCTAAACGTAAAATTCAGGCTCGTTTGCAAGAGATCGAGTCCGAAGCGCTCACTTTGCGTGCGCAAATCGGCACGCTCGACATCATCACCGAACAAACTGAAGTTGCGATTCGCCACATGCTTTTTCCTGGCGCTCCGACGCACGAACGTCCGATGCCGCCACAGAGCGCGCCTCCCAACACGCCGCCGGGTATGCCACCGATGATGACGCCTGAGTCGAACCCATTTGCGCAGCGTATGAACGCGCACTTTGAAAGCGCGCCGATCTATCAGCACACCTCGAACTATCAACCGGCGCATTATCAAAACGGATATAGCAACAACGGCGCGGCTGCCTACAACGCGCCGCAAAACACGAACTACAACAACGGCTATCAAACGCACGGATACGTGACGACGCCTGACATTGACGCCGCCGTCGCCGAAGCGAAAAACAGCGAGAAAGACGGCAACGTACGCTTTAACGACTTTCGCATTCCGCAAGCCGCCACCATCGTGTTGCGCGAAGCTCCCGGCCCGTTGCACGTCAGCGAAATCTATCGCCGCATGGCCGAAGGCGGTTTCGAGTTTCGCGGACAGCATCAACTCATCACGCTGGCGGTTTCGTTAAGCCGCAGCAAACGCTTCCGCAAAATCGCACCCGGTACGTTTGAGTTGAATCCGACGTTTCAAGCCGGACAAGTGGCGTAATGAAAGCCATCATCCTCGCGGCTGGCTTCGGCACGCGACTTTGGCCATTGACGATTGGCCGCACCAAACCCGCTGTACCATTTCTCAACCGTCCGCTGATTGGTTTCACGATTGATTATCTGAAGCGGCACGGCATCAATGACATTCTCATCAATCTGCATCACGAACCCGATTCCGTACGCGCGCAAATCGGAGATGGTTCGCGTTATGGCGTTCGCATTACTTATGCCGTCGAACATCCCGATATTCTCGGCACGTCCGGCGCGCTCGACAACGTACGCGACCAGTTGAGCGATGACACCTTCTTTGTCGTCAACGGCAAAATCATCACTGACATTGATTTGAACGCTGCGCTGAAAAGCCATCGTGAACGTGATGCGTTGGCGACCTTGGTTTTGCGCAACAATCACGCGCGTGAACGCTTCAGCGAAGTTCACCTCACCGAAGCTGGAAGCATTGATCGTTTCGGCGAATTTCCTAAATCTCAAACCTCAAATCTCAATTTTCAATCGCCGTTGATGTTTACTGGCATTCATATTCTTGAGCCTGAAATCTTTGATTACATCCCGCGCGGCGTGGCTTCCGATTCAGTGAAAGACGTTTATCCGAAAGCGATGGCGGAAGGGAAAGCGGTGATGGGTTACGTCGCCGAAGACAGCGCTTCGTGGTACGAGTTGAGTACGCTAGAACGTTATTGGGCGATCAGCGCGGAGTTCATGAAACGTGACGGACAAACGATGACGATAGATGAGGGCTGCGCGATTGATGCGACGGCGACAGTGAGCCGTTCGATTTTGTGGAAGCGCGTGCGCGTCGAAGCCGGAGCCCAATTGATTGATTGCGTAGTCGGCGATGACGTAATCATTCCTGCCAATTCAAAGTTTGAACGCGC
>JAYSVR010000117.1:0-7574 GCA_043718445.1 Acidobacteriota bacterium | reverse complement strand
GCGAACTCTTCGGTCACCGCCGTCTCGCCGGTTTTTTCGATGGCGGCAGAGCGGAACATTTCAGCCAGTTCAAAATCGCGCACGACGCCGATGCCGTCCACTAAACGATAGAAAAACGTGAGTCCCGCCCCCGGCTGGATATACAGCGGTTCTTTAGGTGTTTGGCCTAACCGGGCGCGTACCACAGTGTTGAGTTGCGGATTCGTCGGGTTTTCTGTCACGACTTGCGGCGGCGGTTGCGTTTGCGCGACGACGTTCGGACGCGGCGGCAATTGCGCAAAAGTTTTCGTTGCTTCTTCGCCAATCATGCCGCGTACGTAATTGATCGGCACGGCGAAATTGATGTTCTGTCCGGCGCGCAAAACATAAGTCACGATGCCTATGACCGCGCCATTGCTGTCAAAGAGCGCGCCGCCGCTCGAACCTTCGCTGATAGGCGCAGTGATCTGAAAGACGCGCAGGTTATCCAAACGGCGCATACCGCTGACGACGCCGGTCGAAAGCGAATTCGTCAATCCTTCGGGGCTGCTGATGACGACGATGCTTTCGCCCGTCTCGGTTTTGTCGGAATCGCCAAGCGTCACGGCGGGCAACTTGAAGCCTTTGATTTTAAGTACGGCCAAGTCTTTGGTGTCGTCGAAATCCACGAGGGCGTCGGTTTTGTAAACATCGCCGTTCGGCAGCTTCACGCGGGCTTGCGCTGCGCCTTGAATGACGTGCAGGTTCGTGACGACTGCGCCTGTCGGCGTCACGATGAATCCGCTGCCTTGCCCGGCGACGAGTCCGCGCGCGTCGAGGGCTTCAATAATGACGACGGCCTGGCCTTGTTCACGGGCGATCTCAGCCGGAGTTTTCGGTTTCTGTGCGAAGGTCGGCAGGCAAAGAAATAAAAGCAACGGAATGATTTTTTTGGTTGGTGACATAACTTGATAAAGCGTGAAGGGAACGATGGGGGAATGTTTGTGAACCCTTGCACGTTGCGGTGTCGCAGTGGTTCCTGAGAGTTTACCGGTTAATCTTGCCAAAGACGCGCAACCGGAAACACAAAGCCGGGCAAGACTGGATCGCCGCTGATCGTCTCAGGTTCGTCGAGCTTTTGCATCGGCAAGCCGGGACGATAGACATAGACCTTGCGTTTATAGGGATCAATCAGCCAGCCCAGTTGCGCGCCGTTTTCGATGTACTCTTCCATTTTGGCTTGCAGCGGTTTCAGGCGGTCGGTGCGCGAGCGCAACTCGACCACAAAGTCTGGGCAGAGTGGTGCGAACTTTTCTTGCGCTTTTTTGCTCAAAGCGTTTACTCGTTCTTTTCTTATCCACGACGCGTCAGGAGAAAGTTGCGCGCCATTGGGAAGGATATAACCTGCGGACGAGTCGAAGAATTCGCCGGTGCCATCTTCATCCGTCCAATTTCCCAAGAGTTGATTGAGTCGGGCATTGCGCCCTGCGGTGCGCAAACCGGCAGGCATCATAATAATCAAGTTACCCTCCGTGGTGAGTTCCAAATGCCAACGGTCATTGGCTTGGCAGAAGTTGAAAAAATCGTTGCCGTGCAAACGGCGCATGACTAATGAAAAATCCAACGTGACCGGATCGGTTTCCCCCGGCAGCGTGTCGTCTTCGATCACTCGTGCGAAAGCGGGTTGGGCAGCCATAAAGCGTAAACTCCTTTGCGGCGCAGCATAGCGCGCAGCCCTTACAACGCCAACAAGAAAGCCGTGCCGTCAAAGCGTAACTCACTTTGACGGCACGGCTCATGAATCGCAGCGCGCAGCTTCGCTTAAAAAACGTAACGCATCGAGAACTGCACATTGCGCGGCGCATAGCTGTTTGCCGTGCCAGTCAGGCGTCCGAAGTTTGCGTTGCCAATATCCAAACTCGGAAAGCCGTACTGCACGTGATTAAACGCATTGAACATATCGGCGCGCACCACAATGCTGTGACGTTGTTCAGCAAAGGGCAGCTTGAACGTCTTGAACAGACTGAGGTCGAAGTTGCGCGTGCCGTCAATGAAGAAGGTGTTACGTCCTAAAACGCAACAACCATAATCGGCGGGCGTGGCAACGCGAAAGGCGGAGCGCGGGATCTGGTCGAGCGCGGTATTGGGGTTGTTGAACGTACGGCCCAGTAGCGAGTTATCCAGCAAGACCGGACGCGCGTCGGTGAAGCCGTCGAAGTTCAAATCGCCAAGTCCCGTAGCGTTGGCAATGGTGAAGGGAGTACCGGCGATCATTTTCATCACGACCGAAGTCTTCCAGCCGCCGAAAGCCTGCCCCAGAAAATCCTTGCGGCGTTTCAACCACGGCAGTTCATAGCTGGTGAAAAGCGTCAGGCGCTGCGGCGTATGGAAGCGTGACAAAGCCCGCGCGGCGCGCACGTCTGGGCCCGTTGCGTTGGAATCGCCCGCACCGACGAACGTCGCTTCTGAAGTCGTGTCAATCGCTTTGCTCAACGTGTAAGACGCTTGCACGAACAGCCCTTGCGAAGTGTTCTTGATCCATTCGAGTTGCAACCCGTGGTAATAGCTCCACACGTTGTTGCTAATGATTGTGTTCGTGCCGAACTGTCCGTCTGGACGGCGTTCGTTAGTGCGGGTTAAGCGCAGACTGATTTCGTTAGGGCCAATCGGCACGGCGACTGGACAAGTAGTAGTGAAGGGAATTCCGACCAGTCCCGTGCCTGCGCAAATCGGATCAGCCGCAATGCGCAGCGTTTGTCCGCGCACATCCACCGCGCGCGGATCGCCTGCCGGACGATTGGCTGCTGTGTATAAAGCCGCAGGTGCGTTGTTCGGATGGTTCGCTACAGTAACGGTTCCCGCCAGCGGCGAAAGCGGCAAATTATCAGAGAGGAAACGCAGGAATCCGATACCGCGATTGCCCGAATAGGTCGCGCGGAAAGCCGATTTGAAAGGCAGCTTGCGTTCAATGGTCAGGTTCCACTGTTGGGTGTAAGGCATTTCCAGATTGGAGTCTGCGAGAACCAGTGAGTAACGCGCTGTGGGCGGAGCGCCCGGCGTAAACACAAAGCCATTCGTCGGATCGGCTAACGTATTGGAGTTGAGGTAGGAAAGAAACGCGGCATTGGGCAGATTGAAGCGAATGCCCACCCCGGTTTGCGAAAACACCGACTGGAAGATGCGTCCATGATAGATGCCGTAACCGCCGCGCAGCGAAGTGTTCTCTTTGCCGCCGGTGATCTTGGCGAGCAATCCTTCAGACCAGCCGGGGCTGTAAGCGAAGCCTACGCGTGGTTGCCAGTTGTTATTGTCGTCGCCATAGCCGTATTCAATACGATTTTTGATCTCGCGCGGGGCTGAGACGTATTCGTAACGCACGCCGAGGTTGAGCGTCAGATTTTGTTTAATCTTCCAGTTGTCTTCGACGTAAAGGTTCGACTCGTTGATGCGGTTTTCGAGAAAGAACGGGCCATAACCTCTTTGGTAAGTGGCGACGCAGCCATTCAAGAATGCTGCGTAAGCCGTGCCGTAATTCGTCCCGCCGCAAGTCTGGTTGAAATTATAAAAGCCGCGCGAAAAGTTATCGGCTTTGTCATCAAGTTGCTGGCGGCGAATGTCTGTGCCTGCTTTGATGAAGTGCCGATTGGCGACGATGGAAGACAGGTTGTAAACAAACTGATGATCGGTCTGAAAGCGGTTGATCGGGAAGTTGCCCGCATTGCCGATGATCGAACCCGCCACCGGGCTGCCGACAAAACGAATGACAGGCGTGTCGTCACCGGCTTTGATGCCGACGAGTGTGGTGCGCAAACCCAGGCCGTAGCGGACTTCGCCAACGGTCGTATTGGAAAAGATATGCGTCCACGTCGCGCCGAGGTTTTGCTGCTTGTTATTTTGTTTGGTCGCTTCGCCGATGATGACGTCGGTGTTGTCGAGTATCTGCCGCGTGTATTGATAACGCGCGGTGACGTTGTCGCGCTCAGTGGCAGCCCAATCCAGCCGCGTCGAATAGTCCTGCAACGGACGATCAAATCCGGCCTCAGCGACAACGGTGCGCGTGCTGCGCGAATCGTTCGGCACGAGGCGGGTGGGGACGCGATTCAACACTGATTCAATAAACGCACGATTGGCGGGCGTGTTGTTCGTCGGAGTCGTTCTGAAAAATTGGCTGCTGTCGCGTTCCGTCGCCAGAAACACATCGCGCGTATAGCCCAGCGCGCCAAAATTGCTCACGCGGTCATAGCTGATAAATCCGAAGAGCTTGTTTTTGAAAATCGGGAAACCGAGTACGCCGCCAAACTGATTGCGGCGATTGACGGGCTTGGCGACCGCCGTATTGAAATGACTCTTCGCGTTGAGAAAGCTGCTGTTGTGGTATTCGTAAGCCTCGCCGCGAAAGTTATTCGTGCCCGATTTGGTTTGCACCAGAATGACCGCGCCGTAACCGCGTCCGAACTCGGCGCTGAAATTATTGGTGATCGCCTGAAACTCTTTGATCGTAGCCAGCGACGCGCCCTGACGGTTTTGATTCTCTGACGAGTCGTCGTTGTTCACGCCGTTGATCTGAAACGTAGCGCCGCGCGTACCCGTGCCGTTGAAATTGATCGAAGACCCCGACGACGCGGTCGGATTGTTTTGTCCACTTGTCGGGTTTTCCTGAAAACCGGTGAACGTCTCTGCCAGCGTGAGAAAGTTGCCCTGATTGGCGACCGGACGGTCTACGATTTGTTGCGCGCCGAGGCTCTGTTTGATTTCGGCGTTGGTCGTATTGATCGGCGCGGGTTCTGCCGTAATCGTCACTTCGGCACTAGCCGCCGACGGTTGCAACGCGAAATTGACCGCCAGCGTTTGATTCAACGTGACCTCGATGTTTTCGCGTTTGGTCGTTGCGAAGCCAGTGGATTTGGCCGTTACGTGATAAGCGCCCAGCGGCAAAAACGGCAGGTTATAAAAACCCTCAGCATTCGTTTTGCCGGTGCGTATCGCGCCGGTTTCAAGGTTTCGGGCGGTGATCTCGACACCGGGGATGACCGCGTTAGTCGAATCAGTCACCGTACCGTTGAGCGTACCGGTGACGGTTTGCGCATAACTGGCTGGAGCTATGCTCAACAGACAGGCGCAGAAAAGTGCGAATAATAAAGATCGTAGTTTCATAGGGGAGAACTCCTTACTGCTGTCAATTTGTAGTGATTTAACTTTGCCAGAGTCGCGCCACGGGCAGCACGAAACCCTGCAAGACATTTTCGCCGTTTAATTCAGACGGACTTTCAAGGCACTCAACCAATTGGTTAGGACGATAGATGTAAACCTTGTGTTTATATGGGTCAATCAGCCAGCCTAGTTGCGCGCCGTTTTCGAGATACTCTGTCATCTTGGCCTGCAATGGTTTTAGGCGGTCGGTGCGTGAGCGAAGTTCGATAACGAAATCAGGGCAAAGCGGTACGAATTGCTCTTGTTGCTTGTCACTCAATGCTGCCCAGCGGTCTTTACTTATCCACGCCGCATCAGGCGAACGTTCGGCACCGTTGGGTAAAATGAAACCCGTCGAAGAATCAAAGCATTCGCCCGTCCCATCTTCCTCTGCCCAATTTCCTAAGAGCCGTGAGAGTCTCGCATTGCGGCGACCGGTTTCGCCGCCGCTGGGCATCATCACAATCAAGTCGCCCTCCTTTGAAAGTTCGAACTTCCACTGCTCATTGAGTTGGCAGAAGCGGAAAAAATCATCGTCTCGCAATCGTCGCAAAATCGGAGCGAAGCGCAACACGACCGGCTCAACTTCCGTTGGCAGCACATCATTATTTTGGACCGTGTTTTGAACCGTTCTCAGGTCTTCGGCGAATGCGGGTTTGGCGCTCATCTTTGCGATACTCCTCACGCGCGCAGCATAAACTTAACGCGCATACACCGCCAAGCCTTCGCGCAAGCGTTCGAGATAATCTTTTTGCGGGTTCAGCGTAGAAAATTGTACGGCGCTGTCATAAGAAAACAGGATGAAGCCATTCGCGCCGAGTTCGCGCGTGACTTTGATTTTGTCGAGGGTTTCAGGGACGGGTTGCCGCCACGAACCGATGCCGCCCCAGAGCATACGGCCTGACGCGCCGCGCATGGCTGCGCTCAGTTGCTTGCGATAGGTGGCGGTGTCAGGCGTGTAAACCATAGGGCATACGATGTCGAGCGTGCCGCGTTGCGTCCAGCTTTGCCAGTCTTGCAAGCGATAGCTTTTGGCTTCGGCGGGGACGGAATAAACGGCGGCAGAGACCGGCAGGTTGGGTTTGCGCGCTTTGACGGCTTGATAAATAGCGGCTTCGGTTTCGTTGATTTGGTCGCGCAAAAAGTCGGCGTAACGGTTAGCGAACGTATTCGCATAAACCAGTGGATTCTTTTTGGCGAGTTGCGCCAGTCGCGCGCGGCTGGGCAGGTCGAGCGACGGTTCGAGTTCAGCGCGAAAGCGGTCAAGCGTAGTGCGGTTGTAATCGAAACTCGTGTTGGGATAACGAATGTAATCGAAATGTACGCCGTCAATGTCGTATTTGCCGATGACATCCATCACGACTTTGAGCAGATGGTCTTTGACTTCAGGATGCGCGGGCGAAGCGAAAAGGCCTTCGATCACGTTGCGGTTGGCGCTGACGTGCGCGCGCAACTTCGCCAGATATTGCGGCGCACGCGGTTCAACGTTGTATAAAGCCGTCGCCAGCGGTTTGGGCACCATCAGCCATTCAGGATGGGTGTAAACCTGATGTTCCGGCAGCTTGGGCAGCTTGTCGAACAGCGTGATGACATAAGCGTTGATCCAGGTGTGGATGCGAATGCCTTCGGCGTGCGCTTCTTCGCACATCAACGTGAGCGGGTCGAAATCTTTCGGTTGTTTCGCCAGTTCTTCGGCGCGCGGTTCCCACAGCGAGTTATAAAAAGCGTCGCCGCGCCCGCGGACTTGCACGACGAGGTCGGTGATGCCTGCGGCTTTGGCGCGTTTGACCGAATCGCGGATGGCTTCGGGCGAAGTCATCGTGTAACGCACAATCCAGATGGCGCGCACTTCGCTCTTGTCGGTCAACGGCGGCACGGCAATAGTGACGCGCGTCGCTTTGGGGTTGATAACGGCTGCGCGCTGGCGCACGACAAAGATCGCGCACAAGCTCAACAGCAAAAACGGGGCGACAAAAAATAGTATTCTTTTCACAGGCTGGCGCGGGGGAGTCGTAAAGTCAGCAAAGGCCAGAGGACTTTGCGCGGGATGCTTGATCTCTTCCTGACCAGCTTCGTTTTGTTGATTCAGAGGCTGCTCAATCGCAGGCTTGATTTCTTCTGCACTCACGAAGCTCTTACACCTTTCACTTAGAGACGTTTCGGCGAACGAACGAGGGGGAATGGAGATGCTGCTTGTTGCGGTATGACGCGCGCGAACTATACACAGATTGGCAGCGAGTACCAACGCCCAAATATCACCTGCCAAATGTTGTTTGAATGAGACCGAACGTGCGCGTGGCGTGAATGGTCAGGACGACCGACTATTTTCTATAGAACCTGTTTGCAGTTAGGCAAGCCTGCGCAAGATGAGCCGAATCGCGCAAAGCCGAATCTTTGCCTCGCTGGTTCTCAGCACCCCTTCACAA
>JAYSVR010000116.1:0-7592 GCA_043718445.1 Acidobacteriota bacterium | reverse complement strand
GGTTCTGGGCTCAATGGCGAAAGGCTAAGGTTGGGCGAAAGGCTGCCGAGGTATTTGATAGCGACCGTCCACAAGAGTTCTTTGATTGCCCAAGTATGACCGCAGCCATCGCAGGAGCGCATGGTTCTTCTGCCTCGACAGCGATGCGCGGTGTTTTGACGGTACTCGTCAAATTGTGCCCCCTATCCTTCGTGACGAGATGCTAGATTTTGTAGCCCTTATCTTTCAACGCGAAAAGATAGAGGCCAGGGCCGATAAAAGGAATTGCCAAGACCAGTACGATCAGGACGACTTTGGTCGCCATGTCGCGGCTGGACGAAACAATATCCGAGATTGCGATGATGGCGAGCGCGACATGCACGAGCCAGATAAGATTCAATAACATCATTTACCTCCGAGTCAGTACAGGTTCAATTTATTCAGTTACGTCGTTGAATGACGTAACGCTTTTCCTAACGAAACGAGGATGCGAGTGGTTCGCACGAATCTTCAAGCGCCGAGCTTGGCGCGTACCAATTGATTGACGACTTTGCCGTCGGCGGTTTGGCCAGCGAGCTTTGCCATGACAGCTTTCATCACGAGGCCAAGTTCTTTCGCCGACGTAGCGCCGGTTTCCGCGACAGCGGCTTCGACGATTTGCGCGAGGGCGGCTTCGTCAAGCGCGGCGGGCAGATAGGTTTCGATCACTTTGATTTCGGCGGCCTCTTTGTCGGCGAGTTCGGTGCGTCCGGCGGCTTGATATGCTTCGATGCTGTCGCGGCGTTGTTTGACCAGTGATTGCAAAATCTTGAGCGCCTCGGCGTCTTCGAGCGGAGCCATTTTGTCGATCTCTTTGTTTTTGAGAGCGGTCTTGACCATGCGCAAGACGCTCAGTCGGTCGGCCTCTTTGGCCTTCATTGCAGTGGTGATGTCTTGATTGATGCGTTCGAGAAAAGTCATGAAAACGTAGCTCCTGCGTCGTTGATAGATTGCCCAAAGGCGCGTTATTAAGCGTTGTCGCGCCTCATCCTGTCAATCACAATTTGGGCACTATCTGGGCACAATTTGGCTCAATCTTTCGCGGAAGCCTTTATTTACAGGGTGAAAGCGCGGTTGCGCGGTATGGGCAAATTTGTTAGGCTCCGCGCCTGTTTCTGGCTTCGTTTTTAACCCGCGAAAGTGGCGGAACTGGTAGACGCGCTAGACTTAGGATCTAGTGCCGTAAGGCGTGGGGGTTCGAGTCCCCCCTTTCGCATAGCCCGACACACCGTTGCGTCACCTGCCTGCGTACCGTAAGTATCGTCGGGGATTACACAAGTTTTATAGTCTTATCTAAAGAAGGAACAACCCGTTGAAATCACAAGTCACGATCACCGATGTGTCGCAGGTCAAGAAAGACCTCGCTATCGAAATTCCCGCCCTCGAAGTCAAAAAGGAAATCGAAAAAATTTACGACTCTTATCAACGTCAGGCGCAATTGCCGGGCTTTCGGCAGGGCAAAGCTCCGCGTGAAATGATTAAGGCGCGCTTTAAGGGCGAAGCCCACAACGAAGCGATTCAACAACTGGTTCCGCATGCCCTTCAACACGCTATCGTGGATCATCAGTTGCGCGTCGTAGGCGAACCGGCTTTGGCTGACGTAGCCATCGGTGATGACAGCGTGCTGCGTTTCAAGGCGACGGTCGAAGTCATTCCTGAGTTCGAATTGAAGGATTACAAAGGCATCGCGGTAACGAAGCAATTGCGCATCGTGGAAGACAAGGACGTTGACGCGATCATCGAACGCTTCCGCGAGTCTACTGCCAAATTCGTAGACGTAGCAGAGCGTGCCGCGCAAGCGGGCGATTTCGTCACGGTTGATTTGACGGGCACGTATCTGAATCCGACCGCGCCGCACGAAGAAGAAGGTTTGAAATCAGAAGGCGTAACGATTGAACTCAATGCCGAAGGTGTGCAGGCCGAGTTTAACGAAGCACTCACCAGCGTGAACGTAGCCGACGTGAAAGAATTTCGCGTGGTTTATCCTGAAGATTTCACGTCAGAAGGTTTGGCAGGCAAGACGCTGGATTTCACGGCTACGGTCAAAACCGTGCAGGCCAAAGAACTGCCCGAAGTGAATGATGAGTTCGCTAAAGCCAGCGGCGGAGCCGAATCGGTGCAGGAGATGCGTGACAAGATTCGTGACAACATGATCAAGATGGCCGGGCAGGAAGCCGACGCGAAGCTGCGTGAAAACGTAGTCGAAAGGCTGTTGGAAGATTACGATTTCGCCGTGCCTTCGGCGCTGATCGAACAGCAGTCGCAGGATCGTTTGCGTCAGTTTGCTTATCGGCTGATGTCGAACGGCATGCCCGAACAATACCTCAGCCAAATTGACTGGCAGGAACGCGGCGCTGAAGCGCGGGTCTTTGCGATGCGCGACATTCGCGCGGCGCTGGTGATCGGACGCATCGGTGAAGCGGAAAGCCTGGGGATCACTGACGAAGAAGTTGATTACGAAATCGCCGCGATTGCGCAGGAAGAAGGCAAGTCTTTCAGCGACGTAAAAGCAAGTTTGACAAAGGATGGGGGGATTTCTAGTATCGAATCGCAGTTGCATTACAACAAATCTCTCGACTGGCTCGTAGCAAACGCGCAAGTCACGGTTGAGGAACTTACCTCCGAACAACTCGCGCAAGCGAACACACCCGCAAGCGCTGATTCGTCAACATCGTCCCCGGAACAAGCTAATCCAGCGGCTTAACAATGCGACAGCGGAATAATCCGGTCGTCGTTTTCGCGGAGCAGGTTTTTACGGCGTGCTTCAAACTATACGCAGCTTCACATCAGGGGGCTGCGTCTAATCCGTAATCAGGTACATAAAGCAGTTATGATGGAACCCAAGAATTACTACGTGCCGACCGTAATCGAGCAAACGCCGCGCGGCGAACGCTACTCCGACATTTTCTCGCGCCTGCTCAAAGACAACATCATCTTTTTGGGTACGCCGATTGACGACACCGTCGCCAATCTGATCGTAGCGCAAATGCTGTTTCTCGAATCGGAAGACCCTGACCGCGAGATTTCGCTTTACATCAACTCGCCGGGTGGTTCGGTGACGGCGGGTCTGGCGATTTATGACACGATGCAATTCGTCAAGAATCCGGTCACGACGTTTTGCATCGGGCAATGCGCTTCGATGGGCGCGGTGCTGTTGGCGGCAGGATTGCCGGGACGACGCTTTGCGTTGCCCAATTCGCGCATCCTAATTCACCAACCTTCGGGCGGCGCTTCAGGACAAGCCAGCGACATCAAGATCATGGCGGAAGAAATTCTGCGCATGCGCGAACGCATCAACGAAATCCTCGCTAAACATACGGGCAAGACAGTCGAACAAATCGAAAAAGACGTAGACCGTGACCGCATCATGAGTTCGACGCAAGCCAAAGAATACGGCTTGCTTGATCTGGTGATTGCGCACCGCGAATAACCCCGCGTTGAAACCGCAATCCAACTTTTGACGGGTTGGGTCGCGGTTCCATTTCAGCGTATGCAAGATCAGCACTCCTTTCTCGACGGAACTTCCGCGCCAGAATCACTCGAAAGCTTCCCCTCTGCCACAACCGGACGGCACGTGTTGCGTTGTTCGTTCTGCGGCTTGGGCGAAGGCGAAGTCGCGCGCCTGTTCGAAGGGCATTCGGGTTACGTTTGTGACGAGTGCGTAGACGTTTGCGTACAACTGTTAGAGGACTTCCGCGAACTGGGAGTGAAAGCGCCAGCGCAAGATCGTCCGTGGTACAAGAAATTGCTGGGCGGCGGAGCGGCGACGAGCGATTGCAGCTTCAATCATCACGACCGAAATAATCCGCAAGGCGTCAGGCTTTTTCCAGGGAATGATGCACAGATTTGTGACAAGTGCGTGCGGGCTTGCGAAGTGCTGAAATCTGGCATGATTTTTGGTTGAGCGTTGTAACGAAACAGCGGGTTTGACCAGTAAGGAAAGTAACCCCTCATTCGTTTATAAAATTTTTCAGCGGACGGCTATGATGCCGCGCATCATGCGTTGGGCGAATGCGTGTGACGGCAATCGCTAGTTTCCCTTCCACAAATGATCCATCCCATATCTAATTGCATTGGCTGCATTGGCTGCATTGGCTGCATTGGCACAGCGGAGGCGACACGGTGAACCGACGCGGCGAAGATACATTACGTTGCAGCTTCTGCGGCAAAAGCCAGAACGAAGTCAAAAAACTCATTGCCGGCCCGACTGTTTATATTTGCAATGAATGCATAGACATTTGCATTGAGATCATCAGCGACGACGCCCAACAGGAAGCTGCTGCCGCGCGTCCACCGCTGCCGCGTCCGCACGAAATCAAAACCTTTCTGGACGAATACGTCATCGGCCAGGACGACACCAAAAAGAAACTCGCCGTCGCCGTTTATCAACATTACAAACGCATCGAAATGATGAAGCGCCGCACGGATGTCGAGATTCAAAAGTCGAACATCCTGCTGATGGGGCCGACGGGTACGGGCAAGACGCTGCTCGCGCAAACGCTGGCGCGCATGCTGAAAGTGCCCTTCACGATTGTGGACGCGACGACGCTGACCGAAGCGGGTTATGTTGGCGAAGACGTTGAGAACATCATTCTCAAACTGTTGCAGGCCGCGAATGGCGATGTCGAACGCGCGCAACAAGGCATCATCTACATTGACGAGATTGACAAGATTTGCCGCAAGGACGAGAACCCTTCGATTACGCGCGATGTGTCGGGCGAAGGCGTGCAGCAAGCCCTGCTGAAAATTCTGGAAGGAACCATCGCCAACGTGCCTCCGCAAGGCGGACGCAAGCATCCGCATCAAGAGTTTTATTTGATAGACACGTCGAACATTCTGTTCATTTGCGGCGGCGCTTTCGTCGGGCTTGACCGCATCATTCAACGGCGCATCGGACAAAAGGCTTTGGGCTTCGGCGCGAACATTCGTTCGCTGGCGGCGGCGCGTTCGTCGGCAAATATGTTCCAGCACGTCGAACCCGAAGACCTGATCAAATACGGCTTGATTCCTGAGTTCGTAGGCCGTCTGCCCGTGCTGGGCACGCTGCACGAGTTGGACGAGAAGGCGATGATTCAGATTTTGACCGAACCGAAAAACGCGCTGCTCAAGCAATACCAGAAGCAATTCGAGTGGGACAGCATCAAGCTGAAATTCGACGACGACGCGCTGCACGCGGTGGCGCGGCAGGCTTGCGAACGCAAAGTCGGCGCGCGCGGGCTGCGTATGATTCTCGAAGAACTGATGCTCGAAGCAATGTATAACCTCCCCAATCAAAAGAAGGTCAAAGAGTTCCTCGTCACGGCAGAGATGGTCGAAAGCCGTCGCACGAACGTCTTCCCGTTGGAAAAAGCCAGTTAAGTTTTTCCCCGAACGTACTCGAAAGACGTAATCAAAACCCGTTCCTCCCACAAAGAAATGGCAGCGCTACGGCGAGCGCGCTGCGTTAAGCCACTAAAATTTCCGAAACGTTTTTGCAGCTTTTGCGAAAAGCTGCGGCAGTATTGAGGTAAACATTAGATGCAAGAATTTCACGATAGCACCCCCAACGACGTAGTCCGTTATCCGATGGTTCCGATCCGCGATGTCGTCGTTTTCCCTCACACCAAAGCGGCCTTCGTCATCGGACGCCCTTCGTCGGTGCTGGCTTTAGAAGAAGCCCTTGCTACGAACCGCATCATCTTTCTGGCAACGCAACACGACGCCACCGTCGAAGACCCCAACCCCGAAGACATTTATCCCGTAGGCACGCTGGCTTATATCGCCAACTCGTTGCGCAAGCCGGATGAAGCCACGATCAAAGTTTTAGTCGAAGGCCGCGAACGCGCCCGCGTGATGCGCGTCGAAATGCACGACGGTGTGATGATGGCTACGTTGCGCCGCGCGCCGGTGGTGGCCGAAAGCCCGCGCCGCTTGGCTCCGCTGGTCACGCGCGTGGCGGCGTTGGTTGAGCAATACGTCAAGGTTTCGACCGATGCGAATCTCGAACAAGTACAAGCTGCACTGCGTCTCGCCGACCCCGGCCATCTCGTAGACCACTTGGCCGACAAGATGAAACTCGATCTCAGAGACAAACAAAGCCTGCTCGAAGTTTATTCGACGCACGAGCGGCTGTTGCGCATGATCGAAATCCTTGAAATCGAACTCGAAAAAAATAACATTGATCGCACCATCTCGACGCGCACCAAACGCCAGATGGAAAAGCAACAGCGCGAGTATTATCTCAACGAAAAGATCAAAGCCATTCACAAAGAACTCGGGCGCAAAGACGAACGCGCCGAACTCGAAGAACTGAAAGAACAAATCGAAGCCGCAGGCATGACTGTCGAGGCTTATGACAAAGCCATCGCGGAACTCAAGAAGCTCGAACAGATGCCGCCGATGTCGGCTGAGACGACGGTTTCGCGCAATTACATTGACTGGCTGATCGCCATGCCGTGGCAAAACGCCACCGAAGAAATCCGCGACATTCAGTTCGCGCAAGAGGTGCTGGACGGCGATCATTACGGCCTGGATAAAATCAAAGAGCGCGTCATCGAATACCTCGCCGTGCGCCAACTGCTCGACAAACCCAAAGGCTCGATTCTGTGTTTCGTCGGCCCGCCCGGCGTAGGCAAGACTTCGCTTGGACGTTCGATTGCGCGCGCAACGGGACGCGATTTCGTGCGCTTTGCCTTAGGCGGCGTACGTGACGAAGCCGAGATTCGCGGACATCGCAGAACCTATATCGGTGCGCTACCTGGACAGATTATTCAGTTGATGAAAAAGGCGGGTACGATCAATCCGCTGATTTTGTTGGACGAAGTGGACAAAATCGGTTCCGACTATCGCGGCGATCCGGCGGCGGCGTTGCTCGAAGTGCTCGACCCCGAACAGAACCACACCTTCCACGACCATTATCTCGATGTTGAATACGATTTATCGAAGGTGATGTTTATCGCGACGGCAAACGTGCTGCATACGATTCCCAGCGCTTTGCAAGACCGTTTAGAGGTCATCCGACTGGCGGGTTACACCGAACGCGAGAAGCTCGAAATCGCCAAGCGCCATTTGCTGCGCAAACAAGCCGAGAATAATGGCTTGATACCTGAACAACTAGAGTTCACTGAAGACGGGCTGAAAACCATCATTGAGTATTACACCCGTGAAGCGGGCGTGCGTAATCTCGAGCGCGAAATCGGTTCGATCTGCCGCAAGGTTGCGCGCAAGCTCGTGCAAGAACGCGCCGAGCAAGGCGGCGAAAATTTCAGTTACATAGCGAATGCGACTTCAGTCAAACAGCTTTTAGGTACGACGAAATTCCGCCCGCAAACCATCGGCGAACGCAGCGAAATCGGCCTGGTCAACGGCCTCGCTGTCACCGAAGTCGGCGGCGATGTGTTGCACGTTGAAGCCACGCTGGTCGAAGGCACAGGCAAGCTCACGCTCACCGGCAAGCTCGGCGACGTGATGCAGGAATCGGCGCAAGCCGCGATCACTTATATTCGTTCGCGCGCCGCTTCGTTGGGCATCGCAAACGATGCGTTCAAAAATTACGACCTGCACATTCACGTACCTGAAGGCGCGATTCCGAAAGA
>JAYSVR010000115.1:0-7614 GCA_043718445.1 Acidobacteriota bacterium | reverse complement strand
GTCGTCGGTTCGAGCCCGACTAGCTCCACTCTCTCGCCTTTATTCAGCAATTCCCTTTTACCATTCACCCGTTCGATCCCAGGCAAAAGCTCTGAGCTTGCTCATCAGTTCGTCTGAAAACTTTTTGCCGTCAGCACACGCGAGGTTACTGGCGACGTGCGCGCTGGTGCGCATGCCGGGGATGACCGTACTCACCGCTTCGTGTTGCAACGTGAAACGCAGCGCGAGTTCGGGCAACGTAACCGCTTCAGCACCCAACACGCCTTTCAGTTTTTCAGCTCGTTCATAAACTTCCTGCCTGCGATTGCCGCGAAAGAACCAATTGCGAAAGTCGCCTTCAGGAAAAGTCGAATCTGGGTTGATCGCGCCCGTCAGGCCGCTTTCGTCAAAGGGTACGCGGGCGATGACGCCGATGTCGTGCTTTTGGCAAACCGGATAAAGTTCGTTTTCGGGCGCTTGCTCGAACAGGTTGTAAATCACCTGCACCGCGTCAATCGCCCCGCGCCGCAAGGCTCTCAGGCAATTCGCCGGTTGATAGTCATTGAGCGACAAGCCGAAATGCCGCACCTTGCCTTGTGCGCGCAACGTTTCAAGCGCGTCGAGCCATTCGTTGTCATCGGCCCAATCGTCGTGCCAGACGTGCAGTTGCTGCAAATCAATCACGTCGAGTTTGAGATTGCGCAAGCTTTGCTCGGTGCATTCGATAAGGTAATCGCGCGGGAAGACTTCGCGCAACGGTACAGACGCGGCAGGCCACTGGCGATTTTTGGGCGGTATTTTGGTTGCGACGGTAATCGTTTCTTTGCGGCTGCGAATGACTTCGCCGCACAGTCGTTCGCTGTGGCCTTCGCCATAGGCCAGCGCCGTATCAATAAAATTTAGGCCTTGATCTATCGCCGAATGCAGCGCGCGCAACGCCTCTTGATCGTCGCCGCCCAACCACTGAATGCCGCCGATGCCCCACGCACCGTAACCAATCTCTGAAACTTCGATACCGGTTCTGCCGAGTTTGCGATAACGCATCTTGAATTGCTCCTCAATAAAATTGGTAGGACAGGTTCGTAACCTGTCCGATTTGCGTGAACAGGTTACGAACCTGTTCCACCTTTGCCGATTCCTTTTTGTCGCGGGAAAGAAAGTGTTGTTGAATGCGCCCGCATTTATTCATTCACCCTAAAAGCTGTCAAGAAAGGACTCTCACAATGGAATGGCTCAAACTCAGCGGCGTGCTGATTGTCATCGTTGGTTTAGCGTTACGCTTGCGCACAACGCTGGTCGTATTAGTCGCCGCCTTCGTCACCGGCCTCGTCGCAGGCTTGCCGCTCATCACCATCCTGAACCTGTTGGGCAAAGCCTTCACCGACAACCGGCTGATGACCTTGTTTCTGTTGACGCTGCCCGCCATCGGTTTGGCTGAACGGCACGGCTTGCAACACGAAGCCGCCACGCTGATTCGCCGCATCAGCGCCGCCACCGTAGGGCGCTTGCTGTTGGTTTATCAATTGTTTCGCATCCTGATTGGCGCGCTGGGCATTCGCTTGAACGGTCATCCGTCATTCGTGCGTCCGCTGGTTTACCCAATGGCGGCGGGCGTTTCAGCTTCATCACAAAATGAGTCACAAACTGAGACGGTCAAAGCCGCGACGGCGGCGAGTGAGAATTACGGCAACTTTTACGGACAGAATTTATCAGTCGTACAAGCTGGCGTCTTGCTGGTTTACGGCGTGATGAAAGGATTGGGTTACGACATCAGTTTGTGGCGGCTGGTCGCGTGGACTTCGCCGATTGTCGTGGCTTCAGTGCTGTTGGCAGCGATGCAGTTCGCGTGGCTTGATCGGCGCTTGCGCGCGGAGGCACAACGATGAATACGCTGTTCAGTCTTGATGCCGTATACGTGCTGACGGGCGCGGTCTTGCTGAGTTTCGCGGCGCTAACGTGGCGCGACGCGAGCAATCACAAACGGCACACGAGCGCGCTGTTCTGGTTCTTGCTCGCAGTGATTTTCGCGCTGGGCAGCGTTATGCCGCATTGGCTGACGGGCTTGCTGGTTGTGTTGCTGGTCGTGCTGGACGGCGCGAACCGCGTCAGCAAAGGCGAAGCCCGCGAATCACAAACCACTGACTCACTCGGCGCGAAAATCTTTTTGCCGGTCGTATTGATTCCGGCAATCACCGTCTTGATCGCACTCGTCTTTCGCGGCTTGGGGCAAGACGCCAATCGCGGCGCACTCGTGGGGCTGGGCTTCGGCGGCGTTGCAGCGATGTTGTATTGCGTCACGCTCACGCGCAGCAAACTCATTGACGCCCTTGACGAGGGCCGCCGCCTCAACGAAACGATGGGAGCCGTAAACATCCTGCCGCAATTGCTGGCTTCGCTCGGCGTGATCTTCGCCGCAGCAAAAGTAGGCGACCTGATTGCGGCGGGCATTCAATCCGTCATTGCGCCTGAAAGCCTGTTTTTATTGGTGTTGGCGAACTGCGCAGGCATGGCACTGTTCACCATCGTGATGGGCAATTCATTCGCGGCCTTCCCGGTGCTGGCCGCAGGCGTATTGGTTCCGCTGCTTATCAAACCATTCAATCTTGATCCGGCGATGGCGGCGATCATGACGCTAACGGCGGGGGCGAGCGGTACGTTGCTGACGCCGATGGCCGCGAATTTCAACATCGTACCTGCGGCGCTGTTAAACCTGAAAGACCAATACGGCGTGATTCGTTTTCAGTGGCCTTATGCCGTGGCGATGTGGTCGCTGCACGTGTTGCTGTTGTGGTTGTTTTGCAGGTGAGGGAGCGCGCTCGTCACGAGCGCAGATAAAAAAAGCCGCGAAGCGTTCCTTTTCCTCAATCTCCGCATTGCCAAAGACTGAGAAAAAGGAACGCTTCGCGGCTTTTCTATTTTGCGGACGGGAACGTCCGCGCTCCCTCCGCGACGCGCAACAACCGCCCTTCATCAAACGGCTTGCCGATGAATTGCACGCCAATCGGCAAGTGCTCGCTCGACACGCCACACGGTACGCTGATCGCGGGAAGTCCTGTCAGATTGATCGTGACCGTATAAATATCGCCGAGATACATCGCCAGCGGATCGTCGCTCTTTTCGCCAATCTTAAACGCAGGTGTAGGCGCAGTCGGCGTCACGATCACATCGCACTTTTCAAACGCGTGTTCAAAATCCTGCACCAGCATTGTTCTCACACGCTGCGCTTTTTCGTAATAAGCATCGTAATAGCCGGACGACAGCGCGAACGTGCCGAGCATGATGCGGCGTTTGACTTCAGCGCCGAAGCCTTGCTCGCGCGTCTTGCGATACATTTCAGAAAGGGTGCGCGCGTCTTCAGCCCGCACGCCGTAACGCACGCCGTCATAACGCGACAGGTTCGATGAGGCTTCAGCGGTCGAGATCAGGTAATAAACGGCTACGGCATATTTCGTATGCGGCAGGCTCACTTCAACGAGTTCAGCGCCTTGTGCTTTGAGTTGCGCGATGGAGGCTTCGACGTTGGCTCTGACTTCGGCGTGCAAGCCTTCGCCGAAACATTCGGGCGGTACGCCGATACGCAAACCTTTCACGTCGCCGTTTAACGCAGCCAGATAATTCGGCACGTCTACATTCGCCGAAGTCGCGTCGTAACGGTCGCGTCCGGCAATAACATTCAACACGCGCGCGGCGTCTTCGGCGCAATTCGCCAGCGGCCCGATTTGATCGAGCGACGAAGCGTGCGCCACCAAACCGTAACGCGAGACGCGGCCATAGGTCGGCTTCATTCCAATCACGCCGCAGAACGAAGCCGGTTGGCGAATCGAACCGCCCGTGTCTGAACCCAACGCGACGGGCGCGAGTCCGGCGGCAACGGCGGCGGCGGAACCGCCCGACGTGCCGCCCGGCACATAGGCTTCATTGTGCGGATTGCGCGCGGGGCCGTAAGCCGAATTTTCATTCGAACTGCCCATCGCAAATTCGTCGAGATTGGTTTTGCCTAGAATGATCGCGCCTGCATCAATCAGTTTTTGTACAGCCGTCGCAGTGTAAGGCGGCTGGTAATCGCCCAGAATTTTTGACGCGCAAGTCGTGCGCAAACCTTCCGTACACATGTTGTCTTTCACCGCGACGGGAATGCCCGCGAGCGGCTTGCTGGCAATGCTAGCCAGGTCTTGCTGAATCGTCGCATCAGCCGCAGCGGCAGCGTTGAGCGCGCCTTCGCGGTTCAGTGTGATGAACGCGTTGAGTTGCGGATTGCGCTGTTCGATGCGCTGCAAAAACTCGGCAACGACCTCGCTCGGCTTCTTGCCGTCTTTATACAAGCCGTGAATTTCGGCAATCGTAGGATTCGTGTTCAACCGTGTAGCTCCATACTGGCAGTACGGGGAGCGTAAGCGACCTGAGCATTGGCATTGGGTCAATCTGCCTCAACATATCGCTTTCACAATGCTCAGGTCGCTCACGCTCCCCGTACTGCCTCTAATTTATCCGCCAATCACGCGCGGCACGAGGAAGTGTCCGGCGTCGTGTGCGGGCGCTTGTGCGAGGGATTTATCAGTGCCGAGGCTCGGCTCGACCACGTCGTCGCGCACGGCGTAAGACGCTTGCAACGCACCGGCGCTGCGCTGTTGCCAGGGCTTCACGTCGGCGGTGTCGAGTTCGTTCAACTGGTCAATGTGTTTCACAATCGCCGCCAGTTGCCCGGCGAACTGATCGGTTTCAGCTTCAGTCAATTCGAGGTTGGCGAGTTGCGCGATCTTGGTAACTTCAGACTTGGTAATCGGCATCTGTGAAAAGATAAAGCACGAAGGACAAGAAGAAATTAGACAGGATTGACAGGATTTTCAGGATTCACAGGATGAGGATAAGGCTTAAACATCTATGCTTGCTGACCAATCCTGTGAATCCTGAAAATCCTGTCAATCCTGTCTAATTTCTTCTGCTGATTCGTGCTTCACGGTTTCTCCTTTGCGTTCGAGGTATTTTGCCGCCGCGCGCAGGAACTGTTCGCGCAGCTTTTCGTCTTCGATTTGTTCTGCGTCGGCGCGCAGTTCTTCAGTCAGTTCCGCCGTGTGTTCAAACGCTATCGGCTTAGGCTCAGCTTCCTGCGCCTTTTTGACGAAAGCGTAATCAATATGAAATTCGATATAGGTCACGACCGGCATGCCGATGACGGAATTGAGGCGAAAGAGATAATCGCCGCTGACTTTTTCCATCTGGCTCTTCCACGAAAAATCGGGTACGGCGACGATCAGATGTTTTTGCTCAAGGCGCAGCGGAATGCACGAATACGAAATTTGCGGGCCGGTGACGGTACGCCACGCAGCGAAGGCCGCCTGTTCGCGCACCTCTTCGTTATCGCCCGACAGGCGAATCATCGTCGGCATGAGTTTGAGCATGCTGTTCATAATGCGGAGTGCGGAGTGCGGAGTGCGGAGTAAAAACCCTGCGCGCGCACCCAGCCTTATTTCTTTCGAGCTTTAGCTACAGGCTTAAGAGCCGGAACTATTTTTAAGCTGCCGTGCGCGACAACGGGCCAATACTTTTCAAATACGAAGTCGGGACTGTTGTCGCGGTCGTGACAGCCGACGCAACTCGCGGGCGCAGTGGGTGTCGTGTATTTGCCTTTCTCAGGTTTCGCCGCGTGTTCAGCACCGGGGCCGTGACACGATTCGCACTGTACGTTGGCGAATTGCGGCGTGGCTTTGATGTTGATGAACCCGGCTTGCTTGAAGCCTACCGAATGGCAGCCCACACAGGCCGCGTCGTAAATGCGCTGACGCGTTTCGAGTCCTTTGAAAGCCTGCGCGTGCCGCGTCTTTTGCCACTGATTGAATTCCGCCTGATGGCATTGCGCGCATTTCTCTGAAGTCACGAATGACGAAGGCGGCATGCCGTCCACCGCAATTTTGGCGGCGATGATGGCGGCTTCGTCTTCGGCCATTTTGGTTTGCACCGCGTCAATTTCTTTGCGCGCCGTTTTGGTCATTGTCGCCAGCGCCGCGTCATCGGCGATGACTTCGTCTAACTCGACATAACGCACCGTGAAGCGTTCGATTCCGCCGGTGGCATCGGCGTAAAAACGCAATTCGCCGAGGTGCTTGGTTTCTTTGGTCGCATACATAATCAACGTGTTGTTGATCTGCATCGGGTCGAGCGTAATGCCCGTGCCGTCGGCATTGATGATGAGATCGAGGTCGGGGTTTTGCTGCGCGAGCTTGTTGACCGTACCGCGTTTGAGATAGCCGACGATCACTGTCACATCGGCTTTGTCCTGCACTTCGGCCAGTTCTTTTTTGGCAACCGCGAGCGGGTCATGAACGGCAAAGCCGCTCGCCGCCACTTGGTCTTTGAATCCATCGGGCGGCAAGTCGCTCAAGCCGATGAAAGCAATGCGCACGGGCGTTTTGAGCCGCTTGCCCGTGACGGTTTTGATGACGTAAGGCGCGGGGTTTTCGCGCAGGCTATCGGTCGCTTTCACATTGGCTGACAGCAACACTGATTTTTCGGGCTTGAGTGTCGTGTCGGGTTTAAGCAAGTCCCCGGCGTAAAGCAAATCGCGGTATGACAGGTTGACGATTTCGAGATTCATCGCCTCGTTGGCGCGCACGATCCAATCGTTCATCAGCCGCGCATCAGCCACGAGTTCGTTCGAGTCAGTGCGTTTGTCGTCGGCGAAGATGCGTCCGGCGTCTACCATCACGATGGGTACGTCGGGGCTGCGCTTTTTGAACGCATTGATGTAACCCATACGCCGTGCGACGCCGCCCAGCGGATGAATCGGACAGCCGCAGACTTCCAAGTTGCCGTGAATGTCGCCCGAAAAAAACAACGCCAGCGCATAGCCGTCATCTTTCTCTAACCGCTGTTGAATCGTACCGGAAGGCGCAGGTTTCTTGGCTAGCTTCTCGCGGTCGGCATTGGCTTTCGTTGCCTTTTGCGCGAGCGTCCGCCACGCCGAGAGAGACACGGCGACGACGCAGAAAAGTCCAATAATGATCAGGGAAAGCGCGCGTTTGCGGTTAGACATAGCTTGTTGCGGTGTGCTGCAATGCAATTCTTGAATCCATCGGCAGTGTAGACAAAAAGGATATGACCGACAAGCTCGACGGTATCCACACTTAACAAGGAGTTTCTATGTCAAAAAGAATGCCTGTTTTGATCTCAATTACTTTTATGTTGCTGGCAAGCGCAGTATTGCTAGGGCAATCTTTTGTCAGTTTGGCGCAAAAGAAGGCGACCGGCGCGCAATGGGAATACTGTGCTATCGGTGAGACTTTTAGCTTTGCTTACAACGATGGGAAAACTTACTCCCAGACGAAAATTCTGTACTTCGAGCCTACTGGGTTGAAGGAAGAGTCAGCTCAAGCTGAGTCGGCGGTCTCACTTGAAAAAGATCCCGCAAAATTGGAAGCCTTGCGTCAAAAGTCTTTTGCCAATGCGATGACTCAGCTTGGCAGCCAGGGCTGGGAATTGGTTGGCGAAGCTCCCTATCCCCATAAAGGCGAAGTTCTCGTACGTAGCTCGAATGCCGACTCTTAGAGGCTATCCGGGAACTTTTCGTGCTTCTATCTCCAATGATTCCAGCGGCTTAGTATAATTGAATGTGGGCTTAGGAGCCGGAGCTAGACGACG
>JAYSVR010000114.1:0-2596 GCA_043718445.1 Acidobacteriota bacterium | reverse complement strand
TTCGGATTGGGTTATGTCGGCGCAGTCAGCGCCGCCTGTTTTGCCGAAAGCGGCCACGAAGTCATCGGCAGCGATGTGAATCCGCTGAAGGTGCAAATTTTTAACGAAGGCCGTTCGCCCGTGGTCGAACCCGGCGTCGAAGAAATCATCGCGCAAGCCGTCAAAGAAAACCGTTTGCGCGCGACGACTTCCGCAGTTGAAGCCGTGATGGATTCGGACGTTTCGCTGGTTTGCGTAGGCACGCCCGGCCATCACAACGGCAGCCTTGATCTGACTTACATCAAAAACGTGTGCAAAGAAATCGGCTCGGCGCTCGAAACCAAACATCGCTATCACGTGGTCGTGATGCGTTCGACGATGTTGCCCGGCACGATTCAAGACGTAGTCATCCCCACGCTCGAAGTTTATTCGGGCAAGAAAGCCGGACGCGATTTCGGCGTGGCGATCAATCCCGAATTCCTGCGCGAAGGCACTTCGATTTATGACTTCTATCATCCGCCTTTCACCTTGATCGGCGCTGATGATGACGAAGCCGCCGCGCTGGTCGCCAAACTTTATTCGCAACTCAACGCGCCGCTGCTCACCGTCAAAATCAAAGAAGCCGAAATGGTGAAGTATTCGTGCAACGCCTTTCACGCGGTCAAGGTCACGTTCGCTAACGAAATCGGCAACATTTGCAAGGCGCTCAACATTGACAGCCACAAAGTGATGGAAGTGTTTTGTCAGGACACCAAACTCAACCTATCGCCTTATTACCTGAAGCCGGGTTTCGCATTTGGCGGTTCATGCCTGCCCAAAGACGTGCGCGCGCTGGCTTATAAAGCGCGTACCAACGACGTTGAAACGCCGCTGTTGAATTCGTTGAATGTGAGCAACCGGCTGCAAATCGAAAGAGCCGCAGACATGGTGGCCGCGACTGGCAAGAAACAGATCGGCATTCTCGGTTTGAGCTTCAAGGCGGGCACTGACGACTTGCGCGAAAGCCCGATGGTTTATCTGATCGAATCGCTGATCGGCAAAGGCTACAAGCTGTCTATCTATGACAAAGAAGTCGAACTCGCGCGGCTGTTCGGTGCGAATCGTGAATACATCGAACGCGAGATTCCGCATATCTCTTCGCTGATGCGCGACGACATTCATCACGTGATCGAAAGTTCAGAAGTCATCTTGATCGGCAAGAAATCAGAGGAATATCGCGTCATCAACGATTACACCAACAACGGACGCAAGATCATTGACCTCGTCCGTTTGATTGACACTGATGATCCGCCGAAATCGTATCAAGGCATTTGCTGGTAAACCCACTTGCCGTCAAGAACCGTATCGCAACCTGTTAGGTTGCGGTGGCTCCACCGTTGAAGGACTCATCGCAAGCGCAATTCTCCGCAACCTGACAGGTTGCGATACGGCTTCTGCTGAAAATGATAATGAAAAATCCGCACCAGCAAACCTGGTCGAACAAACTGAAATGGTCGCTGCCGTGGCTGATGAAATATCCGGCGTGGCGCTTGCGCGAACGCTTGCGCCGTATGTCTGAAGGCGACGCGCCCAAACATTTGCTCGTCACCGTCTCGAATCATTTCGAGCCGGGCTGGACTGCGCAAAGCGGCGTGCTGGCCGATATGGCTACGCAAATGAAGCGCGTCAAAAGCTGGAAGCGCACCGCCAAACAAACGGGCGATGCGGTGCGCGACGTTGACGGCAAGCCTTTTCAGCATACGAACTTTTATCCGGGCGAACAGTATCAACGCGACTTGGTGGATGAGATCGCCGACCTGCAAGCGCAAGGTTACGGCGAAGTCGAAGTGCATTGGCATCACGGCGTCAAAGCGCCCGACACGTCAGCCAACTTTCGCGCCGTCATCACTGAGTTCCGCGACCGGCTGGCCGAAGAACACGGCTGCCTGTCGAAATTCGAGGCACCCTTCGGTGGAAAAGACATTCCGCGTTACGGCTTCGTGCATGGCAATTTCGCGTTGGCGAATTCGCGCGGCAACGGTTACTGCTGCGGCGTTGACGACGAAATGCAAATCCTGCTCGAAACCGGTTGTTACGCCGATTTCACGCTGCCTTCGTTCCCGTGGCCGTCGCAGGTTCCGCAAATCAATTCGATATACACCTGCGGGCATCCGTTGAACGAACCGATTCCGCACCGCGACGGCCCCGCCTTAACCGTCAATCAAAAGCCGCCGCTGCCGATCATCGTCAACGGCCCGCTGGTCGTTGATTGGAGCCGTCGCAAAAAAGGCTTGCCCGTCCCGCGCATCGAAGACGGCGTGTTGACCGAAAATTGCACGTTCAATCGCCACCGCCTAAACCTGTGGAGCAACGCGAACATTGCCGTTGCGGGCCGTCCCGATTGGGTTTTCGTCAAACTTTATTGCCACGGATTTTTCCCCGGCGACGAAGAAGCGACGCTCGGCGCACAAGCCCGACGTTTCTGGACTGAAGTGCTGGAAGAGTCAGAACGCACCAAAGAGTTTCAGGTGCATTTCGTCTCGACGCGCGAGATGTTCAACATCGCGCTCGCCGCGACCGACGGGCTAGCGGGCAATCCGGGACAGTATCGTGATTACCAGTTGCGGCAAATCATGGA
>JAYSVR010000113.1:0-2596 GCA_043718445.1 Acidobacteriota bacterium | reverse complement strand
GGTCTATCAACTCGAATTGCGGGACGGTTATGTTCGTTGTATAAGCCATTTCTCCATTCAATCTCGGTTTTCATTAAACTGCAAACAGGTTCTATAGGTGTAACCGTGCGCGCCATACATCGTGCCGAGCGAACATTCGCGGCGGCGTTGAAACGGATTGCCTTGTGCCGCTGCGCTGGGGACGAAACTCGGTGTAGTTGGTTGAGACGTGGTTTCCCACACCAAAGACAAAGCGAAGAGAAAGGCGACAGTCAGGGCGAGATGCGTAAGTGATTTCATGAAAAACTCCTTGAAGACGAGATGAACCATGCCCCACGGTCAACGACCGAACGGCTTGAATTGCAACGTAATGGGACAACCGTTACGACGCAGGCAGATTACGTCGGTAGCGCGGGCACGTCTTAAAGGCGGGTTGAAATTTTCGTGAAAGATTTTTGAATGAGCATAAATTTTTTTCGCGCACGGGCTGGAAGTATCTCTGCATTCGCGCTGTTACTTAGGTGGCAGCAAGATCTGCTGTCGTTGATGAAGATTTGTGGCGGTCCGATGCCGGTAAAACCCCCGTCGCAGAGTTAATTCGCAACTCGCTCTTTGGTGGCGGAGTGATTGGTAGTACCCAGTGAGCTGCCAATCTCTCCGCACTGTTGTTTTCAGCCATAGTTTTTTTCCTTCCCGTAAATACGTACTCATACGTCTTGTAAAAATCCCGTCATCACCTGTTATGATTCGCCGCCGTTGAGCTTAATTTAATCGGCGGTGCGATTTACTTTTTTCCCCACTTACCCTGCTTCGTGAATCTTCGTGAAATTAAGGAGCCGCAAACGATGAGTGCAGAATGGATTGCTACTGCCGCGACCGCGATGGGCAGCGCCTGGCTGTCAGGGATCAACCTTTATGCGACGGTGGTTACGTTAGGACTGTTGCAACGCTTTGAATGGGTGAAGCTGCCGGGCGAGCTTGGCATGCTCAGTTCGTGGTGGTTCATCGGTCTGGCAGGCGGGTTGTATCTAGTTGAATTCGTCGCCGACAAGATTCCTGCCGTAGACACCGCGTGGGACGCCATTCACACCTTCATCCGCATCCCAGCGGGAGCCATTATGGCGGCGACGGCGTTTGCCGAATTCGACCCTTCGATCAAGATGGCGGCGATGATTGTCGGCGGCAGTCTTGCGCTGGGTTCGCACGGGGCGAAAGCGGCGACGCGATTGGCAGCGAATACCAGTCCCGAACCTTTCTCTAACATCGGACTCAGCATTGTCGAAGACGTTTTCACTTTCGCTTCGACAATTATGATGGCCTTTTATCCGGTGTTGATTTTGGTCGTCATCGCGGTCTTCCTGATCGTCGCGCTGTGGATCGTACCGAAAATCGTGCGCGCTTTGCGGCGTATGTTCGCCCGTCTGAAAAGCCTGTTCGGCACTGAGGCAGAAGTGCCGACTTGAAGCCAGCGCACGCCGCAACTTTTTCAGGTTGCGGCGTGCGCAAAAACATTGCCAGCCAACCTCTAAGCCCTTATATTGCGTCTGCCCTAATTGATTGCCCCAACCGACGATCTGACCGACGACCCGATAGAGACACCGATAAACGAACCGTTGTTGATGCGATAAGCCGAGAGCGTCAGCGCGGTTCAGCCCTCAACGATTTAACACAACTTGTTTTGTCACCTGACCCCGGCGCAGCAATTCGCCAGTAAGTTTTGAGCTAACTCAAAGCCGAAGGCCTTTACCGAAAGGAAAGCCACTTATGCCCAATCATCACAAAGTTCATCGTAAGATTCTCGTATTGTCATTGCTGCTGTGCAGCGCCCTGCCTTTATTCGCGCAGGACTGGAAGCCGATTGATCCGGCACAACTAGCACTCAAAGCGCCCACGATTGACAAAGAAGCCGACGCCGAAGGCTTGTTTTGGGAAATCAAAGTGCAAGATGAAACCGGCGGCGTTAATGTTGGTGTGCAACGCGCGCTTTATAATTACGCCCGCATCAAAATCTTCACCGAACGCGGCGTCGAGAAACACGGCAAAGTAGATTTGACCTATTACGATTTCGGCGGCGGCGCGAATATCAGCGGCATCGCGGCGCGCACCATCAAACCCGATGGCACCATCATCGAAATGAAAAAGGACGCCGTCTTTGACCGCGAAGTCGTCAAGATGAGTGGCATTAAAGTCAAAGCCAAAAACTTCGCGTTACCTGCCGTTACGCCCGGTTCGATTATCGAATATCGCTGGAAGGAATCACGCCCGGCAGAGGTTTATATGCGGCTTGCGTTGCAGCGCGAATACCCGATTCAACAGGTGATTTATTACATCAAGCCCGGTTCAGACATCATCGTGGATGATAAGGCAGCCGGCATGAAATCCATGACCTTTCACGGCAAGACGACGCCGTTTGAACGTCAGCCCAATGGCTTTCACTTGACGATGACGAGCAACGTTCCTGCGTTCAAAGAAGAAGCCCGTATGCCGCCCGAAGACCAGGTCAAAATGTGGATGTTGTTGTATTACTCCAACAGCGACAAAAAGAATCCGGCGGATTATTGGAAGATGATCGGCAAGCAGAATTACGATTCTCTCAAAGGCCTGATGAAGGTGAACG
>JAYSVR010000112.1:0-7619 GCA_043718445.1 Acidobacteriota bacterium | reverse complement strand
CCGGTCGGCTTACTTTCTGAAAAAGAAGCGCAAGGCCGCGACCTGCACCTAGTCGTAGACCGCAAAAAAATCACCCAAGGCGGCGTCATCATTTTCACCGCCGCCCAGGCGAATCAGCGCGCCTTCCCCATTCAACTGCATCCGGGCGAATTTCGCGGCGCACTGTCTTACGTCTTCAACGAGACGCAACGCAGCGACCTTCCGACATTGAGTGAACTGAAAAAACGCATTGCCCAGCAAATCGCCCAACTGAAAGCCGACCGGCGATTGAATCCCGAACCCGTGCCTACGTTTGAAGTGTTCGGCCCACCGGGTCTGGAAGACCAACCACTTTTCGGCGCAGCGCAGGCGGCGCAGGTGCTGACGCTTGGCAATCCGAATTCGACGATCAAACTGACGCTGGCGTCTCAACCTAACCGCCGTCAGTTCAGGCTGGGCGAAGAGTTTACCTATCAAGTTACGAGTAACACGGCAGGTTATTTATATTTGCTGGTTTTCAGCGAGGAAAACATAGCTACTTGTTTATTACCGAATCCGAACTTGAAGCATACCCCTCTCACGATACCGGCTGCACAGGCTATCGTTATTCCGAAGGCCCCCGATAAACCTTATGTAGCGCAGAAGCCACTGGGGAAAGACATTGTTATAGCTTTGTGGAGCAAAACGCCTTTGGCGCTGGGGGAAAAAGAACCATACACATGGGATGAGGTTTTTGAACGGCTGCGAAATCAGGATTTTTTCAAGCTCATAAAAAATCGCCAAGTTGAGCCGCTCAAGCGTGGCGTCGGTACGCAAAAAACCGCTGCTCCGCTTGGCGCTCAAGATTGGCAAGCCGTGAGCCTGGTGTTGGAAACCATTCCATAGAAAAGCCGTAGCGATTCGTAAAGCACCGGTTTCACGGTCGTTATAAATTATCAGCCATCGCGCACTTTGCGAGGTTGGTATCACATTCACTGATAACTGACGAAAGGAGTCACAATATGTTCAACGCAACATTTCGCGTAAGTTTGTTAGGGAAGCTTCTCTTATTAGGCAGCTTGTTCGCTTGTTTGCCGACCTTGGCGCAAACACCGGCAGACAATGACAAGAAGGCCAATAATAAGGAGCAGGAGAAGAAGGAAGAAAAGAAGAAAGGAAATGGCCCTTTGGGGCTGGGGAAAATTATTCCCGGCAATAAAGACAGGAACTTGACCGAAGAGCAGCGTCAGGAAAAAGCCGACCGCAATTACGAAAAGTGGCTAACCCAGGCGCGCAAAAAATACGACGATCCGACGCAATTTGATTACAAATTTCGCGTGGATCAGGATTACCGCGATAAACGCCGCGAACATAGCAACTACGCGTTTTCCAAAAACACCTATCGGCAATTGGATGAACGCACTACGTTTTTGGGTGACAAACTCAGAGGCGAAGACACGCTTTACGACAATGCGTTGGTAGAAAATTACGTTAATCAGGTAGGACAATCGCTCGTACCTGCTAACTCGCCTTTCCGTTATTCGTTTCGCGTCATTCTTGATCCAACCCCCGATGCGCGGGCGCTCTCGACCGGGACGATTTATGTTACTACGGGCTATCTTTCGCTGGTGGATAATGAAGCGCAACTCGCTTATTTGTTGGGGCACGAAATTGCTCACGTCGAGAAGCGTCATTGGTTTCAGGATGCTTTGGTGGCGAATGAACTCGAGGACGTTAATCGAGCGCAGGAAGAGAGGCGCGAAAAAATCGGTTTTTTAGGGGGGCTTGCCTCGATGGGAATTGGAGGATTAGCGGGAGGTTGGCGTGGGGTGGCGATGGGCGCTTACATCGGAAGTATGTTGCCTACCGTCCTGAAATTCGTAGTACCTAATCAAGGATTTTCCTGGGAACGGGTGCAGGAAAACGAGGCGGATGATTATGGTATGAAATTGATGTTTGAACGCAATTACGACCCGAAGGAAGTTCCCAGGTTTTATGCGCGCTTGCAAAACATGAATTCGAGGGAACCGCGCGTCAGCGAGGGATTTGTGGCCCGCACGGAACAGGTTGCCGAACGGGTCAAACATGTGGGCGGGTTAGCCGCTGCTTTTACCGTTAATCCCGCGTTAGCCTTAGGAGCCGTCAATTTGCGCGACTTGCGCCCCGCAGATAGTGCGGACGGCGTAAAGAAATTTCCTGGCAGGCAACAAGCTGCGCAAGGCGCGCGCGCTTCGCTTAAGCGGTTAGAAAGCCTCGATGCACGGCTTAAAGAGAAGCTGGAAAAAGGCGAAATTCAAGGAACCAGCGAGGAATTCGGCAGCGTGATGGCAGACCTGAAACGCGATAACGGAGTGCGCGCCTTTTATTACGATATGTTTCAACTGGCAATAGATAATTTGGGCGAGTCGCTTCAGATTCGTTCCAACGACCCTTATACCCATTTTTATTATGGCAAGGTGTTGCAACAAACCGCGCGAACTCCGGCGGATAAAGCCAACGCCATGCTCGCGTTTCAGGAAGCCATCAAAGTGGATGAGCGTGGCACCTTGCCTGGCCCCTGGTTGCATCGCGCACTGATGTTAATCGCTGAGCGTAACGTGAACCAAAACGCCGAGGCCGTTCATTGTTTGCAACGTTACGTGGAAGTCTATCAGCAGATTTCGGGCGGCGCATTACCGCCGAATATCACCACGGTTTATGCCTATATGAAAGATTTAGGCAATAACAACTGGGTAGCTCGTCCCGCGATGAACGTCTCGACCAAGAATATTGACCCGCTGGAAATCATCGGTGACGCGGCGCGGCAACCAGCGCCGGTGCCAGTGCCACCTGTGGCTCAACCCAAAACTGAGGTACCGGTGAAAAAGAGAAATTAAATCTTGGTCATTAGGGTTTAATTTGATTATCAAGCTGTGGGGCAGGTTAATAACCTGCCCCACAGCTTGCCGCCTTGTAACCTCATCGCTCACAGGAGAGAAATGCATGTTTCATTATCAATCTATTTTATGCCGTAGCTTGATGTTGGGGCTATGGCTCGTTGTGCTAATTTCCCCTTCGCACACACGAGGGCAGGAATTCGTAGACGACCGTAAGCCTTTTGCCTTGGAGTTGCCGGAGTTAAACACCGGTTTGATTTTTGGCGTGAATGCGTTGGAGGCCAATATCCCCGTTGGACAAACTGTCACGCGCGTGCGGTTTTGGGTGATTGAGCCTTATGCCGCGCGAGTGAATTACAGTGTTTTGCGCGCCAGCTTGAATGGGCAAGCGGTAAACAATTTCGCCCCAGCTTTCAGAGGCACAGCAGGTAAGTACCGTGAACTCGATTTGCGCCGTATGCCGCTTAAACCCGGCAAGAATAATGTCGAAATCACGGCGCGCGATAGTGAATCAGGGAGCGTTTATCGCTGTGGTTTTGTTATTCTTAACGGAGTTTCAGCTACTCAGGCTCCGGTCTTGGCGGTGGCAGAATCGGTCGCCATCAGCACGAGTGAAGTTCTTGTGCCCGATGACCCTCACGCGCCGCACACCGATCACATTGCCCCTAAAATCGCCCTTGCTACGCCTGATAAACCTTTACAGTTTCCCAGCGAAGTCGCAGAAGTCACCATCGCGGGAAAAGCCCACGACCCCAACGGCCAGGTTGTTTCGGTCACTGCCAACGGTCAGTTAATCGCCAGCCCTCCGGTTCTCGATAAGAAAAATAAAAAGGAGAAAAAAGACAAAAAAAATAAGAACACTGAGGCAATGCCGGTATTGGTTGACTTGTCTTTCAATACCATCATCAAGGTCGAAGCTGCCGCGCGCTCCGTGTTAATCGAAGCCAAGGATGTCATTGGCAATCGCACGATGGTGACAGTGCCGATTCAACGCACTTCGGTTCTGGCTTCTCTCAAACCGAAATTTGGCGGACGCGTTTATGCCCTTATTATCGGCGTTTCAGATTATCAGTTTAGGGAAGCTGGGCTGAATGATTTGCAATTCGCGCATCGTGACGCCGAAGCCATCCGCGACTTTCTCAAGACTCCGGCGGGCGGTAACTTAACTGATAATGAGGTACGTTGCCTTACTGAAAAAGACGCTACGCTTCCTGCCGTTCAACGTGCCTTGGCAGGATTTCTTGATGCAGCTGGGCCTAACGATCTGATTTATTTATTTCTGGCTGGACATGGTTCGCCCGACCCTTATAAGCAGCAGGATTTATATTTTCTGTTACACGACACCAAAGTTTTAGACTTAGAACACACGGCTTTATCCATGCGCTCAGTCGGTGATTTTGTGCAACAACGGGGTAAGGCAGGGACGCGCTTGATCGCTTTTTTCGATACTTGCCACAGCGCAGGCATTCAGGCCGTTGACGCGAAACCGCGCGCCGCTCAACCCGCCTTGCCCAAGCCCGCCCCTTTGCCCGTAGTAGCTAAGTCAAGGCAGCAAAAGAACGGCGACAGGGGAGTGGGAACAGGCGCGTCTGCAAACAAACCGCCTGCCAATCCGCCAGTGGTTGCGGCTCCCCCGTCTGCGCAACCTGCTACGAGACTGAGTGCCAACCTTTACGACGCAGAGCTTTTTCGCCAGCGCGGCTGGACTGTCATCACCTCTGCTAACCGCGATGAACTGGCGCAGGAAGGTTCGCAATGGAAACTCGACAACGACGGCGGGCATGGCGTATTCACTTGGGCACTGCTCAAAGGCTTGCAAGGAGAGGCCGACAAGAATCGTGATTGCAAAGTAACGGCGAAGGAACTGAGTGATTACGTCAGCGAGACGGTCAGCATTGCCACGGGCAGAGTGCAAAACCCGCAAACGCTGTCGGGCGGCAATGGGGAGATGGCATTGGCGACGTTGCGTTGCGCAGGCGGTTCTAAGTCGTGAAAGCTGCCCGTGAAATCGAAATTCTGAATGAGGACTTTAGGTGCTGCTGGAATTGCCACACTGCGCGCGGCCTTGCGATACTGATGACTCGCAAGACCGCGCAGCCATTTTCGCTCCGTAAAAAATGGGCGGTTTTGTTCAGGTTAATTTCAACAACCCGGTTCGAGGTATCCGTTTATGAAAAGCAAACTGTTCCTGTTGGTTGGCGTAAGTGTGACGTTGTTAGTTTATGTGTCGCTTACCGGTCATACCCAGCCGCGCGGGCAGGGCGTACGCATCAAGGTCGAGAGCGGTCAGGAAATTGATTTGTATGACGAAAGCCACGCCTTGGTGATAGGCGTGAGCAATTACGACAAGGGCTGGCGGCGCTTGCCGGGCGTACGCACCGATGTGACTGAGGTCAGCCGCGTACTCAAAGCGCAGGGCTTTCAATCGGTCACGGTCGCGCCGGACGTGACGCGCGAAGAGTTCGATGCGGCGTTGCGTAGCTTTATCGGCAAGTACGGTTTGCGCGAACGCAATCGCCTCGTGATTTATTTTGCCGGACACGGTCACACCGAACGCCTCAGCGATGATCGTGATTTGGGCTACATCGTGATGCGCAACGCGCCGAAACCGGATGATGATCCGAACGGATTCTATCTGGCTTCGGTCAGTATGGATGAAATCAATTCGTCGGCCTTGCGCATCAAGGCCAAGCACGCACTGTTCGTTTTCGACAGTTGTTTTTCGGGTACTATTTTTCGCAGCGAACCCGAACGTCGCGTTCCGCCTGCGATTGCCAGTTTGACCGCCGCGCCCGTGCGTCAGTTCATCACTTCGGGCGCGGCGGGGCAGACCGTACCCGATGACAGCATCTTTCGCGCTTATTTCGTTCGCGCCTTTGAGCAACGATTGGGCGATCTGAATGACGACGGATTCATCACCGGCGAAGAGTTGGGCAAGTATCTGATGGGGCAGGTAGCGAGCGATTCGCGTGACACGCAAACGCCGCGTTTCGGCAAGATCAAAGACGCCAAACTCAATCTGGGCGATCTGGTGTTTGCCTTGCCGAAAAAGGCCGTGCCGACGCCTATTCCTTTGCCGATGCCCGTCGTAACGCCGACACCTGTGTTTGATCCGGCCTCGTTTGAATTGGCTTTGTGGAATAGCGCGCAACGCAATGACGACATCAGTGATTACGAAGATTATTTGCGCCAATATCCCAGCGGACGTTTTGCCGTGAGTGCGCGCAATCGCATGATCAGATTGCGCGCGCCCGTGATGGCTCCGCCGGTGGCGAACCCCACGCCTGCTGGACGAACGAGTGTAACGGGTGTGCCGTTACGTGCTTTCAATTTTGAGACTGTGACGACCGATACCAAAGGCGTAGTGAAAACGCGGCGACAAGGCGAAGCGTATGGCTACACCGAAGACATCAATGGCGTACCGCTGGAATTAGTCGAGTTGTCGGGCGATACGTTCACGATGGGTTCGCCGACGAGCGAAGCGAATCATAATGATGATGAGACGCCACATCAGGTGACGGTGAGCGGATTGATGATGGGCAAATATGAAATCACGCAAGCGCAATGGCAGGCGGTCGCTAAATTACCGAAAGTAAAAATAGATTTGCCGGCTGATACTGCCAATTTCAAAGGCGCGACGTTGCCAGTTGAGCGGGTTTCGTGGGAAGAAGCTGTCGAGTTTTGTGCGCGGCTCAGTCAAAAGACGGGGCGGAATTACCGGTTGCCGACCGAAGCGGAATGGGAGTATGCCGCGCGGGCCGGAACCACTACGCCGTTTGCGTTTGGTGAAACGGTGACACCTGCGTTGGTGAATTACGATGGGAACTACCCTTATGGTGGAGCGGCTAAAGGCGAATGGCGGAAAAAGACTGTGGCAGTAGGAAGCCTGAAAGCTGCCAACGCCTTTGGGTTATACGACCTGCACGGCAATGTGTGGGAATGGTGTCAGGATTGGTATGCGCCTTATGGGACAGGAGCGCAGACAAATCCGACCGGACCAACGACAGGCGAGTCCCGGGTGCTGCGTGGCGGTTCGTGGTACGTCTATTCGAGGAGCTGTCGCGCTGCCGTTCGTGCTTGGGACGCGCCCGGCAATCGTAACGTCATTATCGGTTTTCGTGTGGTTATGATTTCGAGGACTCCGTAGCCCTTTAACCCTATTGCCCTTTTGCCCTCTAACCCTGCGAGCGCAGCGATAGCGAAGCGAGCATGAATTTTTTTTGAAATATGCAAAAACGAAAAACCCCTGAGTTGCCGATCATTCAGAAAACTTACGACCTGATTTTGTGGTTTGTGCCGTTGTTGAATAAGCTGCCGCGCGATTACAAATACACGCTGGGCGACCGCATTACGAACAAGCTGCTTGATCTGTTGGATGAATTGCATATCGCGCGTTATGAGAAAGACAAACTGGTCAGGTTACGCGCGCTGAACGGCTTGCTCGATCAAGTGCGTTATCAAATCAGGCTGCTTAAAGATTTGAAGATATGGGAAGCGGAACGTTATGCCCACGCGGCGAAACTGATCAACGGCATCGGCAGTGATTTGGGTGGTTGGATCAAACAGCAACAGGCAGCGACGCCGTGAAACGGATAAACCTGGCATGGTCTAAACGCCGGAGGCGTGACCGGATATTAGCCGGTGGTGGAGCGTTTCGCGGAACCACCGGTAAAGCCACGAAAGAATTGCGCGCTCCGGCAGGAGCGCTGGACTAACATTTGGCGCAGCAATCACGACGAGTCCGGCGTCCCTGCCGGGACGCGCAAATGGTGACTGACGCCTACC
>JAYSVR010000111.1:0-7624 GCA_043718445.1 Acidobacteriota bacterium | reverse complement strand
AAACCTGCGCCACTTCGCTTGACAAGGGAATCATCGCAAAGGAATAAGAAACATTGAACCGCCATTACACGATTCTTTTGCTTCCATTCGTTTGTCCGTCGTATTAGTCGTAATACTCAAGCCCCAGATGCGTAATCAACTCTTCGCCCTTCAAATGACGCAGCGTATTTTTCAGCTTCATCAGTTGAATGAACAGATCGTGTTCGGGGTAAAGTTTCGGCCCGCACATCGGTGATTTGAAATAGAACGAGAGCCATTCCTGAATGCCGCGCATGCCGGTGCGTTGGGCTAAGTCCATGAAAAGCGCCAAGTCCAACACGATGGGCGCGGCCAGAATCGAGTCACGACACAAGAAATCAATCTTGATCTGCATCGGGTAACCCAGCCAGCCGAAGATGTCTATGTTGTCCCAACCCTCTTTGTTGTCGCCGCGCGGCGGGTAATAGTTGATGCGCACCATGTGCGTGAAATTGCCGTAAAGATCGGGGTAAACCTGCGGTTGCAGGATGTGTTCCAGCACCGAGAGTTTCGATTCTTCTTTGGTCTTGAATGAACCCGGATCGTCAAGCACTTCGCCGTCGCGGTTGCCCAGGATGTTGGTCGAATACCAGCCGTGCAAGCCCAGCATACGCGCTTTAAGACCGGGCGCGAGAATCGTCTTCATCCAGGTCTGGCCGGTCTTGAAGTCCTTGCCGCAAATCGGCACGTTGTTCTCAAGTGCGAGTTGCTGGATGGCGGGCAGGTCTACGGTCAGGTTCGGAGCGCCGTTGGCGAAGGGTACGCCTGCTTTCATCGCGGCGTACGCATAGATCATCGAAGGCGCGATGGCCTTGTGATTTTCGCGCATGGCTTTCTCCAGGCTCGCTACGGTTTTGTGTACCGGTTGCGGCTTGATGAAAACTTCAGTCGAGGCGCACCAGACGATCACGAGGCGCGCGCATTTGTTTTTCTTTTTGAACTCTTGGATGTCGGCGATGAGTTGTTCAGCCAAATCCATTTTGGTTTTGCCCTTTTTGACGTTCGTGCCGCTCAGGCGTTTGACGTATTGCTGATCAAACACGGCGGGCATCGGTTTGATCTTGCTGAGTTGCGGCTTGAGTTGCAGCAGCAATTCTTTTTCGAGTACGCCGGCGTGCATGGCCGCGTCATAACAACTGTCTTCAAAAATGTCCCACGCGCCAAAGACAATATCTTCGAGACTGGCGAGCGGTACGAAATCTTTGATCAGCGGCGAACGTCCGTCGGTGCGCTTGCCCAGTCGAATCGTACCCATCTGGGTCAGGCTGCCGATGGGTTTGGCGATGCCTTTTTTGAGGGCTTCGACCCCGGCGATGAAAGTGGTGGTGACGGCTCCGAGGCCGACACATAGAACGCCAAGTTTGCCTTGAGCGGGAGCAATGGTTGCGCCTTTTTCGATCATAACAAAACTCCTTTGTCATCCTGAGATTCGCTCAGGTGATGATTGCAACAGTCGAGGTAATTAAGAACTTCTTTGCGCAATCACCTTCGTTGAAGCCGCGTCAATCCGTCTTGCGCGATCTTGCTGAGTGTTGGCGCGATCTTGCGGTTCACTTGGCTTTTCGGGGGTTGCAAACAAGGCTTGAGTTCGTACAATACGCCCGCAGTTATTCCAACCTGCTATTCGTAACCAGATCAAACCAACACTGTCTAAGGAGAACTAAAACCCAATGGCTACTTATGTCATTACCGAACCTTGCATCGGCACGAAAGACACCGCTTGCGTAGATGTGTGTCCCGTGGATTGCATTCACCCGCGCAAGGACGAGGCCGAATTTGAGACCGCCGATATGCTGCTCATCAACCCCGATGAATGCATTGATTGCGGCGCGTGCCAGCCCGCTTGTCCGGTCGAAGCGATTTACCGCGACGAAGACGTACCCGAACAATGGCAGAACTACATTGAGCTTAATGCCGCGCATTTTCGCGGCTAATCGTTTTGGTATAAGCCGCACGAACAGCGCGCTTGGCGCCTAAGGCGTGAGGTGCGCTGTTCGTGCGTTTAGCCCCAGTGACTTCCTGAAGTGTGGTGATCCCCCGGACTTATGATGAGCGCACCTGAATTGCAAACGCTGAGTGACTTATTCGTCAACGCCTTACACACCCGCCGCAGCCAGGTGCTGATGCGCCACAAACGCAACAAGCAATGGTATGAATTGACCGGCGCGCAGATTGACGAACGGGTGCGCAACCTCGCGTTGGGCTTGCATTCGTTGGGCGTCAAGCCGGGCGACCGCGTAGCCTTGCTGGCCGAAAGCAGTCCCGATTGGAGCATCACCGATTACGCCATTCTCGCCAATGGCGCGGTCACCGTGCCGATCTATCCCACCCAAGCCGTAGATCAAGTCGAATTCATTTTGCGCAACAGCGAAGCGCGCATCCTGTTTCTCTCAAACATCAAGCAACTCAAACGCATTCAAGCTGCGTTAAAGGGTTTGGGCAAAGAGGCTCCGCGACTTTTTATTTTTGATGCGGGCAGTGAACCGCTGGCTAGTGTGACGCCACTCACCGAACTCGAAGCGAAGGGTGGCGAGATACGCGCGCAGCAGCCAGATTTGTTCGAGACCTTGCGACAGATTGCGCGGCCTGATGATTTGGCGACGATCATTTATACGTCGGGCACGACGGGCGAACCCAAAGGCGTAATGTTGACGCATCGCAATCTGGTCTCGAACACGTTGGCGGCAGGCAGCACTTTCGATTTGAGACCGGATGATACGGCGTTGAGTTTTTTGCCGTTGTCACACGTCTTTGAACGCATCGTGCTTTATATTTATTGGCATTACGGCATTCAGATCAATTACGCGCGCGGCGTCGAATACGTTGGCGAAGACATCAAAGAAGTTCGCCCGAGCATCGTCACTGCGGTGCCGCGCCTCTTTGAAAAAATTTACGCGACGATCAACAAGCGCGCGGCTGATGCGACGCCGATGCAGCAAAAAATCTTTCATCGGGCGGTCGCGCTAGGTCGCGAAGCCGCCAAGTTGCGCGATCAAGGCAAGCGCGTACCGCTGACAACTTCATTGCAACTGGCGGCGCTCGACAAGTTGGTGTTTGCGAAATGGCGCGCGGCAGTGGGCGGACGTTTGCGCTTTTTCGTTTCGGGCGGCGCGGCGTTGCCCTCTGAATTGGCTTACATCTTTTTGGGCGCGAACATTTTCATCCTGCAAGGTTATGGATTGACCGAGACTTCGCCCGTCGTCACGCTCAATCGTCTAAGCACGAATCGCATCGGCACGATTGGGCCGGTGATTCCCGGCGTCAAAGTGCGCGTCGCCGCCGACGGCGAATTGCTGGTGCAAGGCGACAACGTGATGCAGGGCTATTACAAAATGGCCGAAGAGACCGAAAAGGTTTTGCAGCGTTATGACGACGGCGTGTGGTTTCACACGGGCGACATCGGCACGATTGACGATGATGGATACATTCGCATCACCGACCGCAAGAAAGATTTGCTCAAGACTTCGTTGGGCAAATACATCGCGCCGCAACCGATTGAAAATATGATGCGCGGCATTCCGATGGTTGAACAGGTCATCGTCATCGGCAACGCGCGCAAGTTCGCCGCCGCCTTGATCGTACCTAATTTCGAAGCGTTGAAGACTTACGCCAAAACGTTGGGACTCGCGCTCACGGTGAACGCCGAACTCGCGCAACATCCGCGCCTGATCGAATACTTCAAAAAGAAAACCGACGAAGTTACCCGCGAACTCGCACCGCACGAAAAGATCAAAAAGATCGCCCTCGTAGACACCGAATTTTCTATCGAAGGCGGCGAACTCACTCCTACCTTAAAAATCCGCCGCAAGTTTGTCGAAGATAAATACCAGGCAATCATCGAGACGTTGTATCCGAAGACGGATGCTGATTAGTTGTCGGTTGCCGGTTGCCGGTTCGCAAGCTAAAGCAGCACGCTTTCTCTGAAATGAAAACTGGCAAGTCATCATGCCTTTTAACCAAACACCTATAACCAACCGCCGGCAACCGACAACCAACCGGCAACCGACCGACAACCAACCGACAACCGACAACCGACAACCGACAACCGCTTGGACGTTATTGTTTGCGGGCGTAGCCGTGTGGTTTGCCAACTGGATTTTTAGTGACGGTACGGCGGTGTTGGGCAGTGCGGCGTTCAAATTCGGATTGGATGTATTGTCGGTGCTGGCGTTGATTCCGCTAGGCTATTTGATCTATCGCGCGACGGCCTGGGTGATGGAACGCTTGCTGTGGCGCGTGCGGCGGCGCTTGGTGGTGACTTATCTGTTGATAGGTTTGTTGCCGGCGGTGCTGCTGATTTCGCTGGTGGGATTGGTCGGTTACGTAGTCATTCTCGAAAGCCAAGTGCGCCTCGTGCAAAAGCAACTGGCGAATCGCATGGCCGAAGCGCAAGCCATCACGATTTCGCTGGCGGACGAGTTGAAAGACGTTTCAGCGAACGAGTTGCCGCAACGGTTAAATGACTTGCGCAAGGCGTGGCAGCCGCTGTTTCCCGCGTTGGAAGTTCAGGTGCTTTCAAATAAAGTCGAAACACCAAGCTGGATGACCGCAGGCGAAGAGCATCACGGCTGGGTGATGCGCAACTCGAATGGCGGCGAACGCGAAGTCATCGGCTTGCACGTTAAACGATTGCCACGTTTAGGCCGCGACTCAAGCTGGTTACAGCTTCGCTATCGCATCGCGGGCTTGAGCGAACAGTTGAGTCGGGCGACGGGATTGCAGGTGACGGCGGGACACGCGAGTTTAGAGTTGATGCGCAATCCGAACGGCGAAGCGCAACTCACGACGAGTCCTACGGGTCACGTCATTGAGGGCTTGCCGATTTTTGTGCCAATGCGCGAATGGGAAAGCGGGCGCGCGTTGGAAGGTGAAGCCTTGCATCTCGCGCCTGATTTTTTGCTGCCCGCGAATTTGTGGCAGGGCTTCAATCGCTTTCGCCGCGAGAGCCTGATGGGCAATGTGCTGGTGTGGACGATGGGCGGCATCGCGGTGATTTTCGCCATGATCGCAGGCATCGCCGTCACCGCCGCGATGGTGTTGACGCGCTCTGTCACCAACGCCGTGCATTACCTTTATGAAGGCACACAGCGCGTCGAAGCCGGAGACTTGCAGCACGAGATTAACGTCACCGGACGCGACCAGTTGGGCGACTTGGGGCATTCGTTCAATCGGATGATTCGTTCGTTGCGCGAATTGCTGCGCGTGTCGGCTGAGAAAGAACGCCTCGATCAAGAGATGGCGATTGCCGCCAGCGTACAAGCGCGTTTGTTTCCGCGCACGATGCCGCAGTGCGATTCGCTTGATCTCGCCGCAGGCGTCTGCCAACCCGCGCGCATCGTGAGCGGTGATTACTTTGATTATTTTGAGATCGAACCGGGCTTGATTGCGTTTGTGGTAGCTGACGTATGCGGCAAAGGCGTATCGGCAGCGTTGCTGATGTCGAACCTGCAAGCGCACTTGCGCAGTCGTGCCCTGAGTGTGACGCCCCTCACCGCTGAACCGCGCGATTTGCGGGCGCTGGTCAGCCACGTCAATCAACGGATGGTCGAGGCTTCGCCGGATGCGAGTTACGTGACGATGTTTTATGCCGAATACGATGAAGCGTCGGGCGCGTTGCGTTACGTCAATGCGGGACACAATCCGCCGTTGCTATGGCAGGGCGTAGAACCCGTGCGGCTCGAAGCGGGTGGCATGGTCGTCGGGTTGTTTCGTGATTCGGTTTACGAAGAAGCTACGGTTCAATTATCCACCGGTGATTTGTTCGTAGCCTTTACCGATGGCTTGCTCGAAGCGCGCAATCCGCAGGGCGAAGAGTTGGGCGAAGAACGTTTGTCCGGCTGGCTGAAAGTGATGCGCGATGATTCGGCAGAAGCGATCAAGCAAAATCTGTTGCAGCGCGTCGGTGATTGGACGGGCAACGCCGAACAGGAAGACGATCTCACCTTGCTGGTGTGGCGCAGGCTGTGAGCGAATGGTATCTTGCCACTTGATCCCCGACTCTCGCAGGAAAACGAAATCGTGAACATGAAAGCATCTCCTTTTAGAGTCATTTTGCTGACAGGCTTGGTGGCGTTGAGCATGGCCTTGTGTGTGTTTGGGCAAACCGTTCCGCTGACGACGCGCGATGCCGATGGCAAGCTCGTCTTTCAACGCCAGAACGTGGGCGCTTATCTGGGCGCTTATCTAGGTGACGCGGGCGGCAAGCGTGGCGCTAAAGTCGGCAAAGTACTGGCCGATAGTCCTGCCGCCAAAGCCGGATTAGCCGAAAACGATTGGTTGATCGGTCTGGCGACTGACCGCATTGAGAACGCCGCGCAGGTTTATCAATGGCTCAACCCGCGCAAACCGAATGAAAGCGTGGTCTTGCACGTGCGGCGCAACGGTGTCGAACTCACGCTGAATCTTACGTTAAGCGTGCGCCGCATCGCTGGCGACGACCCCTGCCAAAAGCTGCTGAGCGAAACCAACGCGGTGCTGGCTGAAGCCGAACGAATCAAGGCGCTGTCTCAAGAGGCCGCGCGCAAGGGCGACAAGAAAGCCGCAGAAGATCAGGCCAAAGAGGCCGAGGCGCTATTCAAACAAGCCGAAGTCACTCGCCTGGACATCGAGCAGGCCATTGCCGAAGGCCGCACGAATACGGTCGGACGCAAAGACACTTGTTCGCCCGCGTCTTTGCAACTCGATACGGCGGGGCTGGGTTTAGAAGTCGCACCGCTAACGCCGCAACTGGCGAGCTATTTCGGCCTCACTTCTATGAATGGATTGTTAGTGACAGACGTGTTTAGCGGTACGCCAGCGGCGCAAGCGGGTTTCAAAGCGGGCGATTGCCTGTTGTTGCTGAACGAAAAAATTGTGGCGAATGCGTTTGAGTTGCGCCGTACGTTTGAAGAAGCCAGCGAACCGACACTGTCAGCCAACGTCTGGCGCGATGGGCGGAACCTCACGCTATCGGTGAAACGCCGCTGACCTAATAAGCATGAACAATACGAAAATGGACTTAGATAAAATTGCGGCAGGCGTGCGCCTGCTGCTCGAAGGCATGGGCGAAGACCTCACGCGTAGCGGCTTGCTCAATACGCCGCAGCGCGTGGCTGAAATGTACGCTGAAATTTGCGGCGGCTTGTACGAAGACCCGCAAGCCGAGATGAAAGTCATTCCGGCTGAGACTGCCGAAGAATTGGTTTTGGTGCGTGACATCGCCTTCGCTTCGATTTGCGAACATCACCTCGTGCCATTCACCGGCGTCGCCCATATCGCTTATATCCCGCAAGGTGGACGCATCATCGGCCTGTCGAAACTCGCGCGTATCACAGAGATTTATGCGCGGCGTCCGCAGGTGCAGGAACGGTTGACGACGCAAATCGCCGACTGGTTATTCAAGGGCGAACTGAAACCCAAAGGCGTAATGGTCGTGATGGAGGCTTCGCATCTTTGTATGGTAATGCGCGGCATCAAGAAGCATGGCGCGACGACGATTACGTCAGCGGTGCGTGGCGTATTTCACGATGATGCGGCTACGCGGCAAGAGGCGTTGATGTTGTTGAAGCGTTGATATGGAGTGCGGTCGGCTCGCCGCCGCTTTCCGTTCGTAGCGCGCGAGTTTTGA
>JAYSVR010000012.1:0-28848 GCA_043718445.1 Acidobacteriota bacterium | reverse complement strand
GCCGCATTCGCCGCCTTAATCATCGGGATGATCGTCTTGGCGTCTTTGGGTACGGCGATGATGCCGTCTACGCCGCGCGCGATGAAATTGTTGATCTGCTCAAGCTGGCGGTTGGCATCGCCGTCGGCAATGGCTTCGACCATTGCGAGGTCGCGCTTTTTCAATTCACTCTTGATCGCCTCGAACCCCGCGACCCAATACTCAGTCTGCAAGGTCTCAAACGATACGCCAATCGTCACCTTCTTCGGCTCGTTGCTTGAGTTGCAAGCCGCCAACAACATCACACAAGCCAACGCAATCAATCGTTTCATATTTTTCTCTTGGTTATTTTTAGCGCATTTTTGGAAATTGAATACCCGCTTTAGCTTGGGAGGGATTTCGCCACGAAAAAGCACATAAACCACAAAAGGAGAGAAAGTTTTGTGGGTCTTGTGCCTTTTTGTGGCGAAATCCCCATCAGGTGAAGGCGAACCTCAAATTTCAAAACCAGCCTCTTAAGTATTTGATTCAGCGGGTGCTTTGGTGATTTCTTCCAGACACGCGCGAATATTTTCGGGTTCAAAAACTTTTTTCCAATCGGGCTGAATGATCTGCGAACGCGCACGTTCCATCGCCTTTTGCGCGCCATCAGAAAACGGAACTGGTATTTCTTCAAAGAGAATCGCCAGTTCGATGTTGATGTGACCGAGAATGAAATCGCGCGCCGCTTCGGCTGGCACGCCGCGCCGAATCGCTTCGTCCATCGCTTCGCGGATGACGCTGATGCAAGTGATGCCGGTGGTTTCAGACAACGCCGGTTCCAGAATCGCCATTTGCTCAACCGTCACTCGATGCGAACGCGTCACGGGCGCATACATCTGTTTCGCAATCGCTTCGCCGCGCGCGAAGTCTTCATCTGTCCCCTTCATCAACGCACTGACAATCGCTTGCGGAGATTTAATGCCGCCGAAAAAATCGCGACGCTGTTCAGGCGTTACGTCGTAACTGAAAACCGACGGGTGACAAGGATGCGTGACGAAATAAGCCAGCTCATCACGATGAGCAACCTTGCCGGCCAACGGAGCCGCCGGGTCAAGGCACATCACGAGCGTGCCCGACTTCATTTGTGGAATCACTTGCGCCGAAATTCGTTCGATCAAATTGTCGGGCAAAGCCAGAATCGCCACGTCGGCGACGGTCAACGCTTCGTCCTGCGGCGTAGCCGTCAATCCGCGTTGCCGCAGGTTTTCAATACCAATCGGGCTGATTTCGAGATACGCCATTTGGTATTCAGAGTCTTTCAAATTGTCGGTGATGCGGCATCCCATTTTTCCGCCCGCACCGAATAAAGCAATCGTTGTCATAAATGTTTCTCTGGTTTGTGGGACAGGATCGTATCCTGTCTCACTGTTCCGCTACCCAAGACTGGTGGGACAGGATACGATCCTGTCCCACTTCGTTGGTTACTCTTTGCACCAACTCCAAGGCCATTGCTGCCATTCTTCGACCAAGCCTGCCTTGATGGGGTTATTGATTACGTAACGCAATGTACGCATCCATTCGCTCTCGTCACGGATGTAATGGTCGTAGTTTTCATCTTGCCAAAAAGACCCGGTGCGCCCGAGCAAACGGTTGCATTCACGGGCGCTGTGGCGTTTGATCGAATGCATAATCGAAGCCAGCGAATGGAACGTCACGGCGACAAATTGCCGGTTACCTGGTTCCGTTCCGATCAAATAACCCAAGTTACCCTTTCCATCTTCGACTAGGCGATGGTTCAAGCAAGCCTCTTTCCCGGTCTCTGTGTTCGGCAAAGGCATCAAGACAACATGAGCGTGGTTAGGCATCACGCAAAAGGCATCAAGGCGGTAACGGTCATCGGCAAAATGCTGGAAATCCTCACTGACGAGCGCGGCTAGCCGTTCATCTTTGAGCCAGGTTGGCCCGGTTGATGCGTTGTGCAAATACTCTTCGTATTCCTGAAACCAAAGACGCTCTCGCGCCAACGCCAAATCCTGAACGTCTTCCCCTTCTTCCTCCATTTCACGATAAAGTTCTTCCAACCGCTTACGCAATTTCAACCAAACTGCTGCTGGCATCGAATCCGCCAGCCTGAACGTGATGAAAAACGTAGCTCCCGGTGGCTGAATATGCGGCAGCTTGCGCCGATATTGTTTTTGATAAAGCAAAGTATTCATTGGAATCTCAGGTGAGACAGGTTACGAACCTGTCCCACACGGATACTTTCGAAATGATCGGCGCGTCCGTGCTGGCCGCCTTTCATCGCAATTTCCAATCCATCAAGCGCGGCGTCATCAGAATAAGCGCGCGACAACGGTTGGCCTGGAACCATTGGCGTGCGTAACTCTAACGCATAAATTCCAAGCTGACTGATCGCGTGGCTTGACGTGTCGCCGCCCGCCACACATACGCGCCGCAACCCGCTGCGCAACAAAAGTTCGCGCAACAAAATCCCCTGTTGTTTCCCCAGTCGTTCACGAATGGTCAGTTCATCCATGCCGCGTTGGCGCAGGCGGTCATTGCTCGCTTGCATCATCGGATCGTGCGGGCCGCGTGCGGAATACAAAACGACGCTGCGTCCGGTGGCTAAAATTTCCAGCGCAGCTCTTTGCAAGCGCGTACGCTCAGCGGCGGCAGTTGTCTCTTCCGCCAGCAACGACGCGTCAAGCCGCAAACTGACATAACCATGCGCTTCGGCCCATTCGATTTGCCCCAACGTCGTCGCCGTGCAACTGCCCGCCATCACGATCAATTGTTCGACCGCGTCCGCCGACGGGAACTCAACGCGCGGCCTTTGCCAATGCGCCGTCAACGCGTATTCAACGCCCGAAGAACCAATCACAAAGCGCGCGCCTGATTCCCAAATCAAACGACCCGCCACCGCCAGCCGCGCTTCATCCAACGTATCGAACAGCACGATAGGTGGGACAGGTTCGTAACCTGTCCCACTAGCCGCGCGTACCTCCAGCGTTTCGCCTTCCTCAACCAGTGGGACAGGTTGAGAACCTGTCCCACCCAAAACTGCCGCGAATCGCTCATTAACCTCATCCGCCGTTCCGCTTTGTTGCAACAGGTCAAAGAGCGCAACCGATGCATCAGTCTGTTTAGCTAAATGTCGCCGCAAATCGCCTTCATCCATCGGCGTCACCGGATGCCGTGACATCATCGGATGCCGATCAATGCGAAACGTTTCGTCGGCCACCGTCGCAAACAAATTGCCGAAGATGCAATAACGCTTGAGTACCGGAGCGCCTACGAGCAATGGCACGAAGGGCGAATCAAAGACGCGCTGCCCGATTTCGTAAGCCTTGCCGATGCTGCCGATCTGCGGCGAAGAATCAAACGTCGAGCAAACCTTGTAATGAAACATTCGCGCATCCAATGTTTTCAGGGCGGCAAAGATCGCAGGCAACGTCGCTTCCATTCGCGCGGGCGTCATCGAACGGCTCGCGCCCGCGACGCCGACGGCTTCGACATCGGCGAACTTCTCGCGCAACAACTCGGCTGAAGGTGGCGACAGAAACAACACAGTACGCACGCCGTTGAGCGCGAGCGCTTCCATCGCATCGGCAGAGCCGCTGAAATCATCGCCGTAAAAACTAAGTAAAAGCATAATGAAATGTAGGTAGTACCGGCTTCAGCCGGAAGCGTGTGAGTTCAGCCCAATCGGTTTGACCCAGACGCTTTCGGCTGAAGCCGGTACTACTTACTTTTTATTTTTTCACCAAACCCGGCGCGGCGAATTTCTGCGACGCATCGTCAATGACCAACACCCAATCAATATCTTCGCCCGGTGTCGGCGTGATGAATTCGCGTTCGTTGGTTTTCGTCCATTCGCCAATCAGCGTGGCTTTGCCGTCGCGCGGATTGAACCACCAGCCGCGCACTTTCTCGCCGCTAAGTTTCGCCAGATTGATTTTGAATTTGCGACCCGTCGGCGCGTAAACCATCGCGTAACTGCCCGTGCTATCGCGCGTCGCTACGAAACGTTTTAAGCCCGCGCCGGGCAGAGCGGTTGGGATGTCTACGCCATCGGGCTTGTGCGTCACGATCAGCGAATCATCGGGAACCCGCGTCAGGAAAGGCCGCGATTCGATCAAACGCCTGCCGTGTTGCATCTGCGCTGCGCCCGGTTGATCTAAGGCTTCGCTCCAACTCAGCAGCGGATTGTTGATCGGCTTGCGACCGGGCTGCCACATTTGCCACACCGAATGATGCCCGTATGTGTGGCCGAACGCGCCCGTGAACAGGTTCCAATACAAAGGCCGCCGCACGTCAGTCGCAACGGAATGGCCTAACTCTTTCGCTTTGAAAGAAACCGGATGGTCTTCATAAATCGGCTCGCCATCCAGCACGGGCTTGGTTGGCGTGCGGTCGTAATCTTCGCGCGTCTTGTCATAACGCCCGGTGAATTCGGCGACGTGTCCGTTCTGCCGCATGTTGAAATCGAGCCATTCGTCGTTGTGAAACGGAACAGACGAACCTTCGCCGCCGCGCGGATGCAGCGTTTGCAGGTGCGCGCCGCCGTCGCCCTTGCGCAAGCCGCGCGCCATCGCGCGAATCACTTCTTTATGCGTATCAGTTTCAAGCCCACGGTCGCCGCCCAAAATCCAAATGATATTCGTCGCGTCTTTATATCGCTTGCCGATCCATTCGCCATACGCCGCTGCGTTCTGCGGATTGAAAACCTCTGGCCCTGCGCCGCGCCCGCGATTCCATTTATCGCCCCACGTCGGCAGAAAGCCGATATACATACCAAGCTCGCCCGCGCGTTTGACGATGAAATCTACGTGATCCCAATAGTCGTTGTTGGCGCCGTCTTTCACGTCCGGCGTCGTCGGGTCGTTGTTGAGCAACGGACGATGGCCGTAAGGATTCGGATCGTTGAGTCCGTCGAGTTCGGCGAGGGCTACGGCTTGAATCACCGTGAAGCCTTTGGCAGCGCGGTTTTTCAGAAAGCGTTCAGCCTCTTCGCGGTTGAGGCGGTGAAAGAGTTCCCACGCCGTATCGCCCAGATAAAAAAACGGCGAGCCGTCTGCTTTGACGATGAAGTGTTTATTCTCGCTGACTTTCAAACGCGACTGACTGAAAGCAGACAGCGAAATCGTCGCCAGCATGATTGTGACCAGCATGATCGTGAATAGAATTGATCGAAAGGTGTTTCGCATAGTTTTGATTTATTGACCGAACGTTGCTAACGCGCGCCGCAACTCAACCTGCGTTGCGGCGTAATCATTCAACGCGACGCCTTGCAAGGCCGCTTCCCACGCTTGCCGCACGCTCAAAACGCCCGCCGCAATGCCGTCAGGATGCGCGACGATGCCGCCGCCGCAAACGTACATCAAATCTGAACTGCCTAACGCTTGATAGGTGTCAGCCGCTTGCCCCGCCCATTGCGCCGAAGCGATGACCGGCATCGCGGTGTAAGGCTTGTCTTCATACATTGGCTTGAGCAGGGATTTCGCCGAAGCGATGACCGATGCGTCGGGTTCCCAAAACTTGTTGCGCAAGCCGTTGCAATGCAAGTGGTCAACGCCCGCGAGCCGCCAGATTTTTTGGTACGCGGCGAACTCGATGCCGAGATAAGGCTCGCGCGTATACAAGCCCCAGCCGTTGCGATGTCCGTGAATCGGCAGTTGCGAATGCTTGCGCAGATGCGCGACGGCGGGCGCGCCTACGTGATTCACGCTGACCATCACACAGGTTCCGCCGCCTGCCAACACTTCGTCGTGATGGCGCAACATCTCGTCAATCTCATCAGTGATGTTGGCGGCGTACATCGGCTTTTTGCCCGTGCGTTCGGCGTAGTCATTGATGACGCGACTGACAGCAGCAAAGCGCCCACTAAACGGCGAGTGCGGCGGATTCGCCATCAGTTCATCGTCCTTGATGAAATCGAGTCCGGCTTCGATCAGCGTTTTGACGAGTGCGGCAGTGGCTGCGGGTGATAAGCCGACACTCGGTTTGATGATCGTGCCGATGATCGGGCGGTCTGTCACGCCGGTTAACTTGCGCGTTCCTTCAACACCAAATTGCGGCCCTTGATATTTGTCAGCAAAGGCGCGCGGCAATTCTAGGTCGAGCAATTTCAAGCCGCTGAATTCCTGCAACTCATAAAGATTGCCGCACACAGTTGCGAGCAGGTTCGGCAACGAAGCGCCCATGTTTGCGAGCGGAAACGACAACACGACTTCGGCGCGTTTGAATTGTCCAGCCTGATTTTTGGCCTGATTTTTGGCCTGATTTTTCGGCGGCTTGCTGAAAGGCAGCGAAGGCGTCGTGACGCTTTCGAACTCGGTGATGTGTTCGACGCGCGCGCCGTGATTCGAGCGCAATTCATCCGTCTCGCCTGGCACGCGAATGAAGGTTCCGCACGATTGTTCGCCCGCCATGATTTCGGCGGCGCGTTCTAATGGATGCGCGGTTTCAATGCGATAGGTGGCGATGATGCGGTCAGAATTCATTTAACTTGTTTGCGAGAAAGGCGGGTTGTCGAAGCGGTATTTTTAGCATTCATTTTTGGTCTTTGTTCACAGGTTTTATCGGAGCGGGCTTGGGAGCAAGACCGGCGGAAAACTCTGATAGTGTAACCTCCCCGTCCTCAGCCTGCCCTGGCGAGCCGAGATTTTTTTCCTGCTCGCGGTCGGTCAGTTGTCGGATGATCGCCTGTTCGCGCGTGAAATCATCCGTTCGTTTCAGCTTGAGGTAAACCCGCGCCAAGATGACATGGGCGGCAACGAACTCGGGCCGCTGTAGCGCTACTCGTTCGAGCAGTGCAGCGGCTTGCTCGACCTGCCCGTTGATCTGATGAATGTGTCCCAGTTGATAAAGAATCGTGGCGTTATCCGGCTGCTGGCGCAGCCCAGCGGTCAGCCGTTCAGCGGCTTCCGCATAGCGTTTTTCCTGAATGTATAACCAGCCGAGATAAGCATTCGCGTGAAAGTCATCCGGCGTTTGCTTCAGTGCGGCCAACAACTCGTGCGCCGCCGGTTGATAGTCCCCCAACAGCAAATAAGCGTAACCCATCTGGGTGCGCAACGTGGGCAGCTTGTCATTCAATTGCCGCGCCGTGGCTAACGCTTGCAGCGCGGCTTTTGCTTCTTTCTTTGCGTTCAGAATCGAACCGCGAATCAGATGAACTTCGGCGTTTTTGCTGTGTCGCAGCGCCCCTTCCAACAGGGCTTCTGCTTTTTCAATAGCTTCGCTGCCGACATAAGCCGTCGCCAGCGTATAAGCGGCTTCTGTGTTGTCAGGCTTCGCTTGCAAGGCTGCTTCGAGAGCGGTAATGCCTTCCTGAATTTTATCGAGCTTCAGCAAGCACAGCCCCGCCAGATGCAGCGCTTGGGCCAAATGCAGGGCTTGAGTACGACCGGGTTGCGCTTCGATGACGTGCGCGAGTTCACGATAGGCCGCCGCAAACTGACCGGTACGAAATTGCGCGAGTCCGAGAAACATCCGAACCGAAGGAAGTTCCGGTTGCAGGGAAAGCGCCTGGCCGAAATGCTCAATCGCCTTTTCGTTCCGCCCCAGGTTCAGGTAAACCAGACCTAGATTGGCGAGCGCGTCTACGCGGTGCGGTGTATGTTTCAGGGCTTCTTCATAAGCCTGCTGCGCTCCTTCGAGATCGCCTTTTTGCTGCAACTCAACTCCACGGTTGAAGTGCGCGCGCGAAGGATCAGCCTGCGGCGCAGCCTGCGCAGAATTGAGCAGCCATAACGACAGCCAACAGATTGTTACGGCCCAGCCGGAAAATTTCATAACGCCTTGACGGTTGTAATTAAGAGAAAAATCCTGAGCCTGATTCAGGCTCAGGATTGAGCATTAACCCATCGTTTTGCAATTGGTGTAGGGCGGGTTCCCAATCGGCCCTACACCAATTGCTCTTACTTGAACGGGCTAGACGGGCGGTTTAGGGCCGGTTGGGAACCCGCCCTACACCGCTCAAGGCACAAACGATCTAGAACTCGAACCGCAACGCGAACTGCATCTGCCGCTCTAACCGCGCCGAGGTGATCTGGCCGAACTGACCATTGACCTGCAAGCCTGCGGCGTCGTAGCGGGCGTTGTTGTCTACGCCCGACCATTGGGTGTGATTGAACATGTTGTACATCTCCCAACGGAACTGCACGCGCATCCCTTCGCGCACCGGGAAGTTCTTGAACACGGTGAAATCCGAGTTGTTGATGCCCGGCCCGCGAAAGACATCGCGCGGCGCGTTGCCGAAATTGCCTACGCCCGGCGCAGCAAAAGCAGCGGTGTTGAACCATTTGGCGAAGGTGCGGTCTCCGCGCGCCAGAATCGGATTGCCCGTCATAATGACGCGCGGCCCGTCGCCGCCGCCGTGCCGGTCAACGCCGTCCGTGCGGCTGAAACCGACGCCGATGGGCGTGCCGCTCGCCAAGGTCGTGATGCCCGCGATCTCCCAGTTGTGGAACATGCCGCGCGTCAGCACGTTGCCTTTGAACGCCGACAGATTCGGCAGCGAATAAAGATAGTTCGCCACGAAAATGTGCGTCTGGTCGTAACCCAACTTGCCATAGAGATAGGTGCGATAGTTCTGAAACTGCGGCAAGCCGCCGCCGTCGCCGTCGCTCAAACCCATGGCTTTCGACCACGTATACGCGAGGCCGAATTGCAGTCCTTTAGCGAAACGGCGATTGGCCGCCAGTTGCAATGAGTGGTAATTGGCATAGCCCGAATCTTCGATGTAACCGACGCCCGCAAAGCCCGGAAGAGGCCGCAGGAAGTTGTCGGGCAACGGGCGTCCGGTCGTCGCGTCGAGGCTGCTGGGCAGGAAGCGCTTGCCCGGTTCGAGCGTATTGAGCGCGCGCCCCTGCCGCAGGTGGCGGCTCGTGCTGCCGACATAATCCGCTTCGACAATCGTGCCGAAACCGATGTCGCGCTGCACGCCGAGCGACCAGCGATAGACCGTCGGCACTTTGTCGAACTTGAGGTCGAAGGCTTGCGCGTCCGACGGAAACAACACCTGTCCGGCGCTCAGGAAGGTGTCAATGCTGCCGTAAAAGATGCTGGGGTTTTCCAGAATCGGCGGCGAAGTCGTGGTCGTCCACATCGAATTTTGCGAAGAGAAAATCGTCTGCTTCGTGACCGAAATGCCGCCGCGCAACGCCGTCTTGCCATCGCCGAATACGTCATAAGCGAAGCCCAGACGCGGCGCGGTTTGCACCGGCGGACGCTCGCGGTAACCGTTCGGATAACTCGGATCGTTGCCAATGACGACGCCGTTCAAGCGCGTGCCCGAATTCGGCACGATGGCTCCGATCAAGGGCGCGGGCGCGAATTCCTTCGTGATGGGATTCTGTGCGACGCGCTGTCCCTGCGGGTTAATCGCCGGCACATAAAGTTGCGGCGCTTTGCTGCGGTCATAACGATTCAACGCCAGCGCCGAGCCTTCGCCGTCGCGCAAGCGCCAGGGGATGAACGAATAGAAACGCACGCCGAGATCAATGTTCAAACGCGGCGTCACTTTCCACGAATCCTGCGCATACCATTCCGCCGTGTAAATCTGCGCGCGCCCCAATGAGAAGCCGCTCGATTCTGAATAGCTGCGGAAGTTGCCCAACAGCGCGTTGGCGAACGGGTGATTGCTGTCGAACGGATTGTTGCCGTCGCGCGAGAAATCGAAAGTTCCCATGTGGCGTCCGTTCGCTGTCGAGCGCGGGCCTTCGCTGGCGTTGTTGCGTTCGTAAAAGAAGCCGAACTTGAAGGTGTGATTTTTCTTCACCCAACTCAGGTTGTTGGTGAACCAAAAGCGTTCGTCCAGCGCGGCGATGGGCGTGCGCGGGTCGAACGTGAACGACGGGGCGCTGGGCAAGCCGCCGAAACTCATTTGCGGAATGAGGCTCAACGGATTCGCTTTCGGGAAGAGCTGCCCCAACGATTGCAAGCCGTACTTTTCGCGTCGCACGTTATCAAGATTGAATTTATCCGACAGCGCACCGAGTTCCTGCGACTTGCTGTAACCAACGTTCATCTCGTTCACCAGCGTCGGGGTGAACGTGCGGCTGTAATTGCCCGCATAAGCATTCGTCACATATTCGTAATGATGCTGCTGCCCGATGAAATTCGAGCCGAACGCGGTGGATTGAAACTGCCCTTGCAAGTCTGAATTCCACCAGCGCGGACGAAACGAGATGCGGTCTTTTTCGGTCGGCACCCAATCAATCTTGAGTTGCGTTTGTTCTTTGGGCTGATTGATGGTTTCGAGCGCGCGATAGTTGAACGCGCCGCGCGTGATGGTGCGGTCGGTCAAATTGGGCGACGGCAGAAAACTCAGCATCCGCTGTCCCAACTGCTTGATGCGCGCGGCGGGAATGACATTGTTCGCAAACGGCTGGTTGGTCAGCGGATCGCGCACGACGATCAACGCGCCGTTCTGATCGAAGCTCTGCGAAAAATCGCCGCGCCGTTCGAGGTCGGTCGGCAAGGTGGATTGATAAATCGGCGCGGGCAATTTGATGCGCCAGTCTTCGCGGCTCACAAAAAAGAACAGCTTGTCTTTGTTCTTGTTGAACTTGCCCGGAATGTATACCGGCCCACCAATCGTGCCGCCCAACGTATTGAACCGCGTCAGCGGACGCGACAGTCCCAAACGATTGTTGAAAAAGTTATTGGCGTTAAATGACTCGTGGCGTTTGAACCAATAACCGCTGCCGTGAAATTCCTTCGTGCCGCCTTTAGAAACGATGTTCACGCTCACGCCCGGCAAGCGCCCGTCTTCGGCCAGATAGGAATTCGAGCGGACGCTGACTTCCTGCACCGCGTCCATGCTGACCGAGATCGTGAAGAAGGCCAGCGCGTCAATGTCGTTGCCAGGCTGTCCGTCGAGTTGAAAGTTATTCCACTGTTTGCGCAGCCCTTGCATATTGGCGGTTTCGGTTCCCCAGTTGCCGCCCAGCGAACCGCCCGCGCCCGCGTTTTGCGATACGCCCGGCAACACGGTCGTCAGCGATACGATGTCGCGCCCTCTCGACATCAAGCCACCGAGTTGTTTGTCTGTGACCAACGCATTCTGGCCTGAAGTGTCGAGCGCCACGCCTGCTCCGGCAGAAACCGTCACCGTGTCTGTCACGTTTCCTACGGCTAACTGCAAGTTGCCAAGCGACAGGCTCTGATTGGCACTCAAGACGAGGCTCGTTTGCTCAAGCGTGCTATAGCCCTGAGCTTTCACGCGCACGGTATAACTGCTGGGCGGAATCGCGGGAAACACGAAGCCTCCGGTCTCGTTCGCGGCGACGGTTGTCACTTCGCCGGTTCGTTCGTTCGTCAGGGTGATTGAGGCTTTGGCAACCACGTTGCCCGAAGGATCAATCACGGTTCCGGTGATGCGACCTGAAACTTGCGCCGGGGCGGGGCCACCGATTAGCGCGATGAAAGCGAGCGCGATTAACACGCAGCGCCATATGGGGTAATTCATTGCGTCTCCTCCAAAGAGTGTCTAAGTAGTGATGGTTGAGCAGGCCTGTTTAGACAGGCATGTCTTGTGGTTTGCGATAAGTTCCATCCCGGCAAGCTAGTCATTTATTTTTTCTTTTGCTTCAAGCGCACTGAAAATTTGCCTCTCCCGTTGCGCTTCGTCGGTTTTTCCCAGTTTTTGATAAACGCTTATCAGCAAGTAATGCGGAGCCTTATCTTGCGGCGCGAGCTTGACTGCCTCGGTGAGTACCTGAAGCGCCGCTTCATTTTGCTCAAGGCGGCTCAACGCGCGACCGAGCAACGTGAGCGCTTCTGAAGATTGCGGATTGAGGGCGACGGCTCGTTTCAACGGCGGCAGGCTCTGCTCAAATTGCTGCAACGAAACCAACAGTCGCGCGAGATAAAGCGACGGCGTTTCGGTCCTATGGTTTTGTCGCTCGGCGATCTCGCTGGCCTGGCGATAGGTCTGAATGGCTTCGGCTTCTTTCCCCAAGTGCTCTTGCGCCACACCCAGCAGCAGCCAGGCATCGGCGTAGTTGGGATTCAGCTTGAGCGCCTCTCGCACTTGCGTTTCGGCTCGCTCAAATTGCTTGCTGGTGAGTTGATAGAGTCCCAGGTAATACCGCGCCATGAAATCGCGCGGCGCCAGTGCGACGGCTTTCTCAAAATAATGCTCTGCCAAATCGGCTTTGCCTACCGACACGAGGTTTAATCCGATGAGCTTATAAACATCAGGATCGCCCTCGTGCAGACTGAGGCTGCGCTCCAGTTTGCGGATGGATTCGAGATGCTGTTGTTCCCGATAAAGAATCATGGCCTCAAACAGCAACAGGCGCGGACGTTCGCCCTCTTTGGCAACTTGCTCGCGCAGCTTTTCGCGCGCCTCGGGCAAGCAGCCCAGATCAATCAGTTTTTCGAGGGAAAGTTCAGTAACGTTGCGAGGGCTGGCAGTATTGGTTTTCAGAGCCAGCTCGTCCGATTGAGCCAAGAGCGAAGCTGGGCAGATAGACATGCAAATCACTGCCATGACTATGGCGACTATGGCTGGAAGCAATCTCTTCAGCCCGGCAAACGATTTGGATACTGCGGACTTTGTCATTTCGATGCTTGAAAATTGACAGCGTTGGAGGTGACCGACCGCAACACGATGCGATGTTGCAAGTTGACGAAGCTCCGCCTCACGAAACGGGTGAATTCGAAACAGACAAGTCACCTCGCCCACTGTTGCGGAAACTAACTCTATGAAAAAAGCCGTTAGATGTGGCGAATGCCTAAGCTCAGAAATAGTGGCGGATCAACGTCATCAAGGTCGCACTATTTCCAAAGAGAATGCCTAAAGGTATTGAACGAATGCTGAAGTACGATAAGAGCGTTAAGCGTAAATTTCTATAACGATCTGGGCGATTTTTATAAGGATACTATCGCTTGTTCACTGCTTGCCGATGGCGAACAGATGCTGTGCGGTGCGAATAAAAAGCTGCCCTTGCGAAATGGCGGGCGAAGCCTGAACCATCTGGTCAAGCGGATTCTTTGCCAATACTTCGAACGCAGGCCCGGCCTTGATGACGGTCGTCTCGCCGTTATCACCAACAAAGTAAATGCGCCCCTCAGCAGCTACGGGCGAAGCGGAGAAATTGCCGCCGACGCGCTGTTGCCAGAGCAACTCGCCCGTGTCTGCCTTCATACACGTCGCCACGCCGCCATCGGTGATCGCAAAGAGATACGGCTTCACATAAATCATCGAAGGCACTTTCGGCATGCCTTTCTTTTGTTCCCACGCGAGATTGGTTTCTTTGAGTTCGCCCGCGCCGCCGAGCCGAAAGGCTTTGATGGATTCTTTGCCGCCCCAACCGCCCGACGTGAAAGCCAGCCCATCGCCCAGCACAACAGAAGGCACTTTGCCTTCGCCGATGACTTCGCTGCTCCACAATCGCGCACCGGTTTTTGGATCGAAGCCCTGCAACACATCACCGGCTTCGCTGATGATCTGTGCGCGTCCATTCGGCGCTTTCCAAATGGCGGGCGTACCATGCGAAATGCGCGACAAGCCGCGACTCGCTTTCCAACGTTCCTTGCCGGTCTTGGCGTCGAGTGCGACGACGTATGCTTTGTCCCATGGCGTTTGCCAGCCGAGCTTTTTGTCTTCGCCGTTGCTGCTGCCGTCGCGCGCCATCATCAGCAAACCATCGTGCAGCAACAACGCAGTGCCTAATCCGTGCTGACCGTAAAAAGGATAATCGCGGTTCGTCCAAATGGTGCGTCCGGCGAAATCGAGCGCGGCGAAACTGCCATCGCCAAAGCATACATAAACGAACTTGCCATCGGTCGCAGGCGTAGGCGTCGCGTAACTGTTGCGGCCTTCTTTGCGGCGAATGGTTTGTTGGAAAACTTCCTTGTTCCAAACGATCTTGCCCGTCTTACGATCAAGGGCGAGGACGCGGCAACTGACGCCGCCATCAGTCGCGGTCGTGACGAATACGCGATTGCCCCAGATGATGGGCGAAGACCAAGATTCGCCCGGCAGTTCGGTCTGCCACGCGATGTTTTCGGTAGCGCTCCATTTGAGCGGAAGGTTGGTTTCGGCGGAATGCCCCTGACCATTTGGCCCGCGAAACTGCGGCCAGTTCTGCGCGTTGACGACGCCTGCCATCAGCAGCAATGCCAGCAGGTAAGTTGTATGTTTCATCGGAAGGCGTCTCCTATTTCACTTCAAGCAGCAGCACCCAATCGCTGTCGCCCGCTGCGTTGTTGCCCGGTGGCGCAAACTCACGCGCCCCCGAAGCCGCTATGGCTTTCAACTCACCACTGGTCGGATCGAACCAGCGCGCAGTGGCGCGACCGCCCAACTTGCCGAGGTCAACGGTCAGCGTTTTACCGCCGGTGCTGTAAGCCAGCGCGCAACGGCCATCCACTGTGATTGCGGCAGAAACCGCGCCCGTGAAAACATCCGTAGCGGGCGCGAGCTGATGCCACGGCAGCGTGAGCAGAAACGCTTTGGCTTTCGAGAGTTGCGTGGAGCCGGGCAGGTTCATCGCCTCGCGCCACGGCGTGCCGCCCCAGTCATGTCCAGTTGGCGATTTGCCAAAGCGTTGTTCCGGCAGATTGACTTGCCATACGCCATTGACGCCGTACGTGTGACCCGCGCAACCACTGTTCAAGACGTGCGCCCAAAATGCTTCGCGCGCTTCTTTCGTTCCGAGCGGCGGTTTGATTTCTAACGCCTCATAACGTGACTCGCCAGAGATAGCAGGCATGATCGGCGGACGGTTCCACGCCTCCAGCGCACTTTTCGCGTGTTGTTCTGTTGGGTGCCCGTGGCCGGATTGCTGCATCTCGAAATCGAACAGCGCCGCATCCAGCACCTCATCGCGGGCGTTGCTACGCGGGTGTGTGGTGATGAGACGGTCAAAGGGATCGGTCGCGCGGATGTGACGGGTGACCACCGTCCACTCACGGCGCAACTGCTGGGTTTCGGCCTCTTTGTTGCCGGATAGATACCACGGCATCGCTTGCTCGCCGGAAGCGCACCACACGACAGGCAACGCGCCCCAACGCGCAATCAAATACCGCCAGTGCTGTTTCATCTTTTCGGTGCCGAGCCAGGGCAGGTGATAGCCCCAGGTTCCGAGAATGCACGGCATCAGCCCTTGCTCGACGAGATGCTGAATGCGCTGGTCAGCAGCGTCGAAGTATTCGGGGCGCATGCGCCCATAAAGCTTTTCCCAAGGGAAACCATTGTCGCCCAGACCGCGTTCGTCAAAGGCTGGCATGTCCGGGTAAAGCCCCGCTACGATTTGAATCACCGTGAAGCCCTTGTCGCGGCGGTCGGCAGTCAGTTGCTGGAAATCTTCGGGCCAGCGCAGCCGTTTCACGAGTCCCATCCACCACGTGTCGCCGAGCCAGAAAAACGGCGTGCCGTCGGCGTGCGCGAAATGACGCCGGTCATCGGCGATGCGAATCGCGCCGTGCCGGAACAGCGGGTTCTTCCCCGTGTAAGGCGTGATCGTCACTTCGCCGCGCACGCCGTGCAATCCCGCGTTGCGAGTGTCGCTGCATTCGGTCTGAAAACGATGCGTGCCTGTGACCGGCGAAGCGTAACGCACGCGCCAGGTCGTGCCTCCGGCCCAGAAGGCAGGCACGCGCCGCCTGCCGCCCGACGGGTCAGTGAAGACAGCCTCCAGCGTGATTTCATTGAATGGGTCGTCGTAGGCCTGCGCGGAGGTAAAACTGAATTCCACCATGCGATTGGCTTCGGTGGAAGCGAAGACCACGAGGCTCGTCGTGCAAAGGAACATCGCGCTAAGTAATTGAAAGAGTCTGTTCATCGCATTAGTTCTCCGCAAATTTTCGTGGTTGTCGTTACTTACTTGGTCTAGCTGGCCCCGTTTAGCTTGCCAGACCGTCGTGAGAGAAGCAGATGATTTTGCCGCTGCCAGCCGATTCATAAGCCGCGAAGACCAATTGCACGGTCTTCAAATTATCTTCTCCCGTGGTTTCCGCCAGCTTCTCGCCGCGCAGCCCCGCCAGCAAATCTGCATTGCAAGGCACGATGCTGGCTTGCACCAACTCATACGCGGGGTCTACCCAATCATAACGTGGCGGCGGATGGCGACGCGCGCAGGTGCCGGATTCAGTCGTCACGCGAACCCAGTAATCAGGGCCGAGTTCGAGCGAGCCTTTTTCGCCTTCGATGTAAACGTAAGTTTGGGGAAAGCGTTCGTGTTCGGTGCGACTGGCGTAACTCATTTCGCAGGTCACGGTCATTCCGCCCTCCATCGTCATCATCACGGTGGCGACATCTTCGCCTTTGATGTCTTTGTGAATGCGATGCGTCTGGCAATAAAGCGTCGTGGCTTCGCCGAACAGAAAGCGCGCCGTGTCGAGAATGTGGCTGCCGATGTCGGTCAGAATAAATTGCTCCAGTTCTTTCAGGAACGGCTGGTTGTCGAAGACCGGAAAGCTGGAACAAAAATGCAACCGCGCGCGAAACGGCTTCCCGATCACCCCGCGCTGCAATTCGTATTTGAGTTGTCGCAGCGGTGTTTGCCAACGCCAGTTTTCGTGTACGAAAAAAGGCACGTCGGCTTCACGGCAAACGCGCACCATCTCGGTGGCTTCGGCCAGCGTCGTTGCCATGGGTTTCTGACAGATGACGGGCAGCCGATGCGCGGCAGCCAGATGCACCAACGGACTATGCGTTTTCACATCGGTGATGAAGTCCAGAAAATCAAGTTGCTCGCGCCGCAACATCTCCTGCGGATCGTCGTAAACCGCCGACACGTCGAATGCGCGCGCCAGTTCTTCGGCCTTTCCGCGATGGCGATTGCAAAGCGCAACGCACCTGGCTCCCGCGACTTCTTGCCACGCCGCCAGTTGATAGCGCGCCCAGAATCCCGTTCCCACAATTGCAAAGCGTAAATCAGTCATTATTCCAAGTTGTCTTTGGTTTAGCTGCGGCAACGGCCTTTGCCGTTTGTGATAATCCTGCCTGCTCAACCTGACCGTCAGACGTCAGGCTCCACCAATATGCCACGAATTTATTATAGTGATGAGGCGTTCAGCTATAACGATCACGTTAAATACTCTAAGGATTATATCATTTGGAAAACCGCTTATGCCGCAGTAGCATTCGCGCGTCATGTCAAAACCGCACTGGGAAAATGCCTTTTCACTCATTGATCCACAAATCAACGCAGAGGGGCTGCACGTCTGGCCGTTCGATCCTGTGTTTCCTTTGGACGTACGTTTTTACGTCTGGGATAAACGCCATCACATCCGCCTGAACCGGCACGATTATTTCGAGCTTTTTTATCTGCAAAAAGGTGAACTCATCTGTCGCGTACAAGAGCGCGAGTTCCTCATGCGCAGCGGTGATCTGGCGGTCATCAGCAGCACGCAATACCACACCATTCGATGGCCGGAGAAGAAAAAAGACGCCGGTCAGGTCAAAGCCACCACCCTTTATTTTTTACCGGAATTGATTCGTGCGACCGATGCCACCGGAGAAGAAGTCGAATATCTGATGCCGTTTTTAATGCAGGGCGCAAACTTCCCGCACATCATAAACGGCAACACCGGCGTCCCGGCGCAGATCGTTGACCTCATCAATCGTACGCACGCCGAGTTGCCCGCCGCCACGACGCGGGCGCGCCTCACCGTCAAAACGTATCTAAAAATGATCCTCATCCAGTTGGTCAATCATTACGCCGATCATCAGGGAACAGTGGAAACCTTCAATCGCAAGCAGCGGGCGATTGAGCAACTGACTCCGCTCTTCGCTTTTCTGGAAACTCATTTCGGGGAACCTGTTTCGGTCACGGCGGCGGCTGAGATTGTCAATATGAGCGAGTCCCACTTCATGCGTTTTTTCAAACAAGTGACGGCGCAATCTTTCATCAACTACCTCAATCATTTTCGCGTCGCGAAGGCCGAGGAACTGCTCACCAAAACCGACTTAACGGTTTCTGAAGTTAGCCAAGCCGTGGGCTTTTGCGACCAAAGTTATTTCGGCGTGGTCTTTCGCAAAGTGACGGGAAGTTCGCCGCTCCAGTACAGGCATCAGTGTCGCATTCAATGAAAGAGTTCGGCGTTATCCAACTCAAGCCAGCATCAAGTCAAAATGCCTTTGACGACGTTGCCATGTACGTCAGTCAACCGGTAATCACGTCCGCCGTGGCGATAAGTCAGCCGCGTATGATCGAAGCCCAACAGATGCAAAATCGTCGCGTGAAAGTCGTGCAGATGGACTTCGTTTTCTGCGACCTGATCGCCGTAATCATCCGACTGACCGTAAGTGATGCCCGGTTTCACGCCGCCGCCCGCCATCCAGGAACTGAAGACAAAATTATGATGGCCGCGTCCGTCGGGTTGATCCGTCCACGGCGTGCGACCGTATTCCGTCGTCCATACAACCAGCGTGTCGTCGAGCATCCCGCGCGATTTCAGGTCGCGTAACAATCCGGCAATCGGCTGATCAATGTTACGCGCCAACTTTTCATAGCCCTTGATATTGCTGTGTCCGTCCCAGTTATTCGACGAACCCGTATCAATGAGTTCGATAAACCTTACGCCGCGTTCAGCCAGTCGCCGCGCGACCAAACATTGCCAGCCATAACTTTTCGTATCGTCACGCGTGATGCCATAGAGCTTGAGCGTTGCGTCAGTCTCTTTCGATAAATCCAAAACCTCCGGCATTTGTTGCTGCATCCCGAAAGCCGTCTCGAATGATTTCAAGCGCGCCGCCAGCGGCGAATCGTTCGCGCGCGTGAGCAAATGTTGCGAATTGAGATCGGCGAGCAATTCGAGTTCGCGTTGTTGAATGCGGTCACTAGGCGAGCGCCGCGCGAGGTCTGGGATCGGTTCGCTGCCCGGAATCACGCGCGTGCCTTGATGCACGGCGGGCAGGAAATCTGAACTCCAAACTTGCCCGCCCGCATAAGGCAGATAAGGCGCGAGTACGATAAACGAAGGCAGGTTTTGATTTTCAGTGCCCAAGCCATAACTCACCCACGAACCCATGCACGGGCGTTTGAACGTGACCGAACCCGTATGCATGCCGAGCGTGCCCTGAAAGTGTTCGTTGTGATCGGTCTTCATCGAACGAATCACGCAAACTTCGTGCATCATCTCGCGCAGGTGCGGAAACAAATCGCTCACCTCAGTGCCGCATTGCGCGTTCGGCTTGAAATCCCACAGCGGACGCAACAGCAAGCGCCCATTCGCGCCCAAACCTTTTTGTTCAGCGGCAGCAACGAGCTTCGGTTTCGGGTCGAAGGTTTCCATCTGGGCTACGCCGCCGGTTGAATAGAGGAAGATGACGCGCTTCGCTTTGGTCGGAAAGTGCGGCAGACGCGGCGCGAGCGGATTATCGGAGTGCGGAGTGCGGAGTGCGGAGTGCGGAGTCGCTGACAACTCGCTGACGATGCCGGGGAACACTAGCGATCCGCCGAGCAGCGAATGAATCATTTGACGACGCGAATAGTGGTTATTCATAGCTCGCTGGTCTGACAGAAAAATTGGGGCAGAAAAATAATCCAGCATTTTTCTGCCAACATTTTTCTGTCAGTGAAAAGTCTCAATTCATAAAACGAATTCGCTTAACGACGCGAATCGTGATGATTCGTAGCCCGCTTGTCTGACAGAAAAATTGGGGCAGAAAAATAATCCAGCATTTTTCTGCCAACATTTTTCTGTCAGTGAAAAGTCTCAATCCACAAAAACGAATTCGTTGCTGCTCAACAACACGCGCAAGTAACTCGCCAGTGCGGCGCGCGTCTGCGCTTCCTCTTCTACTTTTACTGAAGCCAGTTCAGGCCGGACATCGCGCAAGTAAGCCAAGCCTTTTTTGAGTTCATCGGTGGTCGGCTTGCGTCCAAACGCGAGGCGATAAGCGTAATCAATTCGTTGCGTGTCGTCTGAAAACGCCAGCCCTACGCGCACGGCGAAGGCATCGGCCTGCTTATGCACAAACGGATCGTTCATCATAAACAGTGCCTGCAACGGCGTAGTGCTTAACATCCTCTCACCCGTCGCGGCATTCGTATCGGCTCCGTCAAAGATCGCCAGTTGCGGATGCGGGCGGATGCGTTGCTGCATCAGATAAACGCCGCGCCCGTGGTGTTCATAAGCCGCGACAAACGGATTGTGAACGGAATAGCGCCAATCTTTTTCGAGCGGGAACGGATGCGGGCCATTTACGTTGGGTTCGAGCGTACCGCTCACCGACAGCATCGCGTCTCTGATCTCTTCAGCCGAAAGGCGGCGGCGATTGAAACGCGAAAGCCAATTGTTCGTCGCATCCTCTGAGTGCGGAGTGCGGAGTGCGGAGTGCGGAGTTTTTGCAGCCGTCACCTCGTCGGTGCTGGAGAGTTGATAGGTGCGGGAAAGCATCATTCGGCGGTGCATCTTTTTGAACGACCAACCGTCGGCGATGAACTGCGCCGCGAGGTAATCGAGCAATGCGGGATGCGTCGGCGCAAGGCCGCGCACCCCGAAATCGTTGGGCGTTGGCACCAGGCCTTTGCCGAAATGATGCAGCCAGATGCGATTAACGATCACGCGCGCCGTCAATGGATTGCCCGCATCGGCAATCCACTCGGCGAGTTCGCGGCGTCCGCTGCCCTGATAGTGCGCGGGCAAATGTTTATCGCCGAGGATTTGCAAAAAGCCGCGCGGCGCAAGCTCGCCGAGGTTTTTGTTATCGCCTTTGCGTTGAATACGCGAGTCAGTCGCCGCGCCTTCCGCCACGGCGTAAGCGCGTTCGACGCGGGGTGGCTCGGTCAATTCAAACAGCCGCAATTTCACTTTGTCGAGTTCAGCTTCGATCTCGGCGATGCTGCGCTGCGAAGCCTTGCCCGCGAGGCGATTGCGATCGTCGTGGTCTTCTTCGCCGAGCTTGTTGGGATCAATGATGCGTCCGACTTGATCGGTTTCGATGCCTTTGCCCGTCGCCGACGCCAACACGGACGAAGCCGCCTGCTGTCGATTTTGCCGCCCCTTCACGTAACCGCGTTCGACCTGTAAGGCTTCGCGTTTCAATTCGAGCTTGCGCACTTCGTCCTGATATTTCGTGAACGGTTCGGCGGCTGTGCCTTTGACGAGCGGCGTTAGGCTGTGCGGATGCGCGTAAATCTCAGTGCCGGGAAAAGCGTATTGCGTGCTTTTGAAAATGCCATAGAGCGCGTAATAGTCGCGCGTCGGCAACGGGTCGAACTTGTGATCGTGACAGCGCGCGCACGATACGCTCAAGCCTAAAAATGCCTTGCCCACATTATCAATCGTGTCGTCAATCATCAGGTTGTCATCGGTGTCGCGCGAACCGAAGCGCCGCGTAATAGCGACATAACCCGTAGCGATAATTTTTTCCTGCCGTTCAACATCTGCCGCTTTTTCGTCAGTACTTTTCACCGGCAACAAGTCGCCCGCGAGTTGTTCGCGGATAAATTGATCGTATGGCTTGTCGTCGTTGAACGCCTGAATGACGTAGTTGCGATATTTATAAGCCGACGGCACGGGAAAATCTGACGCACAGCCCGCCGTGTCGGCATAGCGCACCAAGTCGAGCCAATGCCGTCCCCAGCGTTCGCCGTAAGCTGAACTTGAGAGCAAACGGTCTACGACTTTCTCAAACGCATTCGGCGACGAGTCATTGACGAATGCTTCAATCTCGCGCGGCGTCGGCGGCAAGCCCGTCAGATCGAACGTCGCGCGACGAATCAATGTGCGCTGGTCGGCATCGCTGACAGGTTTGAGATTTTTCTTTTCCAGTGCAGCGAGAATGAAATTGTCTATCGGCGATTTCACCCACGACTGATGTTTAACGGCAGGAACTGTGACGGCTTTGAGCGGCTGAAACGACCAAAACTTTTTGGCTTCGATAAAATCGTAACTTTCAGTTTTAGCAATCGCCGTTTCTTCGCGCGGGTCAGGCGCGCCCAGCTTGATCCACGTTTCAAAATCGCGGATGACCGCGGCGGGCAATGGCTTACCCATCGGCATCTGCAACTTGGCATCAGCGTAACGAATCGCTTTGATGAGCAAGCTCTTTTCCGGCGCACCGACCACAATCGCCGGTTCGCCCGAAGCCCCGCCTTTCAACATTCCCGCGCGCGTATCAAGCCGCAATCCGCCCGCTAGTTTTTTCGATTGCACGCTGTGGCATTGGTAACATTGGTTGACGAGTACGGGGCGAATCTTCTGCTCGAAAAATTCAATACCTTCTTTTGAAAAACCGACAGAAGAGGTCTGCTGCGCCTTACTGGTAGCGAGATAAGGCAACGAAAACAACGCGCCTGCCAACAGCACGAGGCCGTGCTTGAGAAAATGGACGATGCTCTTTTTCATCGAAATCGTTCCAACTTGTTTGTGATGTCGTTAAGCTGCGGCAACAGCCGTTATCGTTCGTAAAAACCGTTCTGACTTGATCTGGATGTCAGACGCCAAGCCCTGCCGATACGTTGTGAATTTACTACAGGAAGATACGCGAGGCTATAACGATCACGTCAAAAACTCTAAAGGTCATATCATTTGGTTACGAGTCATTCTCGGAAAACTGAACCAGAATTTCACAGGATAGGCTTTACCTCGAATAAGCGGCGAGAATTGCGAAAGCATGACGCTGCGCCAGAGTTGAGTTATCGTGCCTGCCCAAAAGGATTTTCACTGCGTATGACCCAATCACCAACCATTCTCATTGCCGAAGACGAAGACCTGATGCGGACGATTTTGTCTGACTTGCTCACTGACGCAGGCTATCGCGTCATCGCCGCCGCGAGTGGTGAACAGGCGCTGGAATCGTTCGCCGCCGAGATGCCTGCGTTGACGATCAGCGACATCGCATTGGGCAAGCTCGACGGCATCGAATTGCTCGACCGCATCAAGCAGATAGATGCTCAGGCATTGGTGATTATGATCACGGCGTTTTCTTCGGTCGAGACCGCCATCGCAGCCTTGCGCAAAGGGGCTTACGATTACATCACCAAGCCGTTTATCAACGAAGACCTTTTGCAAGCCGTCCGCAATGCCCTGCGTCAGGCAGAGTTGTTTCGTGAGAATCGTTCGCTGCGACGCGAACTCAAAGGACGTTATAACTTTGAGAACGTTATCGGACGTTCGGATGCACTGACCGCGATTTTCAAGCTCGTAGAAAAAATCGCCAACACGCCAACTAGCGTTTTGATTCAGGGCGAATCGGGTACGGGCAAAGAGATGATTGCGCGCGCCGTGCATTACAACTCGCAACGCGCCGACGGCCCGTTCATCGCCATCAACTGCGGCGCGCTGCCCGAAAACCTGTTGGAATCGGAACTGTTCGGTTACGTCAAAGGCGCGTTCACCGGAGCGCACGCCAACAAGACGGGCTTGCTCAAAGCCGCCGACGGCGGAACTCTCTTTCTGGATGAAGTTGGCGAAATGCCTGCGTCTTTGCAGGTCAAACTGTTGCGCGCTTTGCAGGAACGCGAAGTCACGCCGTTGGGAGCTACGAAACCCGTTCCCTTCGACGCGCGCATCGTTTCAGCCACCAATCGCAACCTCGAAGAAGATTCCCTTTCACAAAAATTCCGCGACGATCTTTATTACCGTCTCGCCGTTATCAGCCTCACGTTGCCTCCGTTGCGCGAACGCCGCGAAGACGTACCGTTGCTGGCGCGTTTCTTCGTACAGAAATACTCGCGCGCCTTGGGCATTCCCGAACGCTCCCTCAGTGACGAAGCGATGCAGGCGCTCATCAATTACGAGTGGCGAGGCAACGTACGCGAATTGCAAAACGCCATCGAACGCGCCGTAGCCTTGAGCGACGACCGCATCGAGTTGCAGCACCTGCCACCAAAAATTGTAGCGATGCTGCAAAACGCGCCGCTGGCGATTCGTGATTTGAATGGCTGCGTGATGACGATGGACGAACTCGAACGCCGCCACATTCTCGAAACGCTCGAACGCGAAAATGACGATAAGACGCGCGTGGCTGAATTGTTGGGGATTGATCTTTCAACGCTCTATCGTAAACTGAAAAAGTATGGAAGATAGGTTCGTGACAACAGGTTCCGACAATGTGTTTGCCGATTTAGGCATGCCGAATCCAGAAGAACGACTAATGCGCTCTGCCTTGGTATTTGAGCTTTATACTGTGCTGAAGGCACGCAAGCTGCGAAAAGAAGCGACAGCCAAACTGTTGGATTTGCCTGCGCCTGTGGCATCAGATTTGTTGAAAGGGAGATTCGTAGATTTACCGCTCTCACAGCTATTCGACTTGCTGGTGCGACTGAATCGTGATGTCGAGATACGCATCAGGCCGATGAATGAAGGCGCGCGATTACATGTTTCGGCGCTCTCGGCTTGAACTTTACTGATCTTTTTAACTCTAAAAAAAAGGAAACTATCCAGATTATCGTGACTACTTCGCTCAAAATCATCACTCGCGCGCTCATCAGCGTCTCTGACAAAACCGGCCTCGTCGCCTTCGCCCAGACGCTCGTCAAACACCACATCGAACTCGTCTCGACCGGCGGCACGGCGAAGCTGTTGCGCGAAGCCGGTCTGGCAACCCGCGACATCAGCGATTTGACCGGCTTCCCCGAAATGATGGATGGCCGCGTGAAGACGCTGCATCCTAAAGTACACGGCGGCTTGCTGGGCATTCGTGACAACGCCGAACACCGCGCCAAAATGGACGAACACGGCATCGTGCCGATTGATCTGGTCGTCATCAATCTCTATCCGTTTCGCGCGACGATTCAAAAGCCGAACGTGACGCTCGAAGAAGCCATCGAAAACATAGACATCGGCGGCCCCGCGATGATTCGCTCAGCTTCGAAAAATCACAACGATGTAGCCGTCATCGTAGACGCGGCTGATTACGCAGACATCGCCGCGCAGCTTGATGCCAACGGCGGCGCGCTGTCGCAGGAAACGCGTTACGGTTTAGCGACCAAGGCGTTTCAACATACGGCGAGTTACGATCAAGAGATTGCGCGCTATTTGGCTGGACGACCGGATTCGTCCAACGATGACGGAATGCCGCAGAGCCTGCCGTTGCATTTAGAGAAGGCCGCGAGCTTACGCTACGGCGAGAATCCGCATCAGCACGCTGCGCTCTATCGCATCGCAGGCAGCACTGAGCTTGGCATTGCCAACGCCGAACAGTTGCAAGGAAAGGAGCTTTCTTACAACAACCTGATTGACGCTGACGGCGCGTGGGAACTGGCGATGGAACTCAAGCGGCTGCACCTGATCAAAGCGAATGGAGACGCAAGCAAGCTGCTGCACGCTTGCGCAATCATCAAGCACACGAATCCTTGTGGCGTAGGCGTCGCGCCCTCCGCGCTCGAAGCCTTTCACAAAGCCAAAGCAACTGATCCCGTGTCAGCCTTCGGCGGCATCATCGCCTTCACCAATGTCGTAGACGAAGCCGCCGCCCAAGAGATTGCCGAGATGTTCGCCGAAGTCATCATCGCGCCTGAATTCACACAAGGCGCTCGTGACGTACTCGCCGCAAAAAAGAATCTGCGCGTCTTGCGAATGGCTGACTCAGAAACTCCGCACTCCGCACTCCGCACTCCGCACTCCCTTGAGATTCGCAAGATCAGCGGCGGCGTTTTGGTTCAGGAAAAAGACGGATTGCTATGGGACGAAGAAAAGCTGCAAGTCGTGAGTGACCGGCAACCAACAGAAGAAGAAATGAGCGCCTTGAAATTCGCGTGGGCAATCTGCAAGCACGTCAAATCGAACGCGATTGTTTACGCCAAAGACGGCCAACTCGTCGGCGTAGGCGCAGGCCAAATGTCGCGCGTAGATTCCGTCAAACTCGGCGCGTCAAAAGCCCTGCTCGAATTGAAAGGCTCTGTGCTGGCCTCTGACGCCTTCTTCCCCTTCCGCGACGGCGTTGACGAAGCCGCCAAGCATGGCATCACGGCGATCATTCAACCCGGCGGTTCGTTGAAAGATAAAGATTCCATCACCGCCGCCAACGAACATGGCATCGCCATGGTCTTGACCGGCATGCGCCATTTCAAACACTAACCAAAGGAAAGCACGCAAATGATTATCGCCCTGGCTGGTCGCCGCGTAGACGCCCCTAACACAGCCACGCCGCGCTTCCCCGCCGCCAATCTCGCGGCGGTCAAAACTCGCATCGCTGAATTCATGCAAACGCACGGCGTCACCGGCTTGGTTTGCGCAGCGGCCTGCGGCGCAGACATTCTCGCGCTCGAAGCCGCCGCCGAACTCGGCCTGCGTCGCCGCATCGTATTGCCTTTCGACCGCTTTCAGTTCCGCGCGATGTCAGTCGTAGATCGCGGCGGCAACTGGGGGGAAAGATATGACCGGCTGATTGACGAGGCGATGGCTTCAGGCGATTTGGTTGAAGCCACGCACGATCCCAACGATAACGCGACGTGGTTTGCGGGCAATCTAGACATTCTGAACGAAGCGCAATCGCTGGCGATTAAAACCCACACCGACCTCGCCGCGCTCATCGTGTGGGAAGGCCAATCGCGCGGTGCTGACGATGTTTCAGGCCATCTCAAAGCTACCGCCGAAGATCGTGGCATTGGCATCGCCGAAGTGTTTACGCTGTAACGGCTTTCTTAATTTAACCTGAATCTGGGCGAATTTGGCGGATGGCGAAGCCTATGGAGCGCGGCGGCTTTGACGCCGCTTTCTCAAGTCTCCGCAATAGACGCAGATCGGGAAACGTGGGAAAGCGGCGTCAAAGCCACCGCACTCCACAGGCTTCGCCGATTCAAGCAATTGAAACTATTAGAGCTTTATTTGCACAGGCTTCATTTAACCGCTACGCGCACGGTATTCGTAAATTGCCCATCCACTGAAACCACCAACTCGACTTCGCCGCGTCCGATCAGGCTGCGCGGTACGCGGACGTTGATTTGATCCAGCCCCACCAAATCGCCTTGCGCGCCTGCATACAAGACTTCCCCGCTGATCGTATTGGCATAACGCGCCGTCACCGAACTTGAGGCCGCGCGTCCGCGAATGCCTGTGCCGAAGAGCAACAGAAACACCTGATCGCTTTCGGGGCCGAGATCAATCGGTACGGCTACGAATTGACTGGTCGCCGTGTCGTAGCGCACTACGTTTTCATAAGCGAGCGAGCCGTCGGCCTTGACGCGCAACAGCGCCGCAGCAGCCAAGCCCGAACCGGAAGCGTTGGCCGTAAACAAGCCCGGCGCAAGCGAGCCAATCGTGGCAGTGCCAATCGAAACAATGCTGTCGCCGCTGGTGATGGTCACCGTCGCAGCGCCCAGCGCGGTTGGCGCAGGCATCAGGTAATTGACCTGATTGGCCGAGACGAAAAACAGCGGCGCGAGGCGTTCGATGTTTTGCGCATCGCGTACGCTCACCGTCGTGCCTGCGAGCGTAGTCGGCAAGGGCAAGCTGTTGGCGACGACAGTCGTTGAAGCCAAGCCGCCACCAAACGCCGCGATGATCTGTTCAGCCGCGAGCGCATTCGCCGCATAGTTCGCCGCTGAGACCGAAGCCACTGCGCCAACCAGCGACAGCGTGCCTGGGGCAAACGTAGCGGTCAGCGTCTCAGCATTCGCGTTGACGATTTCGCGCGTAACGGGTCGGTCGTTAAAGTTAATCGTCGTCGTTGACGCCGTCGCATTCGCCGCTACGTTAAACGTCAACGTAAGCAGTTTGCGTTTGCCCGCCGCGATGCTTTGCCCCGCGTTGTAAGCCAACGCAAAGCCAATACGCCCACTGGCAGCTTGGGCGGCGTTGACGTTGAGCGCAGGTGTACCCGCTTCGCTCGCCATCGCGGCGTTGACGAAACTCAGTTGCGCCGTGTCGAAATCCAAACTGAAACCGATGCCGTTCTCATTGCCTTGCGCGTCAATCTCGACGGTGACGATGCCCTGCTGTCCGCGCGCGAGTTGCGCGTTGACCACTCGCAACGCCCGCGCTTGTTGAGTGCGGAGTGCGGAGTGCGGAGTGCGGAGTTCTCTGCCTGAAAAACTAGCACTCACCGAACCGTTCACAACCCCATCAGCCAAAGAGAGCGCCTCGTCTTCACAACTCCGCACTCCGCACTCCGCACTCAACACTCCCAAAGCAGCGGGCCCGCCTGTTGGCGTTTCAGGATCGAGTCCGGCGGCATAACGTCCGGCCTGCACCCAATCGGCAATGCTTAAAGAACCGTTGCCGCGTGCGTCGCGCGGAGCGCAATCGGCGCGCTGGAATTCGCCTGCCGTTTGCGTGTTATCAAGTCCGGCGGCGAAACGTCCGACTTGCACCCAATCCGCGATGCTCAGAGAGCCGTTGCCGTTGGGGCGCGGCGCTACGTCGGCTTCGAGTCCGCCGGATGAGACGGAAGCTACGGTGACGCTTGCGGTCGCTATGCCTGCGCCTTGCGCGGAGGGCAATATCGCCGTGATCGTCGCCGCGCCGGTGGCGATGCCTGAGACAATCAAGGTCGCGCTGTTGGTGTTGGCAGAAACGGTAATCGTCGCGGGCAGCGTGGCGATTGATGGATTGCTGGACGTGAGCGTGACGGTGATCGCGTTGGCTTGCGGCGGATTCAACGTGAGCGTCAATACGCCGGTTGCGCCGGGTTGAATCTCAAGCGTCGCGGGCGCGAGCGAAGCCGTTACGTCAGGCAGAATTTTCGCTACGAAAATATCGGTGCCGCCGCCGTAAGCAAACAGCGGAAACTGAATGTTGAAATTAGGCGATGAAGTCGCGCCGGTGAGATAAGCCGTGCCACGACTGTCAACGGCAATGGCTCCGCCGCTGTCGTCGCCGCTGCCGCCTAGATAGGTCGAATAAAACAGCGCATTGCCCGCCGGACTCAGCCGCGTGATGAAGGCTTCGTTGCCGCCGCGATTGTCGGCTTGCAAGGCGCTCTGGCGCGGGAAGTTGAGCGAGTTCGTGAGGCCGGTGATGAAGGCGCTGCCT
>JAYSVR010000110.1:0-25647 GCA_043718445.1 Acidobacteriota bacterium | reverse complement strand
GGCCTGTCCGCGTTCGGCGCGTCCGCGTTCGTCATCAAGGGTGATGGCATTCGCTGGTAGAGCAGGCGAGTTCGGTGTTTGCGCAAAAGCCAAGCTGGGGAAAGCAATCACTAGCCAAATCATAAGCGGCAACAATCTTGACACAGCTTGAATGATAAATGTCTTTTGCGGCTGTGCCGCAGTGATGTGCGGAAAGGCTCTGCCTTTCCGTGAGGCGTTTGACATTTCCCCGGGGCTACGCCCCCAGCGACGTTGGGGGCATAGCCCCATTATCAAGAGCATGCCTACCGGAAAGGCGCAGCCTTTCCGCACATCACTGCGGCACAGCCGCACAGAAAGTTGATTTAGACGACGACGATTTCTCACGGCTTTTACTTTGCGACATCAAAGCTGTTTTGGGCAAGCGATGACGACGAGCGGCGTGGTTGATTCAAGCGAACGCAATTCGACTTCAACCAATGCTTGCAACTGTTCGAGTTCGGCAAGCCCGGCAAAGTTGGCGAGGCGCGCGCCGTACAAAATAAACACATCGGGGATCGTGCGCCCCGCGTCGCCGTAATCGGTCAACGCTTCAACGGCGCGTGTGAGTTCGTCGGTCAAATGCGCCAGCGTCGTCGCGCTGACGCGGGCGCGTCCGCGTTGCAAACGAATCACGCCAGTGCGGTCAGTCACACGCAACAGCGGCTTGTGCGATTTGAACAACCCCCAAAACGACGGAGCAATTTGTTCGCCCGTGAAAACATAAAAGCCCGACGTTTGCGCGGCGAGTTCAGCTTGTTCGACTCGCATCGAACGCGCCGCCGCTTGGCGGCAATCATCGAGACTGATTTCTTTCGCTTCGCCATCGCGCCGTTTGAGTTCAGTCGTACCCATCGCCGTCGCACGCACCAGATTGCGACGCTTGTCTACTTCGATCTGGACTTCGATGCTGGCGGCCACGGCTCCGGCGGCGATGGCGGCTTCGACGGCTTCGCGGCGGACTTTCAGAATGTCTTCGGGCGAAGGGTCAACAATGTTGCGTTCGACCGTGTCGCGCACCATCGCCATCGCTACGCCAATCGGCGAAATGACTTCAGCGTTGCGCGCGATGCGATGTTCAAAGTTCATCAGTCTGGCCGCAAACGGAACCAACGAAGCCGCGCCGCCTCCGCCGCCAACTAACACGACCTGATCGCGCGCGAGTTGGTATTCGGCAATCAGTTCGTCAATGGTCTTTTCGATTTTGCGACAAGCCAGTTGCAAAATTCTTTCGGCGTGATCGTGCGCGCCGCGCTCTTCGCGGCCAAACGCTTTGTCTAATAACTCAAAAGCACGAACCGTTGAGACCTGATTCCCGTAAGCAAAATGTTCGGGCTTGACCAAGCCGAGCAAGTTCGCGGCGCACGTCGTAGTGATTGCATAACGCTTGCCTTGTGTCGTGCGAATCACCAAATGATCGGCGGCATCGCTCGCCGTCGGTTGCATCAATTCAATCTCGGCTTCATCGAATTCAGTCGGTTCGGCGAAGCAGGCATAGCCCAAACCGGCGATGTGGGCGCTGCGCGGGCCTACGTCAAAAATCTCGGCGATTTCGTCACCGACTTTCACGGCGCGAATCATCGAACCGCCGCCAACGCCCAGTGTTCGCACATCCAAAGTATTCAAATACATCCGATGTCCGTTCAACCGCGCCGGTCGCGTAGCCGGTTGTCCATCACGAATCACCGAGATGTCTGCGCTCGTGCCGCCGACTTCGATGAAGATGCCGTCTGACACGCGCTCGTGCATCAGCGCGCCTGCGATGCCCGCGGCGGGGCCTGAGAGCATCGTGAGAATCGGGCGCTTGTGGACTTCGCCGACGCTCATCACGCCGCCGTCAGAACGCATAATCATCAGCGGCGCAACGATGCCCGTCGCTTTGACGCAGCGTTCAGTCAGCTCGGCGGTTTCGATCATTTTGGGCAGGATGGCGGCATTGATGACGGCAGTGCGCGTGCGTACGCGCAAGCCGTAAAGGCTGCTGACTTCGTGCCCCGTAGTGGCGAGCATGCCTTTGGCACGAGCTTGTTCGGCGACTTGCTGTTCTTTGGTTGCGTGGTCTACTGAAAAGGCTTCGCTGGCGACGATGACCTGCGCGCCTTGTGCTTTGAATATGTCGAGCGCGGTTTCGATAGCTGACGTTTGCGCGCCGCCCTTCGCGCTGTTCGTGGCGCTAACGAATTGATGCTGCGCGGTGAGGCTCTTGTTCGCGGTCAACGCAATTGGCGGAACGCGCGTGGCATTCTTTGCCAACATTCCTTCCAGGCCATTGCCCAAACCCAGCACGGCGACGTTGGCGACATCGCCTTCAAGCAGCGCATTCGTCGCCTGCGTAGTGCTGTGCGCTATGAACATCACGTCATCGGGTTGCAACGCGAAGTTTTCCATCACCGCCGTGAGCGCCGCGACGATGCCCGCCGCTACGCCCTCGCGCGCCCCGTGCGAAGTCGGCAGCTTGAGTTGCCCGACGAGTTCGTGCGACTCGTTGTTGATGATGACTACGTCGGTGAAGGTGCCGCCTACGTCAATGCCGATGCGAACTTTCATTCCTTTCATAAATATCTCAATAACGCTTGGGGCAACCAGCCTCCCACACCAGCAGCAACGAAAACCCACACATACATGCCAACCAAAAAAAGAGCATTCACATACCAACGTTCCGCCTCTGGCCTTTCGTTTAACCGGGAACCGTAATAAACCGCCAACGACCTCATCGCCCAAGCAAAAAGAAATCCAACTCCCCCACCTATAACTGCGGCAAAGAAATAGGCGAGCCAGCTACGTTGCGCTTGCCGCAACGAACCAATCGCGGTTCCGATAGGTGCAAATAGGCAAATTGCGCACATCAATTCCAACAGCGTCATCGCTTACCTCGCTAACAGCAACCGAATATCTCTCACGTTATTGCCCGTCGGCCCCGTGATGATCGTATCGCCCAGTTGATGCAAAAAGTTGAACGAATCGCTGCGTTGCAAAAAGTCGGCGGCGTTCATTCCTGCGCGTTCGCCACGAAGCAAAGTCGTTGCATCAGCCAGCGCGCCATTCGCCAGACTGTTGCCGTCAATGCCATCCGTACCTGCGCTCAACACCACAATGTCGTCGCCCTCGTTCAGCAGCAAGGCCACGCGCAAAACGAATTCCTGATTGCGGCCTCCCTGCCCTGCGCCGCGTACCGGGCAACTGACTTCGCCGCCCGAAAGCAGCGCGACTAACCTGCCGGGATGCCTGTCGCGCAAGGCCGCGAGGCGTTCGAGATGAAGCTGCGCCATTTGCTGCACGTCGCCTTCAACGAAATCTTCAGCAATTTCTACGATGGCGTTGTATTCAGATTCAGCCAGTTGTTTGAGTTCCAGCAACGCGCGCCGATTGTCGAGCAGCAAGTGATGCGTGCAACGGCTGGTCGCTTGCGGTTGCGGCAGATCAGGCAATTCGTTGAGCAGCGCGGCAACGTGTGGCGGAAACTGGTTCTTCAAATCATAGCGCGCAACAATCTCGTCAAACGCCGCGCGCGGAATCGCACTCGCCAGCGTTGGCCCCGATGACACCGTCGAAAGATCGTCTGCGTTCACGTCGGAGATATACAACGAAACCTGTCGCGCGCGTTGAGCCGCCGCCGCGAGCCTGCCGCCTTTGACCGCCGAGAGATAACGCCGCACGACATTCATCTCGCCGATGACCGCGCCGCAATTGACCAATACGCGATTGACGGCTTGCAAGTCGGCGAGCGTGAGGCGTTCATCAATCGGCTTTTCAAACATCGCCGAACCGCCACCCGAAACCAGAAAGATAACTAACGAGTCTGGCGCATTGTGTTCGCGCAACAATCGCAACGCAGCATCCGCCGCCGTCACGCTGCCACGATTGGGCAACGGATGGCTGCCGAATACGCAAGGCAATCGTCGCGGCGGAGCGCCCAACACGGCGTTGGTTACGACCAAGCCATCGGTCAAGCGTTCGCCCAATACGCTTTCCGCCGCGCGCGCCATCGGTACGCTGGCTTTGCCCAAAGCAATGACGACAATGCGTTTGAATTCGTTGAGTGTCGGCGATTCATTTTGCAGGTGTTGGCGGACGAGGCTTTCTACGTCAATGGCGCGCAGGGTTTGCTCGAACAGGTGTAAGGCAATAGGTCTTAGTTCGGACATAACAAATGGCACGCATCTCATCGCATTCGTGCCGAAGTTGCAAACTTCGTTGTGACGAGACGAAAAGCTGTGTTAATTTCCGCGCGTTATCGTCACACCCTACATTCGGTTTTGTTAAGAACTCGTTTCAAGGAGATCAGCCGTGAAAACAAATTCGGTCTATCGTTCGTACCTTTTGCGTTATGGCTTAACGCTCTTTTCGTTGATTGTCATCGCTGCCGCAACGCTCAACGCTGCGCCACAGCGACGCGCAGCCAAGAAATCCAAATCTGTCAAAGCGCGTGCCGTGAAAAAGGCGCACGCAGCTCAACCAGCCCAAGCTAGTCTGGCAGTCACTGACTCGACTCCATCACAAATTCCGACGGCTTTACCGCATCACTTGGTGGTGGTTTCAGTGCCTTCGCAAATTCCTACGGCAACCGCGCCGAACGAAGCGAAAGCGAAGCCTTCCACCGCAACCCTGGCGGCCGCCGCGCCGAGCGAAAGTGCCGCGTCAACGAATAATGCGCCTGAAGCGAGCGCGCCGCCTGTTGCCACTCAGTCGAAATCTGAATCGGCTGCCGATAAACAAAAACTAGAGCGAACCTTGCTCGAAGCACCTTTGCGCGGCGATGAAAATTGGCGAGCGCAGTGGCAAAACGCTATGCCGCCTCAAATCGAACGGGCTTGGTATTCAGCTTGTTACACCGACAAAGACACGGTTCTCTGCGAAAACTTTTCTCTGCTGTTAATTCGCACTTGTGCATCCAGTGCTTATTTCGTTCACGCGAGCAAGTTCGTAATCAACTACGGCACAGAGCGTTACTGGCACGAGTTTCAAAAGGCGCTGGGTGATTACTACAGCGGTGCGCCCAACGCCGCCAAGTTAAACCATTTGTTTTCGACGGGTGAGCCGCTGATCAATCTGCCCTATGTCTTGGCGCAAATGACGCTGGCAGGAACCAGCTTCAGCATGACGCACGAATTCCGCGAAGCTGAACAGGTGAAAATCGCCGCGCGCGTGAAAACCTATTTGGAAAGAGCCTTACAGGTCTTTGCCTCGGCTGACAGAGGCGAACAAAAACTTAGCCAAACTGATTGGGACAATTTCCGACGCAGCCTCTTCGCCTCAGGCAATCAATTTTTGGGGTATTACGCTTGGGTAAAAGATCACAACGCTGAACAAGCGTTGCTTTATTTGACTCGATCAATTGCGGTGAAAGGCGATGACAAGCTGGGCTGGAAAGACCCGTTGAATTATTACTTGCGCACCAACGTCAACAACGAATTCTATGCGCGGGCCAGCAATAAATATGGAGCCTTATCAGACGAGCTACGCAACGGTGAGGTGGGTAAAGCCTTGCTCGCTGAAATCCAGAATTTCATGCAAAAGCTGGCAGAAGATTACGCGCGCATCATGGTGGTAACCCAAAGCAATCGCCCTGAATATCGAGAATACCGCGATTACGCAGAATCATCGTTGCGAGCGTTCATGCGCCTAAAACCCAATCCTGAAGCCGCCTATCAGGAACTGATTAAACGCATTCAAGCTGAGTTCGCCGCTGCCTGATGAGTAACTTTCTTTTCGCGGTCGGCTCGACCAATCCCGTCAAAATCAATTGCGTGACGCACGCCGTGCAACAGTTCTGGCCCGACGCGCAGACCGTTGGCGTCAGCACTGATTCGCAAGTGAGCGATCAACCAACATCAGATAAAGAGATGTTCATCGGCGCACGTAATCGCGCACGACACGCGCTGGCGTTGACGCCAGAAGCTACGCATGGCGTAGGCCTCGAAGGCGGCGTCTTCGATTCGCCGCAAGGCATGTGGGCTTATGCCTGGATGGTCGTTGTTAATCGTCAAGACCGTGTAGGCATCGGCCAATCGGGACGCTTTATGTTGCCCGAAGGCGTAGCCGCTTTGGTTCGTGAAGGCTTGGAATTGGGCGAGGCCGATGATCGTTTTTTTGGCGCGTCGAACTCAAAACAAAAAGCAGGCGCGATTGGCCTGCTTTCTGATGGACGGATTGATCGGTTGCGACTTTATGAGCAAGGAGTGACGTTCGCCTTGCTGCCTTTTTTGCATCCAGAGTTTTACGGCTGAATTTTACGCTTCAGGCGAACTCAATTGAAGACGAAGTTTCCAGCAGTTTGTGGACGGTCGAAAGCAAACTCGGCCCGTCGTGTCCGGCTTTGTCGTAAAAGCGCGTGATGCCTGAATTCATGCGTTCGGGCAAATTGTAATCACTCAAATTCGCGCTCAACGCGAGAATCGGCGAATTCATCAGCGCGGTTTCGTCGCGTAACTTGCGGGCGAGGGCTACGCCATCGAGCAGCGGCATGTTCAAATCGGTAATGACCAGATCAGGCGTATGAAGCTGGGCTTGCGTGAAGCCTTCTAACCCATCGCAAGCCGTCACGACCTCAAAACCTTCACGACGTAACAAGGCCGACAGGGTTTCCCGCATCGTTAAGTCGTCTTCCACTACTAGAATTTTTTTTGGCATTTCAATCACTCGCTTGAGGGGAAAAATCAGTGCGTGGGGTCGCATCAGTTGGCGTTGTCTCAGGGACGTTGAAACACCTGCCATTTTTGGTTCATTCAATTGGGACAGGCACGCGATTGCAATGAACGTGCCAACGTCCAAGACGGCAGCGATTGCGAGTCAAGCAACTGCTATCGTTCAACTTAACCTCATCCGTTCGCTTAACAAGCTGAATCGCGGATGAAACCTTTTCATACAACGTTAAACTTATATTAGGCTTTTCTTGATACAGATTGAATCAGGCAGTATGAGTATGGCGACCTGACAGGTTGCCATACTCACCCGACTAATACCCAACCGAACTTTGCGCGAGTCGTGCATCGTGTGCGCCTAACCGTGCGCCCGTGCTGGCTTCGATCATCACGCCTTCGGCATCGCCCATATAACGTGGCTTGTCGGTGAGCTTGTGTCCTTTGGTTTGCAGCGCCGTTAGCACATCGAGCGTCAGGCCGTCAGGTTCATAGGTGATGGCATCGGGCATCCATTGATGATGGATGCGCGGATGGTCAATCGCCTGTTGAATATCCATGCCGTGGTCAATCACGTTGATGATGACCTGCAACACCGTATTGATAATCGTCGGGCCGCCCGGTGAGCCTACGGCAAACCACAGCTTGCCGTCTTTTAACACGATGCTCGGCGTCATCGAAGACAGCGGACGCTTCTTAGCCGCGACCGCGTTGTTCTCGCCCTGAATCAAGCCGAACATATTGGCCGAGCCGGGCTTCGGCGCGAAATCGTCCATTTCGTTGTTGAGCAAAAAGCCTGCGCCTTCGACCGTAATGCCATTGCCAAAGCTGCCGTTCAATGTCGTGGTGCAACTCACCACGTTGCCCTCTTTATCAACCACGGTGTAATGCGTCGTCTCTTCCGATTCATACGCGATGGGTTCACCGTGTTTGATTTCCTCTGAGGTCGAAGCTCGTTCAGGATCAATCGTCGCCGCCAACTTGTCGGCGTAAGCGCGCGAGATCAACCCTTTCATCGGCACTTTCACGAAATCAGGATCGCCTAAAAATTCGGCACGATCAGCGAATGCGCGGCGCATGGCTTCGACTTTGAGATGAGCTTCCTGTGCTGAACCCGCGCCCAACGCTTTCAAATCGTAGCGTTCGAGAATGTTCAACATCTCGATCAACGCTATGCCACCTGACGAAGGCGGCGGCATCGTGATGATTTCGTGTCCGCGATAGGTCGTCTTGAGCGTAGCGCGTTCGACGGCTTTATAGTTTTTCAAATCCTGTCGCGTCATCCAGGGTTTAACTTGAGGCTTCTGCCCCTTGCTCGCTTTGCGCATACTGGCTTCGATCAAGCGCGCCGTCTGTCCCGTATAAAACTCGCGCGGCCCGCGCTTGATCGTACGCAACAAGGTCGCCGCCAGATCAGGTTCTTTGAATATGTCGCCTTCGACATAAGGCTTGCCGTTGCGCAAAAAGATGCGCTTCGTTTCGGGGTAACTCGACAACATCTTTTCGTTTTTCAAACTGCGTTCGAGTTGCCGCCAGACGGTGAAACCATCGCGCGCCAACGTGTGCGCGGGCATCGCGACGTCAGCCCATTTGAGCTTGCCGTATTTTTCCTGCGCATAAGCCATCCCCGCGACCGCGCCGGGTACGCCCGCAGCTTTATGCCCATAGGTCGAAGAGCCTTTGATGTATTCGCCTTGCTCATCGAGATAAACGTTGCGATGCGCCGCCGCCGGCCCCATCTCACGATAATCAATCGCCGTCGTGCGTCCGTCAGCCAGACGAATCACCATGAATCCGCCGCCGCCGATGTTGCCCGCCGAAGGCCAGACGACCGCGAGCGCAAGCCCCACAGCCACTGCCGCATCAATCGCGTTGCCGCCGCGTTTCAACACGTCAACGCCAACTTGCGAAGCAATCGCGCTGACCGAAGCGACCATGCCGTTTTGCCCGCGTACCGGTTGGCGCACCGGCTTGGCTTGCGGCGTTTGCGTCGCTGCCACTGGCGGCAACGCGCGATAACAGCCTTGCGCGAGCAACAAGGCAGAAATGACGAGACAGATAATATGCTTTTGAAACTTCATGAATTTACCTCTGAAGAATTGGGATGCGACGGCATACTAACTCAATAGCAGCGGCGGCTGAATACGTTGCAGCACAAAATCTCGCAAGGCATCGGCTTCGATCACGTTGAAGCGAAGCTGCACCGCATAAATCGGCAACGGTAATTCACGCTGCCAAAGTTCGTCAGGCAAATTCGCCGCGTCTTTTTCAGTCGTGAGAATGGCAGCGGCTCCGGCTGATTGCGCGGCAGCAATTACACTTTGTATTTCAGCCAGCGTGTAGCGGTGATGATCTGCGAAGGTTTGTTGCGCGACGACGTTCAATTCGTTTTGTCGCAGGTCGTCAATGAATCGTTCGGGTTGCGCAATGGCGGTGAGCGCAAAAACCGGTTGCAACTTCATTTGCGCCAGTGGCGTCAGATCGTCGTCTGGCAAGCGGCGCAGTTCACCTAATTCGTGCGTGGCGGTCATCACTGGCACGGCAAACTGTAGGGCAGGTTTAAAACCTGCCCTACATTCAGCGGACGCGCGCGTAAGAATCACAACGTCAGCACGCGACAAACTTGCGACGGGTTCGCGCCAATGGCCTAGCGGTAACAGCTTGGCTTGCGTCAAATCTTCCTGCGCATCCATCAACGCCAGATTCACGTCGCGGTGCAAACGGATGTGCTGATAGCCATCGTCGAGCAAGAACACATCAACGTGAGCGCGTTGCCAAAGCCGCATTCCAGCGGCGTAACGATCTGCCCCCACGACGACACGCACGCCGCGACATTGTTGCGCCAGTAAGTAAGGTTCATCGCCTGCTTCAAACGGCGAACACAAAATGTGTTCGCCATCAGAGACTTCGACAATCCCTTTCGTAGTTCGTTTATAACCGCGACTGAGAATGGCTACGCGAAAGCCTGACTGAGTTAAGAGGTTCGCCAGATAAGCCGTGCAAGGCGTCTTGCCCGTACCGCCGACGGTGAGATTGCCTACGCTGATGACAGGCGCGGGCAGGCGATACGTTTTCAGCCAACCGTGAGCATAAAGCCACAGCCTGACTCTCACGCCGAACTCATAAAGTTTGGCGAGCAACCAAGCTAACGGACGTGCAAGAGGTGGCAAAAACATAATTCACTTGAGCAGTTCTGCTATGGCTTCGACGGTTCTTTCGGTAGCACCGCGATTGGCCGCGACGGTTTGTCGTGCGTTGTCGCCCAGCCGTTGTGCGAATGCTGCATCGGTCAAAAAGCGTTGCCACGTCGCAGCGAGTTCGTCACTTGATTTGAGTTGAATCACGGCTTCGCGCCGCAGGAACTCCAGCGTAATGTCGCGGAAGTTGAACATATGCGGCCCAACGACAATCGGCTTGCCATAAAGCGCGGGTTCAAGAATGTTGTGTCCGCCTTTAGGCAACAGGCTGCCGCCGACGAATACGACGGAAGCGAATTGATAGACGGCGGCGAGTTCGCCAATCGTGTCGAGCAAGATGATGTCGGCTTGCGCGCTGTGCGCGTCGGCTTGCGAACGGCGCGTGCAATTGAATCCACTCGTGGCGATGAGTTCGGCGACTTGCGCGAAACGTTCAGGATGACGCGGCGCAATCAACAAGCGGGGGCGGTACGGGGAGCGTGAGCGACCTGAGCCTTCCAATGGCGACTCTTGCGACAGCGGCAGGTCGCTCACGCTTCCCTGACCGCCTTGCGACAACAGCGCAAACGCAGCCAATACGATTTCATCTTCGCCTTCGGTCGTACTGCCCGCGACGATCAACGGCGTGCTTTCAAGGGCGAACAGTTCGTTGAGTTGCTGCGCTGTCGCATCCAGCTTATCGCCTTGCCCAGCTTCATTGCTTCCCGGGCCAATGTCGTATTTCAAATTGCCGCTGACCGTGACGTTCAACGCGCCGAGCGTCTTCGCGCGTTGCGCATCCTTTTCGCTTTGCATCAGCCAGCGCGTTACTTTTCGATAAAGCGAACGCAGCAGCAAGGCGATACGCGAAGACCGCGCGAACGAACGATCTGAAATCCGTCCATTCGCCACCAGCACAGGGATTCGCCGCGCCTGACACTCGCGCAAGAAGTTCGGCCATAACTCCGACTCAAGCAAGATGACGGCTTGCGGGCGAATGACCGCCAACGCGCGCCGCACCGTGAAGCGCCAATCAAACGGGAAGTAACAGACATCCGCAAACGAGCTAAAACGTTCGCGCGCCACCGCCTGCCCCGTCGCCGTTGTCGTCGAAATCACCAGCCGATATTGCGGGAAGCGCGCGTGCAAGGCTTTGACCAACGGCACCGCAGCCAGCGTTTCGCCGACGGATACGCAATGCAACCACAACGTAGCGCGTCCATCAGCTTGTAAGTCCGCAGGCAAACGCCCCATGCGTTCGCGCAGATTCAAAACGTATTTGCGATTGACTAACGCTTGATAAGCGAAATAAGGCAGGCAGGCGAGGAAGACGATGGTGAGCAGAATGCTGTAAAGCAAAAACATATCGGTGGCCGGTGACCGGTTATCGGTGGCCGGTTATCGGTAAAACACACTCGCTTTTAACCGACAACCAACAACCGGCAACCGACAACCGGCTTACTATTTGGCGCGTTCCATATAACGGCCTTCGGTCGTATCTACGCGAATCTTGTCGCCTTCTTTGATGAAAGCCGGAACTTGAATCGTGATGCCCGTATCAACTTTGGCGGGCTTGCCTACGTTGCTAACCGTAGCGCCTTTGATTTCAGGCTCGGTCTCGATGACGGTTAATTCAACGGTGGCGGGCAGCGTGACGGCGATGGGATTGCCTTCAAACAGTTCGACGCGAATCGCGGTTTCGGCCAGCAGGTAACCGACGCCGTCGCCCAGCACCTCTGCGGTCAAGCCGATTTGTTCGTAAGTCTCGCTGTTCATGAAGTAGTAAAGATCGCCTTCGTTATAAAGATAGGTCATCTCCAGTTCTTCAAAGATGGCGCGTTCGACTGATTCGGTCGAACTGAAACGATGTTCCATCGTGTTGCCGGTCTTGAGGTTGCGCATGCGGGTTTGCACCATCGCGCGCAAGTTGCCGGGCGTATGGTGGTGAAACTCGATAACCCGATGAGGAATGCTGTTGTGCAACAGCACCATACCCTTGCGGATTTGATTCGCTTTGATCGAAGCCATGAAAAAACTCTCCTAAAAATGTAGCGCAACCTCTCACGATTGCGCGGTTCTCAACATTAAGCCGTTTTGCAAAAGGCGTGAGGATAGCCAGCGCACAGAATACGGTCAAGCCGTGTTGATACGTATTTCTGGCACGCAAATTTATCTGAATCGCCTATTGACCGTGCCGCGCGCCGTTGGCTAGTATCCGCCGCGTCGAGGGGTTTCTGCGATATTTGTAAGTGTAGGGATATTCAATTTAACCTAGTTCACAACTAGGGAAGCCGTAGCAACTTTCCCGTTCGGTTGGCACACTCGGCACCGTCCGAGACATTAGCCAGAACCACGGGGCTTTAGGTTTCCCACCTGCTACAACAGGTTATATGTGAACCCCTATGCGACGGTTGAGCGGTTGCCCTCGTCACTTTTCTTCAGCCGTTTGCCACGCCTTGACCAATTCACGCGCGTGCATTCCACTACCGATCATCGTTTCAGTTTAGAAAGGCTTTCCATTTATGTTCAGAGTATTGATGACGGGCGATCTGGTCGCCCGTGCCGGTCGCCAGGTGATCGAAGAGCGGCTGCACGACCTGCGCGAGCAGCGCGAAATTGATCTCGTTGTTTCTAACGTAGAAAACGCCGCTGGAGGTTTTTCGATCACCGCCCGCATCGCGCAAGAAATGTTCGCCGCCGGGGTTGACGTGATGACTTCGGGCAATCACATCTTCGATAAACGCGAAGTGCTGGATTACATCGAAACCGAACCACGCCTGTTGCGCCCCGCGAATTACGCGCCCGGCATCCCCGGCAAAGGCCGCTGGACGGGCAAGATCAAAGGCGAACACATCGCCGTCATCAACCTGCAAGGCCGCGTGTTTATGTCGCCGTGCGACGATCCCTTTCGCAGCGCCGACCAACAGCTTGCTGCGCTCGACCCCAAAATCAAAATCATTCTCGTTGACGTACACGCCGAAACTACGGCTGAAAAAATGGCGCTGGGACGTTACCTCGACGGGCGCGTGTCAGCCGTCGTCGGCACGCATACGCATGTGCAAACCGCTGACGAACAGATACTGCCGGGCGGCACGGCCTATCACACCGACCTCGGCATGACCGGCCCACACGACGGCGTCATCGGCATGCGTACCGACATCGTCATCGAACGCTTCCTGAAAGGCATTGCGCCGCGCTTTGAACCGAGCGAAGGCAGAATTCAGTTGAACGGCTTGTTGATTGATGTGGATGAAGAAACCGGCAAGGCGATGCAGGTCGAACGAATTAGCTTGTCACACAGCTAAACGTTGCCTCACAGCAATCAGAGGATTTATGCTGCGCGCGCTATGAACATTCAACTTTCTGACATTTTGCAATTAAGCGTTCCAGAGCGGCTTCAGTGGGTAGAAGCTATCTGGGATAGCATCGCTAACGAACCCAAATCGTTTTCTTTGACCGACGCACAACGAACCGAACTGGATCGGCGGATGAAAGCGTATAAACAAAACCCTCAAGCCGGTTTCACGGTGGAAGAACTCGAACAAAAATTTAGCCAATGACCATCGCAGAAAACACTGCCAACACCGCCAACATCGTCATCATCGGCGGCGGCGTCATCGGACTCGCCGTCCTCGCCGAACTCGCGCAAACTCATCAAGACGTATTCCTGCTCGAAGCCAAACCGCGCGTCGGGCAAATCTCTTCGACGCGCAACAGCGGCGTCATTCACGCGGGGATGTATTACGCGACTGGTTCGCTCAAGGCGACGCATTGCGTACGCGGCGTGCCGATGCTGTATGAGTTTTGCGCGCGCTACGACATTCCGCATCAGCGCATCGGCAAACTCATCGTAGCCGATTCGCTCGACCAAACACCTGAACTCGAAGCGATCAAAAAACTCGGCGATGCCAACGGCGTCGAAGGCCTCGAAATCGTAGATCAATCTTTCATCCGTCGTCGCGAACCCGCGCTCGCTTCGCCTGTCGCGTTGTATTCGCCCAACACCGGCATCATCGAAGCCGAAGCCCTCGTGCATAAACTCGCAGCAATCGCACAAGAACGCGGCGCACACATTCTGCCCGGTTCGCCCGTGGAATCTGTAGAAGTCAAAAACGATTTGGTTTATTTGCGCACGCCGCACGAAACCATCGCAGCGCGCTGCGTCATCAACAGCGCGGGTTTGTATGCCGACGCCGTCGCGCGGATGTTCGGTTACGACAAACACACGGTCTATGCCTGTCGCGGCGAATACGCCGAAGTCGTGCCGAGCCGCCGTCATCTCATCAATGGATTGGTTTATCCGCTGCCGCTGAAAAGCGGTCACGGCTTGGGAGTTCATCTCACGCCGACCACCGGCGGACGCTTGCTGGTCGGCCCCAACTCGCGTTACCGCGATGGCAAGGAAGATTACGAAGGCGACCCGACGCCGGTGAAAGATTTTTACGAAGCGGCGTTGCACATGCTGCCGATGCTGCGGCCTGAAGACCTGCGCGCGAGTTACAGCGGCTTGCGCCCACGACTGCAAGCCGCGCACGAAAGCGGTTTCGTAGACTGGGCGATGGAACGCGACCCGCAACATCCGCAGGTCATTCATCTGATCGGGATGGAATCGCCGGGACTGACTTCTTGTTTATCGCTGGGCAAGCACGTAGCCGAAATGGCGCGCAGCATCTGATTGCCCATCCGTCAAAGCAGGCGGTATGATCTCGCCGTCTCGCAACAAAACCAATAACAACATCAAGACAAAGGCCTATTTGTGTACGTCACTTCCCTGCATATCGAAAACCTGCGCTGCTTCGCTTCGGCGGATTTAGAGTTGCAATATCCGGGACGAGTCAACAAGCAGCCTTTGCGACTGCCGAATATCAACTTGCTGCTGGGTAATAACGGAAGCGGAAAGACGACAACGCTGAAGGCCATTGCGATGGCAGTACTTTCTCCTGTTATCAATTATTCAGGTCTCATACCCTATCGGCTTATTCGTCATTCAGCGTCCGCCGACCTAGCCGAAGTGAAAGCCAAAGTTAGCTATAACGAGCAGGATGATAATAGGGAGAAGCCTGCTAAACTTTTGGGTTTCCCGCCGTATATGGACATGGCGATTGTTCGTCATAACGGAAGCACTGAAAGATTTTCTGCCGGCACTCAAGGGCAAGGCGATGTCAAAGAATTTTTTGACCAACTATTTGACGAATCTTCTACCGCCCTTCTTGTCGTTGGCTATGGTGCGACACGCCGCGTCGAAGATAGCAAATCTCTTGATATTGCCTCACGCCGAAAAATGCGTTCATTGCGTTACGAACGGGTATCTGGATTGTTTGAAAACTACGTCTCGCTCATTCCACTCACCGCTTGGTTGCCGCAATACAAAACTGGCAATCCCGTTCGTTACAAACAAGTCGTCAATCTCATCAATCGCCTGTTGCCTGAGAACGCACGCTTCCTAGCGGAGTTGGAACAAGGCGACTACCTGTTTGAAGTTAACGGCACGCCTGCTCCGTTCGGCGCGCTTTCTGACGGCTATCAGGCTTACATTGGATGGATTGCCGACCTGCTCTATCACATCTGCACGGGCGCACCCAAAGGCGCGAAGCTCATCAACACACACGGCATCGTTCTCGTTGACGAAATTGATCTGCACCTGCATCCCGACTGGCAACGCAGCGTGATTCCGACCATTGCCGAAGCCTTGCCCAACTTGCAGTTCGTCTTCACGACACACAGCCCTATCGTGGCGGGTTCAGTCGAGAAGGAAAACATTTACGTGATGGAAACGACGGCGGACGGCGCTTCGGTGGTGCGGCAATACAACGAGAGCATCTACGGCTTGAATGCTGAAGAGATTTTGCTGAGTCCGTATTTCAATCTGCCGACAACCAGAGCCGTAGCTTTTGAGGGCAAGTTGAAAAGCCTTTCGGTCAAAGCCGGACGCGGCGATCTCGATGCGGCGCTGGCTTTTATGGAACAGCTCGCCAATCCGTCACGCAATGGCACGTCAACTAAAACGACAGCCAAAGCACTAAAGGCAAACACATCGCGTAAGACTAAAAAGAAAACCCAACCGCGCAAGCCTGCTGCTAAGGCTTCGACGAAACCCGCTCGCAAAAAATGATTCGCTACGTCATCAACCGCACCGAACTGGAAGCGGCTATCGAACTGGAAAAGCCCGGCTGGCTCGCCGCCGCACAGCAAAAGACTGCGCAATTTCGCGCGGCGCAAGGCTTCGACGAGCCTGAAAACAAACATACGTGGAGCGACATCAAGGCGGTTTATATCAAGCTACAACAACGCAAGTGCGCTTATTGCGAACGCAAACTCGGCGGCTTGCAATTCGGCAAAGGCGAACACGATGTCGAACACTACCGCCCGAAAAAGAGCGTCAAGGCGTGGCCTACGGCGAAGCAAAAACAACTTGATCCGCAACGATTCAGCTACAGCTTTTCGGTAGGCGCGGCAGCCGAGAAAGGCTATTACCTGTTGGCCTATAACTTTTTGAATTACTGCACGGCCTGCAAAAGCTGTAACTCATCGCTCAAGTTAGATTACTTCCCGATGCTGGCTGCCACCCGCAAACATACGACAGATGATTTCACCGAACTCAAACGCGAGAAGCCGCTGCTGATTTATCCGTTGAGCGATCTCGACGAAAATCCTGAGACGCTCATCACCTTTCACGGCTTGTTGCCAGTGCCGCGTTTCAAGACGGGCGAAAAGTATCGCCGCGCTCGCGTTACGATTGATTTTTTTGCGCTTGATACGCGCGAAGACCTGTTGCAAATCCGCGCCGAGATCATCACGAAAATGTGGCTAGCCTTCGATACGTTGCAGCAACCGAACCTGACGGCAGTGACACGCGCCAAAGCTGAAAAGATTTTGCAACGCGCTACGTCAGCGAAATCAGATCAAACCGCTTGCGCGCGGGCTTACTTGCAACTCTGTCAAAACGACGCTCTCACCGCGCTCAAAATCAACGACCTCGCAGAACAATATCTCGACAACAACTAACGCCAACCCGGAGGCAAATCTTATGCGACTTATGAAAGTTATCCGCTCTATCTTCTTTGTGTTGCTAGCTGGTATAGCGGCTACATCTTTGGCAATTCAATTCAACGTCAGCGCGCAAGACGACAAGAAACCTGAAGAGAAGAAAGAAGAAGGCTTGCCGCTAAAAGCCGCTGGTAAAATCTCTTTCACCACTGACGAAGGCACTTGGATGTCGCTCGACCTTTCGCCGGACGGACAGACAATTGTGTTTGATTTGGTCGGCGATATTTACACGCTGCCTGTCAGCGGCGGCGAAGCCAAAAAGATCATCGGCGATATGTCGTTCGAGTCGCAGCCCAAGTTCTCACCCGACGGCAAGCAGATCGTATTCATCAGCGACCGCACGGGCGGCGAGAATCTTTACGTATGCAAACCCGATGGCAGCGAGATCAAGCCGATCACCAAAGGACGCGGCAACGACATCACGTCTTATCTTTCGCCCGCGTGGACAGCAGACGGGCAATACATTTTGGCGTCGAAAGCCGAACGCGGCATCAGCGCTTATCACGTTTATCTTTATCACAAAGACGGCGGCACGGGCGTGAGCGTAGGCCCGCCTCCGCCGCCACCCGCTGGCCCAGGCGCAACTGGCCCGCCAGTTCCGGCGTCGAACAAGATGGGAGCCGTCGCTTCGCCCGATGGTCGTTACATCTATTACGCGCAACGAAACGGCGCCTTCAATTACAACGTAGTTTTTCCGCTGTGGCAGGTTTATCGCTTCGACCGCGAGACCAGCGAAACGTTGCGCGTGACGAATGCGCAAGGTTCGGCGATGCGTCCGGTGTTGTCGCCTGACGGCAAGCATTTGGTTTATGCCACGCGCTATCAAACGCAAACGGCTTTGCGAACTCGCGACCTGACAACGAACGAAGAACGCTGGCTCATCAGCAACGTTACGCGCGACGATCAAGAATCGCGGGCGACGCGCGACACGTTCCCCGGTTACGCTTTCACCGCTGACGGCAAGTCGCTCATCGTCACGATTGACGGCAAGATCAAGCGCGTAGACTTCGCCACTGGCGCAGCCGCCCAGATCCCATTTACCGCCAAAGTCGAAGCCGATATGGCCGAACGGCTGCATTACGAATACAAAGTTGACGACAGCGCGACGGTCAAAGCGCGGCTGATTCGCTATCCCGCACTCTCACCCGACGGCAAGCGCGTGGTCTTTTCGGCTTTCAACAAACTTTATGTGATGGATGTCGCGGCGAACGCCAAGCCGACGCGGCTGACCAATCTTGCGGTAGGCGAATTCATGCCAGCGTGGTCGCCCGATGGCGCTTACGTCGCGTTCGCCACCTGGTCGCGCGAAGGCGGACAGCTTTATCGCGTACCGAGCGCAGGCGGCGCGGCGCAACAACTGACGCAACGCGCGGCTTATTATTCCTATCCGGCTTACTCGCCCGACAACAGCAAAATCGTATTCGCTTATGGCGCAATGACCGATCAGCTTTTCGCCGACTTGCGCGACGAGCATTCGTTCAAATCGCGCGAAGAAGCCTTGTTGCACGGTCACGACGAAAGCGAAGTCACTGGCGCAAATCCGACAGGCTTGCGCGACCTGCGCTACGTTCCCGCAAATGGCGGCGCAGATACGCTCATCACCGCTGCCGAAGGCGGACAGATCCCGCATTTCAGCCCACTCAGTAAAGATGTGAACCGCGTTTATTACACGACGCGACAAGGGCTGGCTTCGGTGCGACTCGATGGTTACGACAAACGCACGCATCTGAAAGTCACAGGCATTGGCGCTCCGCCCAATCCGCCGACAGCGGATGAGATACGCATTTCGCCCGACGGCACGCGCGCTTTCGTCTCGCTGCAAACGCGGCATTACCTCGTGACGATTCCCAAAGCAGGCAAAGAGACGGTGAACGTTTCGATTACAGGCGGCGCTGCGCCTTCATCCGTACCCGTCAAAAAAATTTCAGCGGAAGGCGGCGACTATTTGCAATGGAGCGCCGACGGCAATTCACTCACGTGGTCGTGGGGTACGAAATTTTTCAGGCAAGCAGCAGACGCCGATAAGCCCGAATCGTTCGACGCCGTAATCGAAGCTGCGCGACCCAAACCGAAAGGCGTGATCATTCTGACTGGCGCGCGCATCGTCACGATGAAAGGTGACGAAATTCTCGAACGCGGCGACCTCACGATCACCGACAACCGCATCACGGCGATAACGGCGACGCCGGTGTTGAAAGGCAAAGCGAAGCCAACTTATCCAGCCGAGGCAAAGGTGATTGACGTAACCGGCAAGACGATCATCCCCGGTCTCGTAGACGTGCATGCACACATGTGGCCGCCGCGTGACCTGCACCAAACGCAAGTCTGGCAATACCTCGCCAACCTCGCTTATGGCGTCACGACGACGCGCGATCCGCAATCTTCGACGACCGATGTTTATGCTTACGCCGACCTCGTCGAGACGGGCGAAATCGTTGGCCCGCGCATTCTCACCACCGGCCCCGGCGTATTCTCAAACGACGGCCTAAACGACAAAGACGCCACGCGCAATTACCTCAAACGTTACCGCGAGGCTTATCAAACCGATACATTGAAGCAATATATGACTGGCGACCGGCTGGTGCGGCAATGGGTCGCGCTCGCATGCAAAGAGTTCAAGATCACGCCTACGACCGAAGGCGCGCTCGACATGAAACTCGATATGACCCAAATGCTCGACGGCTTTTCGGGCAACGAACACGCGCTACCGATTCAGCCTCTCTACAAAGACCTCGCCGAGTTCGTAGCTCAAACCAAAACGTTTTATACGCCGACGATCCTCGTGGCTTACGGCGCACCGTGGACGGAAAATTACTTCTTCCAAAACACCGACGTACTGACGAATAAAAAACTCGCGCGCTTCATTCCGGCGGAACTGTTGAACAGCATGCTGCGCCGGCGCGGCCAGTGGTTTCACCCGGATGAATACGGCCACAAAGGCATCGCCGCCGGAGCCGCCAAAATCGTCAAAGCCGGTGGCCGCGTAGGCCTCGGCGGTCACGGCCAAATGCAAGGCATCGGCTGTCACTGGGAACTCTGGGCGCTGCAATCAGGAGGCATGACCCCGATGGAAGCACTGCGTTGCGCTACGATCTTTGGCGCTGAAGCGATTGGGCTGATGCGTGACGTAGGCTCGCTCGAAGTCGGCAAACTCGGCGACCTGATCGTACTGGATCAAAATCCGCTGACCGACATTCGCAACACGAATACGATTCGTTACGTGATGAAAAACGGCGAGTTGTATGAGGGCGATTCGCTCGATCAGGTGTGGCCGGTGCAGAAGAAATTGGAGAAACAGTATTGGTGGGAGCGGGAGCCGAAGTAACGAGCATACATTGTATAAGTACAGGGCAGGCAGTAGTTTGCAAAACTATTGCCTGCCTTTTCTGTTTTTTGGACACGCTCGACCCAACAACATTGTCAGCTTAAAAATAACTATTGACAGAAAAATGTCAAATCAAGATAATGCATTCAATAAGCGGCAACTGGTTTTGGTGAGAGGTTTTTCGGTGTCGTGTTGGCGCAAAAGGTGTGTATTTAACTTATGCCGGATGGTGACAAGTTTGGAAGATGGCTACAAAGTAGAAAACTGAAGAAGGCTTATGGTTTGGTCATTGGTGGTGCAGATTTAGACATACTTGCAAGGCTCTTGCGAAGCGATCTGAACGATGCAAAGAAAACCGATTACCGATGCTTCGTTCTCCATGAGTTCGCACAAGTAGTCTATGACTCTTTACGACGCCCTCTTTTGGCAGAACAAGATATGCCTGAATTTTCTCAACGTTTAGACAATTTAGTGGCCAGTCAAGACGACTCAAGGGGCGCTCGGCTGGCTGCCAAAGCAGCAGAGAAAGTACGTTCACGCATACTTGCGGACAATGAAACTCCCTCGTTGGGCGAGGTAAAGCAACAAGTTCTTACGCAATTTGACGAGCAGCTTTTGGTAACTAGGTTTCTTGCACCTGCACGGCAAGGGATTGTAAACAAAACCCATCGAAGCCACAGCGAACAACAAAACTGGGAACAACAAGTAAGAAAGGACGTCGTAGAAAATAAACGCCGCGTAAGAAGGATAGCCTCATCCACTTCGCTGGAGATGCTACATACGCCTCTAATCGCACGGGAGAGATAATGTCTCAAAACGAAGACTCATATAAGCTGGTTGATTTTACGAAGCCTCTACATATAGCGGGACATTTTACTCGCATTGGAAAACCTCTCGACGAATCTAAGTGGTTAAGTAGTGGCTTCGTGAACGATACTGCCATCGCACAATCTGCTTCTAATTTATTGTCACCATTACTAGCTGACTTCATCGATATTGCTCTACACGTTTATCTTGCTGACCGACTGATACTTCGGAAAGGTCGAAAATCTCCCCAACCACACCTTCAATGGAGCCGAAGGATCAAGTTGCTTTTACCTGTCCGCCTTCCTAATTTGTGGAATGCGTCAGAAATCAAAAATCCGCTTGAACAACTCTTACGTCATTTTACTGAAGACAAATGGCAAATCATATTTTCCCCCTATCAAGGGAACGGTCGAATTGCCGAAAAACAAACGCTTCTTTTTGAGACGCGCATTCCAGCGCAAAAACGAGTGGCGCTCTTTAGTGGTGGCCTAGATTCATTTGCCGGAGCAGCACAACAGCTTGCCGATTTGCCTGACAATCATTTCATTTTCGTCTCTAGCGTTACTAATAACCGTCAATATCAGCAACAACGCGAGCAAATATTCGAATTAAAGAAGATTGCACCTGATCGAATCACTCACGTACCTGTTTATTTTGGATTACGAAACGGTAATTCTTTCACTCAAGAGCAATCTCAACGGACTCGCGGATTTATGTTTCTCACGCTTGGAGTTGCCACTGCCATTATGGCAGGAGCTAACGAACTCTTTGTATACGAGAACGGCATTGGAGCTATCAATCTACCATACGATGAAACGCAAATAGGTACGATGTGTACGAGATCAGTAAATCCTATATCACTCATCAAGATGGCTAGCTTCGTATCTCAGCTAATTCAATCGCCGTTTTCGATAAGAAACCCTTTCTTATTTCAAACCAAAGCTGAAATGTGCGCCCATCCTGCTGTGCAATCATTATCCGACAAGATTCCGCTTACTTTTTCTTGCGACAGCTTTCCAATTCGCAAAAAAGGACAGGCACAATGCGGCATCTGCACTTCTTGCTTGCTTCGCCGTCAGTCGCTTGAAAGCGCAGGCTTAACAACGTTCGACCTAACGACTAAATACCTAAACGACTGGCACTCTTGCGCTAGTAAGTCAGCTAAGCTCCATCCACTTTTTGTTATGGATTGGCAAGTTCAAAAGCTAGCGTCCTGCCTTCAATCCCAAAGGCCGTGGCGAAACCTTATCAGTGAATTTCCCGAATTGCTTGAGATTGCATCCGAAATTGCTAGATTTTCTGGCCGTGCATCTGAGGCAGTCAGCGAAGATTTGCTTCATCTTTATTCGCATTACGTTCACGAGTGGAATGATTTTTCCGCTCATAAATTCATCTCTCAATTGGCTATAAGCGAATAACAAAACGCTTTCTCCCCCCTAGAGAAACGTCATGGAAAACAACATTCTCGACAATATTGATACCGTTGTGCTGGGCACGCGCTTACAAGCAGCCCGCAAAGCAAGTGGTTTGACGCAACAAGATAGCGCCGACCATATGGCGATGGCTCGCACGACACTGGTTGCGATTGAAAAAGGGGAACGTCGCCTGACGCCACAGGAGTTGATAAAACTGGCAAAGCTTTATGGGCGGCCTGTTTCTGATTTCGTTGGGCGGCAAGCCGTCGTAGAAGGATTCCTTCCGCAATTCAGAGCAACATTGCCGAAAGAAAAAGCTGCTGCACAAAATGGATTGACGCTAGCAACGAACAAGGCAGAAGCAGAGCTTGAGCAAGTAGCACAAGAATTAGAGCGGTTCGCGGCAGACTACCTTGAGTTGGAACAGCTCTGCGAGATGCCGCTGATGAAGACCTATCACTCGCCATATAGCACGGCAGGGCTATCCCCAGAGCAAGCAGCAGAAGAAATTGCCGCTGCGGAAAGAAATCGTATGGGGCTGGGAGATGGCCCGATAGGTAATTTGCGCGCTTGTCTAGAGGATGTGGGTTTACGGATTTTCTACTTCAAGATGCCTTCAAAGGTCGCGGGAGTATTTGCTTACAATGACACGTTTGGCGGGTGCATAGGCGTCAATATCGCTCATCCGCGTGATCGTCGGAATTGGTCGCTAGCCCATGAATACGGTCATTTTCTCACTAACCGTTTTCAGGCTGAAGTTACGCTGCTATCTTTCGCCCGCCAAAACTCGGTCAACGAACGATTCGCCGATGCGTTTGCCGCTTGCTTCCTGATGCCAGCGAGTGGATTGAATCGTCGTTTTAGTGAGAAGCATCGCGCCAGTGAAAAAGGCATTAGCCCCGCAGACTTAATCGCACTTGCCAACCTCTACCAAGTATCCGTGCAAGCCTTGATACTTCGGCTGGAAAGCCTAAAGCGGCTATCTCGTGGGACTTGGGATAAGCTCGTAAGTGACGGTTTCAAAGTGCGAGAAGCACAAAAGATTCTGGGGATAGAAGCCAACCCGCCTGCCGTTGATTCGCTACCGTTGCGGTATAGAAGCCTGGCAGTTTCGGCATTCAACAAAGGTGAATTATCAGAAGGCGAGTTGATGCAATTTCTGCGCATTAGCCGGGTGCAAACCAGAATGCTGGTCGAAGAAATGAGCGCACAAACCATCGAAGAAAATGAAGGTGAGTTTAGTCGGCTGCCCCTGGACTTTGCGGCAGTCGGCGGGAGGTAAAATATCCGTGCCACAGCCAATCGTAATCGTTGACGCTTGCGTCTTACTGAATTTGCTAGCGAGTGAGAAAGCAGAAAATATTCTTCATGCTTTCGATCACCAATATCTTATTAGCGAAAAAGCTGCGGAGGAAACGCTGTTCCTCCGCGTTGAAGACTCTGATCCAAATCCATTAGAGCAAGTCACTCTGGACAGTCTCATCCAGATTGGATTGCTAAAATTGTGCGCACCTGAAAACCCCATCGAAGATGCACTTTTTGTAAGTCTTGCAAGCGAATTGAGAGGCGATGGAGAAGCCATGTCTATAGCTATCGCACACGCACGTGGCTATAAGATTGCTACCGATGACCGCAAAGCGCGAGGTGTTTTTCTTAAAACAACGCAAGACGCCTCTCGCCTACACTACACTTCCGACTTAGTGCGTGCATGGGCAGAAAAAGAGGCAGTAGCAACTTTGCAACTTCAAGAAACATTGCTCAAGGTTCGACAGCGCGCGACTTTTTTTCCGCCTAAACGCGATCCCAATCACGCTTGGTGGATGCGCTTTCTGGCTTCCTAATAAAAGGAGCAATCTTCAATGATTGACGAAAACGAGTACGACGGCATAGTCGCCGCGATTGATGAGTTGCTAGACAAATGCCAAGATCTCACCCCTGAGGAAGAACAACGACTTGATGAACTATCGCTGTTGATAGAGGAATACGATGATAAGCATTACGATTTCGCTCCACCCCCGCCGCACGAAATCTTGAAATTCATGATGGAAGCGCGCGACATCCAACAAAAAGACATTGTGCATCTGTTCGGCAATTCCAGCGGACGCGCTTCAGAAGCGATCAACGGCGTACGCGCCATCAGCAAGAATCAGGCGAAGGCGCTGGCTGCGTTTTTCAACGTCTCGGCGGAACTGTTTATCTGAGCGATTCGCCTGATTGCGAGGCGGCAGTGTCCGCCCTTTTCACGGTCTTTTGTAAGAACCCTACCGCTCGTCATCGGGTTTCTGACGGGTTAATCGGACTGAAACCGCTGTTACGATTAGGGTTTTGAGGCTTTAGCAGCAACTTTGAGAAATTGTTTAAGGCTTCGCAACTTGTAGCTTTCTTTTTGAGACAGGCTTTGTCTATAATGCGCCGCGTCCCGCGAGGATGAACGGCTCTCTCACATTTTCAGGCACATTTCAGGCCGTAACCAAACCTCGCAAGTGGCTGTTTTTATTATCGCCGCTGCATTCCATCAGCGTTTTTGAGGCCGCGATTTTTGAGGAAGTATCCCCTCCCCGCGTTGTTCATACGCGCTTCTGACTTGGGCATCTCTGATTTGCGTTCTGCCGATCAAGCCAAGTCGAAGAAATCACGAATTTCGTCATTGTCATTTCATAGCATCTCGCCCGCCTGTGGTAATGTGCGCTTTGTGAGCGACCCGGCGGACGATTTGATTGTGTTAGTGCGAGCATCGCACGATAAGTCTCGCGCGCAGTGTACGCGCGAAAATTGTATTGGGTAAAAAGGACAGCGTTTCGCTGCCAGATGGTGAATTCGGCATAACCACGCTTTCTAAAAGACGTGGCTGCTGGCGTGAATAGGTCTGGTACGAGGTAAAGGTGACGCTTATCTGTTTTGCTTCGGCGAGACAGCCGAGCGTGGTGTCAATAGGTGGTTCGGGATGTGCCAGTGCCGTCTTTAATAGGCTCTCTTGGATAGACTCTATGTGCGGTCGGTATCTTCCCGAAAAAGGTGTGCCTCAAGATCGTTTTTTCGCAAACGGCTCGAAGCCCTCCTGCTGCTTAAAACTTTGTCCGCTTTTTGCGAATGCCGTGCGAGGCTTTGAAGCCTGCGCGTCGCGTTCGCAGTTTTAGGTGCCAGAAGTTATGTCGAGGAGAAATCTGAGCGTGAGTGAAACTCCGCGCCGCGAGAAAAATTGGACGCTCAACGCCAATTCG
>JAYSVR010000109.1:0-25656 GCA_043718445.1 Acidobacteriota bacterium | reverse complement strand
AAGGCCGAGTGGCCGAAATCCATGGGAACCATGACTTCGGTGCCTTCGAGCAACTTGAGCAACTCGCGTTGCACGCCGTAACCCGACACGTCTTTCGTCGTGCCTTCGCCCGAAAAGCGCGCGTTGCTGGTTGACGAAGCCAGCTTGTCGAATTCGTCGAGACAGACGACGCCGCATTGCGCCATATAAAGATTGTGTTCCGCCGCGAAAACCAGTCGCGTCAAGATCGTGTGAATGTCGTCGCCGACATAACCCGCTTCGGTAAAACTCGTCACGTCCACAATCAACGTAGGCAATTGAAAAAGTTGTTTGAACAGCGATTCGACCAGAAAGGTTTTGCCGCAGCCCGTCGGCCCTACGAGCAAGGTGTTTTGTTTCGGCGGCAGATGGATGCGCTCTTCGCCTTCGACGTGCAAACGTTTCAGGCGGCGTATGTGGCGATAGGCCATCAACGACAAGGCGCGGCGCGGTTCGTCCTGCCCCTTGTAGCCAAGCTCGCCCAGCTTCTCAAAAATTTCGGGCGGCGCGATCAACGGCAGGGCGGCGACGAATTCGATCATCTCGTTTTTTTGCCGTTCGTCATTTTGCGCAATGACTTCGATTTCATCTTCGGCAGAAAGCATGTCTAGTGGACTCATCACACCCGCCCAACGCCCCACGGCGTCAACGTCGTCTTCGTCATCCCAGCCAAACACATCGTTGTGATCGAAATCAGGCTCGTCATCATTCAGAGCTTTGCGCAAAGGCGGCGGCGGCGGCGCGTCTGGCATTTCACTGTCAGCGCGCGCTTCATTTTCTTCATTCGTGGGATCGGTTGGGTCGTTCAAGCTGCGCCTCCTGTGTAGCTTTGTTCATTAGTTAGTGATGGAATAATTCGGCGTAACGCCATAGCCCGCGCATTCTAACGCAAAGCCACGAAAGCGCCACTCCGGTTATCACTATTGAAAAACCAAGGCCCAAGCAATTTCACAGGATTAACGAGATTTTCTGGATGAACAGGATGGAAGAGAAGATTACTCATTCCAGCCTTTCACGTCATCCTGTCAATCCTGAAAAATCCCGTTAATCCTGTGAGTTTCCTGGCCTGTTGCCGCTGTACATCGGCTTCCGCCATCCGCTACACTCCGGCGCGTTTCTCCCACGACATCCTTTATTTACTGAGTTTCATTGCCGATGTTGAATTTATTTCTCACTCGTTTTTTGGTTATTAGCTTGCTGGCCGGTGCGTTGGCGAATTGTTCCAATCCTCAAAAGAACAAGCTCGACTATCTCGCGCGCGGGCAGGAATACTTCAAGTCACAGCTTTATCAGGAAGCCAGTCTCGAATTTCGCAACGCGCTGCAAATTGATCGCAACCTAGCGGACGCGCATTTCGGTTTAGGCGAAACCTTGCTCGCGCAAGGCAATTTGCAGGAAGCCGCCGACCGCTTTTTGCAGACGGCGAAGCTCGATCAAAAAAATATCACGGCGCGTTTGCGGCTCGGACAAATGCTGTTGCAATACACCCGCGTAGGCCGCGCGATGGACGACGCCACCAAAGAGGCCGAACGATTAGCCAACGAAGTGCTGATGCAAGACGCCAACAATCCCGAAGCCATCATCCTGTTGTCAGACATTCGTGTACTGCAAAAACGTTATGAAGAAGCGAAGGAAGAACTCGACCGCGCCATTCGTTTGAACCCCACACGCGCTGAACCGGCGGTCGCGTTGGCGCGTTACTACGACCGGCGCGCGAGTGATTTGCCACCCGCCGAAACCGCGAAGCTCAAGGCGCAAGCTGATGCCGCGTTCAAAGATGGACTGGCGAAAAACCCTAAATCAGCGTTGGTGCGTTTGGCTTACGGCGACTTTCTTTATTCGAACCGCCGTCTCGCCGAAGCCGAGCAACAGTTGCAACAGGCTTATGTCAACGACCCGAAAGAGCGCCTCGTACTCGTCGCGTTGCACCGCTTTTACGAAAACCTGTTTCGTTATGACGAAGCCGAAAAGTATTTAGCCAAACAGATCGAATTCGAGCGCGATAAAAATTCAGGCCGCGCGCAAATCATTGACCTGCACGCGCGCGCCGGGCGTAACGCGCAAGCCATCGCCGAATACCAGCAGTTGCTGAAAGAGCAGCCTGATTTTTTGCGCGCTCATTCGCGGCTGGCCGAGTTGCTGCTCGCTGAAGGCCGTCCGCAGGAAGCCAAGCAGCAACTCGAAATCGCGCTCGCTCGCAATAAGATTGACACCGACGCATTGCTCGTACGCGGTCGCATTCGCACGCTCGAAGGCAACTTCCGCGAAGCCGTCATTGATCTCGAATCCGCCTTGCGCCTCGAACCCGCCATGCCCGCCGCGTTGTATTACACCGCCGACGCGCACTTGCAGAACAACGATCCCGTGCGTGCGCGTTCGCTGGTCAACACGCTGCTGGGTTATTACCCGCGCCATCCGATGGGCTTGATGATGCTGATTCGCATTCAACTCAATCAGAACAAACCCAACGAAGCCGCCGACACGGCGCAACAATTGCTCGGCTCGCTCGCGCAACTCAAAACCAACGACACTGATTTTCAAGCGACGCGCATGCCCGTCGAAGCGTTGAAAGATTTAGAGAGCAAGGCTTTCACCGCGCGCGCCGTCTCGCACATGCAAGCGCGTAATTTCGCCGCCGCCCAAAGCGACTTGCTGCGCGCCATCGAAACCGATCCGCGCGCCGCCGAACCGCATATGAATCTGGCGACGATTCACCTCATTCAAAACAACGTAGCCGCCGCGCAAGTCGAAATCGAAAAGGCCGTCGCGCTCGCGCCCAACAGCCCCACCGCCGTCGCCCTGCTTGCCGACGTAGCCTTGCGCCAACGCAATTACGCCGCGACCATTGCCAAGCTCGACGCGCTCGCTGACAAACATGACCGCGCCAATTTGCTCTTTCAAAAAGCGCGGCTTTACGAAATGCAGGGTGACACGGCAAACACCGAAACTTCTTTACGCCAAACCATCGAAGCCGATCCGAATTACCTCAACGCTTATTTTATGTTGAGCGATTTTTATAAACGGCAGAACCTTTACGAAAAAGCGATCAGCGAATTGCAGGCCATCATCCAAAGCAATCGTCAGGCGCAACAAACCGGACAAGCCCACCTGATGATCGGCCTGCTCGAAGAAAGCCGGGGCCGTTACAACGAAGCCGTCGCCAATTACCAAAAGGCGCTGAGTTACGACAACCGCACGCTGGCGGCGGGCATTGCTTATAACAACCTCGCGTGGCTTTACGCCGACAAAAACCTCGGCAACATTGACCAAGCCACCGAACACGCCCAACGCGCCGTCGCCATTTCACAAGAAGCCAGCTTTTACGACACGCTGGGTTACGCTTACTTCCGCAAAGGCCAGCACGGCATCGCCGTCGAACAGTTCAACCGCGCCATCGAACGCCGTCCGCGTCAGGCCAGCTATCAATTGCACCTCGCCCGGGCGCTGCGCGAAAACAACAACGTCCCGCAAGCCCGTCAGGCTTACACAAAAGCGATTCAACTGGGTGGATTAAGTGCGGCAGATGTGAATGGCGCGCGGGCTGAGATGGCGGCGTTGCCCAGAGCGTAAAGACTTGCCGTTACGGCACGATCTTCACATCGGAATCAAACATCCGATAGCCGCGAAACTCTATCGTATTGCGCGAATAAAACCGCTGGATGTCTGACCCCAACAACACTTCGGCGGAAATCGGCAGTAGGAATTTGATGTCGGCGACAATCGTTACCCAATCGTATTCAATCGCGCTTTCAGCCATCGTGAAAGCGAAACCACGTTGAACGTCTACGGCGGATTGTTCGAGACGCAACACGCGCGCGGTGGCGGTTTCGATCCAGACCGTGCCTTCATACGCCGTAGTCACCGTGCGCGCGCTCGTTGTGTCGGTGAGCTTATAGTTGGAATTGCCTTTCTTCACCTTGTATTCAAACACCGTCGTCGCCTTACCGCGCAACGTTTCTTTTTTAATCTCTTTGAATTCCGCGTGTGATTGCTCCGCAAAAAGCGCGGCTAACACCGAACCGAATTCGCCCGTCGAAGTCGCGCCGCCTACGTTCGCATAAGTGAGCGTCGTCTCTTTGCCGTTCTTCTTCAGCAGCTTGAACTTCTCGCCGCTTTTTTCGTGATACGACATTTCTATTTCGAGCTTGTCTTCGTCTTTCCAGTCTTTCTGATCAGGTTGACGCACTGACCGCGTGACGAGTTGATTGACAATGAAGTTCGGCAATTCTTCCAGATATTCAGATGCATGCTCGCCCGCCTGTTCCCACAATGACATTTTGGCTAACGCGGCGGCACGCGCGGCGCGACGTTCTTCTTCGGTCGGTTCAGCTTTAGCGGCGGGTGGCGCGGCTTCTGCTTTAGCAGACTCATTGGCAGAACGATCAACCGCCGCAGGCGCTTCGGCTTTCGGCTGAGATTCGGCAGCGTTCGCTTCAGCCCGCCGCAAGGAAGTAAGCAAAAACTCGCGTGCGCCGGCTTGACGAAATTCTTCGAGTACCTTTGCGTCCAGCTTGAAGCCGATGCCGCGCTGCGCAATTTCGCCCGCCAGGTCGCCTTGTTCGTAGCGTTGCCCCGCGATGGGCTTGAGCCGTCGCAGCAATTCGTCTTTGGTGAAAGGCGTTGACTGATCTTGCGCGAGGGCTGCGGCGCTGATGATGCATCCGATGAACAGCCACAACGTACAACCGACGAATTGTTTTCGCATTGGTTTCTATTGCACTCCGAGCAATTCCACTTCAAACACGAGCGTAGCGTTCGGCGGAATAGCACCTGGAATACCGCCTGCGCCATAAGCAAGCTGCGGTGGAATAATCAGCTTGCGTTTACCGCCCACCTTCATTGTCAGCACACCTTCGTCCCAGCCTCTGATGACACGACCCATGCCAACGGGAAAGGGGAACGGCGCACCGTGATCCAGGGAACTGTCGAACTTGGTGCCGTCGGTGAGCCAGCCGGTGTAATGCACTTTCGCCGTTTGACCGACTGTCGGACTTTCGCCCGTGCCGACAACGATGTCTTCGTATTGCAAGCCTGAAGTAGTAGTCATGGTATTTTTTGTTGTTTTTGCGAGATTGAGTTTGATCGGTGTCGTTTGCCACGTCACGACTTGCCAGCCTTTGGCGCGACGTTGCCAGATCGTGAGTTGATAATGGCTGGCGAGTTTGCGTTCGCCCGCGTAGTAATGCGCGTTGCTGTTGACGACGGCGGTCGTGCCATAGAGCCGCAGCTTAAAATCATCCGTCGTGATTTTGGTGAAAGGCAGTCCGGCTTTGCCCATCGCCAGCACGTCAGCCTTTTTGAGCATCGAGCCGTCTTCGTTGCCCGCGAGAAAATCATCGGCATAAAGATTGGTCAGCGTCGCTACATCTTTATCAATCATGGCTTTGATCCAAGCGGTTTCGAGCTTGCGAATTTGCGCTTCGGTTCCCGACGCAGCGCCGACCTTGCCAGTGCGCACCGGGCGTTTGGTTTGTGCGCTGACAGTTGCGGCGCATAGACATAGCAAAAAGACAGCGAAAAGTTTGCGGGTCAAGTGATTGCTCCTGTTCGATTGGGTTATGATGGTGGCGCGGCAGAAACTACGCGACGCCGCGAACCATAACAATCCAACCTAACCGAGACAAGCGAATGAAAAAACGATTCACCCGCCGTACCTTTCTCAAAAGCGCGCCTGTCGTTGTCGGCGCAGCTACTCAACTCAACCGCGCCGAAGTCGCCGCGCAGCAACCCGCCGCGCCGCCCGCGCAGCGCATCACGCAAGAACATCTCAAAGCCGCCGAGCAAATCGCGGGACTGGATTTCACCGACGCGCACGAAGCGCTGGCTTTGAGCAACGTCAATCGCAACCTGACGAGTTATGAAGCCTTGCGCAAACTCGACGTACCGCTCGACACCGAACCCGCGACGGCCTTTCATCCGGCCTTGCCCGGTAAGAAGTTCAATCGCTCAAAAGTCGTGACGAAAGCCAAGCCGAGCAACGTCACTTTGCCTGCTTTCAAATCGGTCGAAGACCTCGCGTTTGCTTCAGTGGCGCAACTGGCTGAACTCGTGCGCACGCGCAAAGTCTCGTCGCTTGAACTCACCAAAATGTATTTGGCGCGACTCAAACAATACGGCCCGAAGCTGTTGTGCGTCGTCACGCTGACCGAAGAACTCGCGCTGCAACAAGCCGCCGCCGCTGACCGCGAAATCAAAGCGGGCAAATATCGCGGGCCGTTGCACGGCATTCCGTGCGGCGTCAAAGATTTGTTCGCCACCAAGGGCATCAAGACTACGTGGGGCGCTGAACCGTTCCGCGAACAGATGATTGATTACGACTCGACCGTGGTTGAACGTTTGCGTGCGGCGGGCGCAGTGCTGTGCGCCAAACTCTCGATGGGCGCGTTGGCGATGGGCGGACGCTGGTTCGGCGGCATGACACGCAATCCGTGGCAGATCGAAGAAACCGTCACTGGTTCGAGCGGTTCGTCAGCCGGGTCGGCATCGGCTACGTCGGCGGGGTTAGTGGGCTTTGCGATTGGTACTGAAACTCTCGGCTCAATCGTCTCGCCTTCGTCGCGCTGTGGTGTAGCGGGCTTGCGGCCTACTTACGGACGCATCAGCCGTTACGGCGCGATGGGGTTGAGTTGGACAATGGACAAGGTCGGCCCCATCTGCCGCAGCATAGAAGATTGCGCGTTAGTGCTGGACGCGCTTTACGGCCCCGACGACAAAGACCTCACCGTCCAAGACATCCCGTTCGTTTGGCAGCCTGAACGCAAGCTGGCTTCGATGCGTATCGGTTACGGCAAAGCTGAGTTCGAGCAAGGTGACGAAGCCCGCAAGCAGATGTATCAAGCCGCGCTCGACGTATTGCGCAAGGCCGGAGCCAACCTGCAACCGATCACCTTGCCTGAATTTCCAACGCAATCGTTGCGCATCATTCTCAACGCCGAAGCCGCCGCCGCTTTCGACGACATCACGCGCGACAACCGCGTCAATCAACTGTCAGGACAAGCCGCGAGCGATTGGCCGAACTCGTTCCGCACGGCACGGTTTATTCCGGCGGTCGAATACCTGCGTGCGCAACGTGCGCGTACTTTGTTGATGCGCGAGATGGATAAGCTGATGGCGAACTGGGATTGTTTCGTTACGCCTGCGCCGAGCAGTGCGAGCCTGACCATTACCAATCTGACCGGACATCCCGCCGCCGTCGTACCGTGCGGATTCATCAACAACCTGCCGCAAGCGATCATGTTCACCAGTAATTTGTATGACGAAGGTGCAGCTACATGCGTCGCGTTGGCTTATGAACGCGCGACCGAATGGCATAAGAAACATCCAACGCTGGCTGGCTGAAGTAACGCAAACTACCGTGCAATGCCTGTGAATCAATACTGTTGGTTTCAACGGGTTGCTATGAGCCCAAGATGAAAGGTGCGCGAATCTTCCTGGCTGATATATCGATTCGAAGTTTTCGCGGAGTTGTTAAGGCTGGAGCGGTCTTGTATCAAGCGTAAAGTTAAAAAGCCGCTCTGCATTCCTTTTCGGTTCTTTCGCGTGAAGCGAAAGAACCGAAAAGGAATGCAGAGCGGCTTACGTGCTTTTCACCGCCTCGTTTTGTTGAGGTCTCTCGCGTCCGTGCTATACTCCGCCCGCATTCAGCAAACCACGTTCAGATCATTTGCACCGCGCCCTGCACATCGGGAGAGTGCTGGCCGCAATTGCCGAACGACGCTGGACATCCGACAACCCAAAGCCTTCAAGTGCGCATAGCCGTTTCCCTTTGCTGCGGGGCGAGTGAAACAGGTTGCGGGCCGCAGATGCAGGCGGATTACCAAATACCAACAAGCAAAAGGAAAAATTGACACCATGGCAATCCCAACCGTAAACAACGACAAAGTAAAAGCCATCGAGGCCGCACTCGCCAATATCGAAAAACAATTCGGTAAAGGCTCCATCATGAAACTCGGCGATCATCGCGTCGAAGAAATTCCCGTCATCTCTACGGGCAGCATCGGCATTGACGCCGGCATCGGTGTCGGCGGCGTGCCGCGCGGTCGCATCATCGAAATCTTCGGTCCTGAAAGCTCGGGCAAAACGACACTCGCCTTGCACATAGTCGCCGAAGCCCAAAAGGCCGGAGGCATTGCGGCATACGTTGACGCCGAACACGCGCTTGATGCGATTTATGCAGAGAAACTCGGTGTCAACATCAACGACCTCTTCGTCTCGCAACCCGATTCGGGCGAACAGGCTTTGGAAATTACCGAATCGCTCGTGCGCTCCAACGCGATTGACGTACTCGTCATAGATTCCGTCGCCGCGCTCACGCCACGCGCCGAACTCGAAGGCGATATGGGTGATTCGCTGCCGGGTTTGCAAGCGCGCCTGATGTCGCAAGCCATGCGCAAGCTCACCGCCGTCGTAGGTCGTTCGAACACCTGCCTGATTTTTATCAACCAGATTCGGGAAAAGATCGGCGTGATGTTCGGTTCGCCTGAGACGACGACGGGCGGACGCGCGCTGAAATTTTATTCGTCCGTGCGGTTAGACATCCGCCGCATCGGTGCGATCAAAGACGGCGACGCTGTGACCGGCAACCGCACCAAAGTCAAAGTCGTCAAAAACAAAGTCGCACCGCCTTTCAAAGAAGCCGAGTTCGACATTATGTATGGCGAAGGCATTTCAAAATGGGGCGAGATCATTGACATCGGCGTTGACCGCAAGGTCGTAGAGAAATCTGGCGCGTGGTTCTCTTACCGCGGCGAACGTCTCGGACAAGGCCGCGAGAACGCGAAGGCTACGTTGCGCGATAATCCCGCGTTGGGCATTCGGGTCGAAACGGAATTACGCTCGGTGTTAGGGCTGCCCGTCAAAGCTGCTCAGGTAGCAACTATCGCGGCGGCGGCGGCGGCTGGGGCAGAAGCGGCTCCCGCCGCAACCAAACGCGGACGCGCAGCGAAAGAAGAAGGCGACGAATAACCACAACCAAACTCCAAACGAGAAAAGGCACGAAGCTGAAACTTCGTGCCTTTTCTTTTCTCTTCAAGAGCCATCGCCAATGGGAAAATATCAAACGGAGCGATTCACGACCTGATTGCGGGAACGGTGGTTGTTAAGAAGGGAAGATGCAGCGACTGAATAATGATTTGTCAGGGTTTAGCAATAGAAAGTCTGGGAATGGCTATGCTGAAAAAAATAAAAGGCGCTGCTGTCGTGGGAATTGCCAGCAGCGCCTGAGTGTAGATTGTGGTTACCTTCCTCACCCTGGTAACCACAGACACCGTAAGTGGAAAGCTCCACTTGGTATCTCGTTGCCCCACTGCCTCTAAGGCGAGCTTCGTGCCATAAACCAGGCAACCTCTCAAAAAGCTAGTAAGCCTAGTTATTTTCACACTTACATCTATTGAGCCGACTCCATAGAGCGGCCTATAGCACTGTAATGCTGGTAATAAATACCCTTATAGAGAGAAAGTGCTATGGATTTTTTACACGATTCACTTTTCATTAGGCCGACTATCCCAGCTAGCGAGCAGAATGTTTACGCTCCGTCAGTCTGACGTGGTTGGCTGAGTTTAGGTGCAGGGTGACAATGCTTAGTCGTTCTATCGCCGCCTTCAAATTCGTCCTTTGCCGCTGCAAAGTGATGGTGGTATTTTGAACCCGCTGATCGTCATCCTTGTTCCAGAAAGAAAAACCATGTCGAAACTTTATTTGCCCGCTTTTGCCGTAGCCGTGTTGTGGGTCGCCTTGAGCGCCTCACCTGCTTTCGCACAATTCACTTTTGATAAACCCAAAGCCGAACCGCCATTGCCCAACCCTTACACGATGAGCGTCAAGCGCGAGCAAATTCTGGATGCTGCGCGCGACGTGCTGAAATCCTGCGCGATTGTGCTCGATGAAGAATTGAGCCGTCCAACCGAAGGCAAGTTCGTTACGAAGCCCATCGTGTTCAGTCGCGGTGTCACGGTGAAAAATGATTTGGAATACTTGGCGACCTTTCCGGCGAGTGACATACGCAACTGGTCGCAAGGCCGTTACGTCCTTGAAATCATCACCGTGCCCGTAGATCAAAAGCGTTCGCAACTGCAAATCAACGTGACGATACAAGGCAGACTGGCTGACCCGAACGGTTCGCTCAAATGGGTTGATGGTAAATCAAATGGACGGCTCGAAGACGAAGTCCTTCGCGGAATGGCGGGCAAGACGTTGGGCGTAGACCTGACAATCAAAGGCAAGACGCAACGACGCTTGTTGAATTGCGAATACTAACGATCCGCATAGAATGGCAACGTGATGGCGCGAAATTTTCTACATTCCCTAATTTGGCTATCGTTGCTCTTGAGCCTGAACGCTTTTGCGCAAACGGCTGATGTGCCCACGGCAGCCGATGAGCAGAACGAAACCTTTCGCGATACGTTGGTGAAAATGCGTATCAAGCGCGAAGAAGAAGAACACAAGAAAAACGTCACCAAAGCCGAACAGATCAAAACCTTTGCGGCGGACTTGCTGAAAGCCGCGTTGCCGAATTCCCTGCCGCGCCTCACCGATAAAAAACTCAAAGACATCGAAAAGAATGCCCGCACGATTCGCACCGATTCAGGTGGCGGCGAAGATACGCCGCTCGAAGAATTGCCGGATGACCTGAATGCTGCGTTAAAGCGACTGGACGAAGCCAGCGAGCGTTTATTCAAACTGATGGGAAAGACTTCGCGCCACGTCGTCTCGGTCACGGTGAGTTCGCAGGCGACCGAAATCATTCAGTTGGCGAAGTTGTTACGCACCTATTTGCGATAATTTTTATGTCGGTCAAACAAGCCTTTTTAAGTTCTCTGTTGTTATTCGCGCTGGCCGGTTTCGTGTCACCGCAAGAACCTCTGCCGAAATTGCAGGACAAGCAACAGCCGGAAAAGAAGCCCTCAGAAAAAGGTGAAGACAAAGTAGAAGAGAAACCTGATGACGCAATTTCAGTCGAAACCAGCGTCGTTGTGTTGAATGTCACCGTGACCGACTTCAGCGAAAATTTCGTCGGCGGACTCAAACGGAGCGATTTCACCATTCTCGAAGACAAGTTCCCGCAACCCATCGCTGACTTTTCGGTCGAAGTGAAACCCTTTGCCGCTGCGATTCTGCTCGATGCCAGTGGCAGTATGGGAAACAAGATGTCGCTGGCGCGTTCGGCTTGTACGTCGTTTGTTGACGGCTTGCGCGAAGACGATGTGTTCTCAATTTATAGCTTCACCGGCACGAAGGTGAAACAGATTCAGGACTTCAGCGACATCCGCGACATCTCTGATTTTTTGTGGGATGTGCGGCCTGACGGCATGACGCCGATGTATGACGCGCTGGTCAAAGCGACAGAAGACTTGCTAAAGCGTCCCGAACGCCGTCGCGTAATCCTGCTGGTTTCAGACGGAACAGATAGCACTAGCAAGGCTTCGCTGGATGAAGTGATCCGCAAAGCCACCGACGTGGGCATCACGGTTTATTGCGTAGACCTCAGTGACCGCGCCGTTTATAAAACCGCCACACGCGATAACGGCCCTGAGATCATGAAAAGCCTCGCGCAAAAAACCGGCGGACGTTTTTTCACTTCGCCCGGCGGCGGCGCGTTGCGCGAAGCCTTCGCGCAAACCATCGAAGAGTTACGCAATCAATACACGATCAGTTACGAACCGCGTAACGAGAAGAAGGACGGCAAGTGGCGCGCGGTCAAAGTCCAGCTCAAAAACCCTTCGCTGAAAGCACGCACACGACTCGGCTATTACGCGGCGAAAGCTAAAAAGTAGCGTCTTGACGGGTCTAAACCGCTCACCTATATTCGCTGCCGGTTAATCAACCCTGCAAATTTTGCAATAAAGGAAGTAAAAAAAATGATGGGCCTGGGAATGGGCGAGATCATGGTTATCCTCGTACTTGCGCTGATGGTATTCGGTCCGCGCAAGCTGCCCGAGTTGGGCAAGACACTGGGACAAGCCATGAACCAGTTCCGCCGTGCGTCTGACGAATTCAAACGCACGTGGGAACAGGAAGTCGAACACGACAAAGTACGCACCGATGGCAAAACCACTACGGCGGCAGTTAGTTCAGAAAGTAGCTACAGCGCCGAGACGGATTATCAGTACGGTTACGACACGGGCTATGACGGAGCTTCGGGCAGCGATGCGTTGCCTGTGGCAGAAACATCTGCCACCAATGACGCAGCCGTTGAAACGCCGAGCGTAGAGAAAAAAGCCGAACCGCAGTGGATTTAGCTTATATATTTTAGGTGCGGAAAAATAATTCAAGTCAGGTAATGCCTGATTTTCTGAAGTTGCCAGACATAGTTGGTTGCTGTTGCACGAGTTAATGACTCAGTTGCGATGGCAACCAATTTTTTTGGTCAGGAGAGCGTGAGCTATGCCAGAAAATATCAATGAAGACGAAGTAACTGAAACTGAAACAAACGAGGAAGGATTGCAGATGTCCTTTCTCGATCACCTTGATGAGTTGCGCGTGCGGCTGATTCAATCGGTGATCGGCATCACCATCGCATTTGCCTGTTGTTTTCTATTTGCCAAACAGATTTATGACTTTCTGGAAATACCGGTAAAGCAGCAGCTACGCAAAGCGCGCATTACAGAAACTAAAACCAGAGCTGGCACGCTCGACCTCAATCAAGTGCGTGAAGGCGAAATACTTGATTACACGTTCGCGCAAGAAACGGCGGTCGAGAACGTGCGCGTCCCGCAAGGCACGACCGTACCCGTCAAAGTCGTCAAGCAGGACAACCAACTCACGCTTGTACTCGAACGCCGCTGGGCCGTCGGTTCCGCCATTGTCGCCGAAGGCAAAGCCATCACGGCCATTCTCAAAGAAGGTGAAAACCAGAACACTTATGGCGAAGAGGACAAGTTGATTTTGCGGAGCGTCACGGGCGCTTTCACGCTTTACGTACAAGTTGCGCTTTACACCGGCATCGGATTGGTGATTCCGTTTTTGCTCTATCAGGTTTGGGCTTTTATTTCGCCGGGGCTTTATCAGCACGAGAAAAAATATGTAACGCCCGTGTTGATTATGGCAGCGTTCTTTTTCATCGCGGGGGCATCGTTCGCCTACAAAATAGCTTTTCCGGCGGCGTGCGATTATCTGTTGGCGTGGCAAACCGACGGCGGCTTTCGTACGTTGCTCGACGCCGAAGATTATTTCAATTTGATTATGTTGATCATGCTCGGCCTCGGCTTAGTCTTTCAGATTCCTACGGTTTCATTTGTGTTAGGGCGGATGGGACTGATTACCGCTCCCCTAATGCTCAAGGCTTGGCGACACGCCGTGATCGGCATTGCTATCATCGCCGCTGTCGTGACACCTACGCCTGACGCTTTCAATATGATGGTCTTCATGGGGCCAATGCTGCTGCTCTATTTTCTCAGCGTCGGCATCGTGTGGGTGTTCGGCAAGAAACGACAAACGGATGAAGAAGCAATGGCGGCAGCGTAACACTCAAGACGTTATAGCGGTTTTCATATGAGTGCGACCTATGCGCGCGAAATGTGGGGCGGGTTCTGAACCTGCCCCACATTTCGCCGGGTCACACGCAATTGCAAACCGCTATAAGCCATTGCCAAACCTCCCCGGTTCGGTTTTGATTTCGTTATGAAAGTACACATCCCAAGCCCTTTGCTCTCATACACCGACCAACGCGATGAGGTAGAAGCCAGAGGCGCTACCGTCGCCGCGTTGCTCGAAGACCTGAACCGCCAGTTCCCCGGCTTGCGCTTTCGGATGATTGACGAACAGGACGCGCTTCGTCCGCATATGCGCATCTTCGTCAACGGCGCACGCTGTGACAGCTTGACCGTAGCGTTAGCAGCTTCGGATGAGATTCATATTTTGCAGGCGTTGAGCGGCGGGTAAGCCTCAGTCTTCCACCACAAATTCAAACTCAGGACTCGTGCGATGTTGCAGCGTAGAGGTTTTGCGCAGATGCGTTTTCATAACGCGGCGATAGATATTGAAGTATTCGCGCGCCACTCGTTCGGCGTCGAGGTATTCGATGACGAATTGGCGTCCAGCTTTGGCGCGGGTGCGGGCTTGATCAAGATTGTTGACCGTCCAGTTGATGGCGGCGTGCAGGGCCTCGACGTTCGAGGGCGGAATCAGGATGCCGTGCTTGCTGTTGCTCACGAGGTCGCGTACGCCAGTCACATCGGTTACGACTAAGGGACGCTCCATCATCAGGCTCTCGATGACGACGGCGGGCATCTCTTCCTGCAACGAAGGGTGAACGATGATGTCAGCGGCTCCGATGATGGCGAGGGCGTCGTCGCGCCAGCCGAGAAAGCGTACGCGGTCGCCCAGCGCCATGTCGTAAGTAAGGCGTTCGAGCATTTCACGATCCGGGCCGACACCCACGAGAAAGAGGTTGGCGTCGAGACCTTCATCGCGCAACAAGGCGAAGGCTTCCAATAAAAAACGATGGCCTTTGTCGCGGTGCAAACGGCCTACGCAAGCAATCGAGAGACGCGCACCCATACGCAGTTCCTTGCGTACGCGTTCGATCATCTCCTGCGATACGGCGTCGAAGCGTTCGAGCGTTTGGCCGTAAGGAACGAGCGTGACTTTGTCTGCTTCGACATGTTCGCGGCGCGTGATTACGTCGTAAACCTGTTGCGTAGGCGCGATCACGTGATCGGCTTCGCGGCTGACCCAGCTTTCGAGTTTGAGGTAGGCGCTGCGCGTCAAACTGTTGGGCAATTGATAAAGTTCGTCGGCGTGATGCCGCGTTATCACCAAGCGCCGGTCGCGCAACTTGGCCGCCAGCACACCCAACAACGTCGGGTCGAATAGATGCGCGTGAACTACGTCAATGCGTTCGTGCGCGAGAATCTGCCAGAGCTTGTGAAGCACCAGCGGATACGTCACGCGGTGGGTGCAATCTAAAGCGTACGCCTGAATGCCGCGCCGATCCAAATCCTGCGTGAAGCCGCCCTCTTTGCCCATCGTCAGCGCGAGATATTGCACTACGCGACGGTCAGAGTAATCGCAAAGATTGTTGATGAATTGATTGGAGCCTTCGATGTTGGTCAGGTGCAATACGCGCAAGGCGCGCGCAAAGGGCTTGATCGGCGGACGCGCCATCCAGGCTTCGTCGGCACTTGATTTGATGCGCGCTTCCAGCGCGGCGGCGCGCACGACTTCAGGGTCAACCGACAGCGGCACATCGGGTACGGGCTGACGCGGCGCGACGCGCAACTGCGCCGCGACGGCTTCGCGCGCGAGACGTTCCAGCGACTTGGCGGAACCGTTGCGCTGCAAGCTCAACGCCGCCGACGCGGGCGCGATCTCAATCATTTCAACTGATTCGTCCTGATGCTTTGCCATAGCCCTGACTTGTGATAGTTCGAGATGAAGCCATCACAGTGTGAAGAATGCGGGGAATTAAATGCGTGGGGGCATTGTTGGCATACGGGGCGAGTTCGTCAATCGGGGCGAGAGGAAGAGAGTGAAAAGTGAACAGTGAATGAGGCAGGCAGTTGTTCGCTTCCCTCGTTATTCACTGTTCACTTTTCACTTTTCACTTTTCACTTTATCCGTGGCGTCGTGCTTCGGCGCGGTTATTACTGCCGTAGCCGCCGTAGTTGTAATAAGACGAGTCGTTGGGGCCGTAACCTTCGCGGCGCATGTCTAGATTGTTCAACACGACACCGAAAACTTTGGCTCCGACTTGCAGCAGTTCATGCCGCGCGCGGCGCAGGATGTCGCGGGTGCTGCGCCCGGCTTGTACGACGAGAATTACACCGTCTACGCGCGTAGCAAGAATGACGGGATCAGTTACGCTCAACAGCGGCGGCGAATCGAGAATGACATGTTCGTAATGTTCGCTCGCCCAGGCCAACAAATCGCGCATCCGATCAGAGGCGAGCAATTCAGCCGGATTAGGCGGAATCGCGCCGCAGGTAATCGCCGACAGATTGGGGACACGCGTTTCCTGAACCACCTCTGCCGGTTGCGCTTCGCTGGATAAGTAGCCGGAAAGTCCGCGCTGTTTGGGAATACGCAAAGCGCGATGCACGGTCGGACGCCGCAAGTCGCAATCAATCAGCAGCACGCGCGCACCCAATTGCGCGAGCGATACGCTGGTGTTGACCGCCGTCGTCGTCTTGCCATCACCAGGTTGACCGCTGGTGAACAAAACCGTCTTGGGCGGTTTGCCGGCAGAAGAAAGCAGCAACGAGGTGCGCAACATACGATAGGCTTCGACCACCGAAGACAGATGCTCAACGGGTACGCCGACCGTTTTGGTTTCGGTCTCTTCGCGCAACATCAGGTCGTTGGAACTGGCGGCATCACCCGCCGAAAGCGCACGGCGATTGGCTTTCTTAACCGCACGTTGCGAAGCCGAACTAATCGAAGGAATGATCGCCAGCGTCGGCAACTGAGCGAAGCGTTGAATGTCGTCAACGCTCTTGACCGTGTTGTCGAGATATTCGAGAAAGAACGCCAGCCCGACGCCAAAGACCAATCCGACCAGCAACCCGAGCAGCATAGTGCGTACTCTTTGCGGGCCTACCAGTTTGCCGGGTTCGGCAGATTCGACGATTTGCAGGTTCTTTTGCTGCTCCACCTTTTGCAGCTTGGTTTCCTGCATCTTGCCGAGAAAATCTGAGTAAAGCTGTTTGGAGGAATCCACGTCCTCTTTCAGAATCTTGAATTGAATGCCCGCCTGATTTTGCTGTACCGCCTCGGCTTTGGCGCGATCAAGCGCCGACTTGAGTGAACGTTCGTCGCGCACGGCGCGTTCGTAATCGGCTTTCAGCTTCCCTTCCAGCGTCGAACCCGCTGCCGTAATTTGCCCGCGCATGACTTTGAGCTTTTCGCGCACCTCAGTTACTTTCGGGTTTTCAGGGCCGAACTTGTCCAGCAACTCGGCCTCAGTTACTTCGAGCTTGCCAATGTCTTCCTTGATCTTGCGCGAATTCTCGTCGGTGAAGGTGTCGGGCAATTCAGCTACGCGGCCTTGTTTGACCTGTTCGTAAACCGACTCTTTCAACATTCGTTCGGTTTCGGCCTTTATCACTTGCGTATACATTTCCGCCAGTTTATCGGTCGTCAGATCGTTTTTGCCTTCGCTCTGAAAGATGCCGTTGTTGCGGGTGTAATCAGCCAGTTTCTGTTCGGCCTGTTGCACGCGCGCGCGCAACTCGTTGGTGGAGTTCGTCAGCCATTCTGACGTGTCAGTAATTTTCTGCGTCTTGCGGGTAAAGCTCTGGTCACTAAAATTCTTCGCCACCGCATTGACGACATCCGCCGCCAGTTGCGGGTCGTTATGGGTGAAGGCCAATTCGATAATGCGCGTATCTTTGACGGGAGCCGCGACCAAACGCGCTTTGAGCAAGTTGACGTAAGGCGTCATCCGCGCGCTTTCTTCTGAGCTGCGTTCCAGCGTTGGGGCTTTTTTAACGCCCGTGTCGGTGCTTTCAGAAGTAGCCCCCATCCATCCGCCCGTCGCGCGATAAGCTATATCGCGCAAGGCTTCGGTGATCGAACGCTTGCGCGTCGAATCGAGAAAGTCGGGACGTTGTTCGAGCTTGAGGTCTTCGATCACAGACTCTAACAGCGGACGGCTCGAAAGTTCGACGATCATCGTTTGCAGCGTGTCTTGATCGTCGGTTTGCACGACAAAGTCTTTGGTGCTGATGACCGCCGCGCCTGAATCCTTATTCGCCTTGAGCTTGGTTTCAGCTTCGTAAATGGAGGGCGTGCGATGAACTTCAATCGTCACCAGCAAGGTGATGAGCGAGGCCAGCGTACCGATCAGCCACTTGCGCTTGCGCACGATGCGCCAGATGTCGCGCAGGTGAATGCCGCCTTCGGCGTCTTCGTTGTACCGGCCATAACCGTAATCGTCGTTAGAGACTGCGCGGGCAGGCGTGACCACCGGACGATGTAACAGCGCATCGTCCTGCGATTCAAATTTTTCGAGTGCCGTCTTGTCTTGTTTCTCTTCAGCCATAAGTAAGCGTCACCTGTGAACAGGCAAAGGAAATTGAAGGGGGACACAGAAAACACTTCATCTGTGCGGTGTATACGTAATAAAGCAATGGCCTGTTTCGTAATGCCCAAGTTAGCGAAACTAGCGCACGCGCATCGAGTTGGTTCCGAGTGCTTGTAACAAAGCCTGACTGACCGATTTCAGACGGCTGTTCGGAACCATAATGATGTCGTTCGGCAGAATCGCCAGGTCTTCTTTGCTGCGGCCAGACATCACCGCTTGAATATCAATCGGAATTTCCTTGCGCGCGCCGGTCTTGGCATCTTCGCGGAAAATCACGGCGCGATTCGACGCTTTGAAAAGCGTCCCTTGTGCCAACGCAATGGCCTGACGCAACGTCGTGCCTTCTTTCAGCGGGAATACGCCGGGAGAGCCTACGTCACCCGCGACATAAAAAACATCAAGCGTAGGAACCGACACCACGTCGCCGGGTTCGATTAACAGATTTTGGTCGAAATCGCCTTTGAATAACCCCGTGATGTGCGCGGTTAACAATTCAGTGTCGTCATCTTCTGCCACCTGGTCAGCGTTTTTAGCCGCCTTCAGATTCGGCGCATTCGCCGCCGTGGTAGCGGCCTGGGCTAATTCAAGGTGCTTCTTTTCACGAATGATATAAGCCACCGAACCGTGGTTATCCTGCAAGCCACCCGCAATCGTCAACAGCCGAAACAACGTCGGGCGGCCTTCGATGATATACATCCCCGGCGCGCGCACGGCTCCCTGAATAAAAAAAGTGCGGCTGTTGTATTGCTTGACGAAGACCGAAACCTTCGGGTCGCGCAGATAACGACCGCGCAATCCGTCGGTGATAGATTTCGCCAGCGCCTCAGTGGTTTGCCCAGAGACCGCGAGCTTGCCCAGAAAAGGCATCGAAATTTGTCCCGCCGCGTTGATCTGAAAGCTCTTTGAAAGTTCCGGCGCGTCTTCAACGACGACCTCAATCACGTCCTTCGGAGCCATCACATAATCTTCGTTTGAAAGCATGATGACTTCGTTGGGTTTGTTGACACCACCACCACCGCCGGTCGAAGTCGGCAGATCGAAGCGCTTTTGCGGCGGCGTGCCCGGACGCGTTTGCGCAGCCGTCAGACTCGCATTCGCCAACCACAGCGCCATTATCAGGCTAACTACTTTTAGAACCTTCATGTGAACTACCTCCAATTCAACTGACCAATAACACTGCCAATTTCCATTGCCTTCAAGACGGTTGCCAACTTCCGACCTAATAACTGCCGCCCTGATTGACCTTTAGCATCAAGGTTTTCGGCGAGGTTTTCGACGCGGGCGTCGGTACGCCTAAAACGGAAACCAACGCCGCCAGCCATAAAAAAAGCATGGCGTTGGAAGGCAACTGCAAATTGAAATCAAACAAACTGTGAACGAGCAAGGCACATAATCCGCCCCCTGCTCCTAAACTCAAGGCCGCGAGTCGCACGTCCTGATGTTGCAATCCGTGCCACACCGCGCGCGCCAGCAAAACCACAAACCAGAGCGCCAGCAATCCGCCGACGAGTCCGCAATCCGCCACGATCTGCAAGTAATCGTTGTGTGCCTGCGCGACCGGATAAATGCTGCTGTCGTGCTGGCTGTATTGCGGATAGGCCGTTTCATAAGCGCCAAAACCAACGCCCAACAACGGTTGCGCGGCAATCATTCTCAAAGTGCTTTGCCAGATGTAACCGCGACTCTTTTGCAACGTATCGCGTCCGGCTTCGGCCTCGCCGCTCAGTTGCGTACGCGCCACTCGTTCCAGCATCGGCTCGGCGGCCATCCACCAAACGCCCGCAGCCATTACCAGCAGCAAACATCCCAACGAAGCGAACCGCATTAACAAGTGGCGACGGTCGCCTTTTGTTGCAAGGTATCCTTGCCGATGCGCCGCGCGTTGTTGTGCCCAGGTGCCGACTAACGCCACGAAAATCATGCTCACCACTACGCTCACCATGCCACCGCGCGATAACGAAACAAAGACCGCAACTCCCATCAACACCGTCATCATCACGTAAAGCACTCGTTGCTCAGGGCGAATGCATTTCATCCAGACCATCGCCAGCGGCAAGGGCAATAACATCTCGACGAAACCTGCAAAATGATTGCGATTGACGAAAGGCCCGAACGGATTGAGCAACGGCACCAGCGGCTCCCTCACCCAGTAAAACTTGCCGTTCCAGGTGAAACGCTGCAACAAGCCGAAAAGCGCCAGCGCAAAGCCAAAAACAATCAAGCAATTCGTCACGAAAAGTACGCGCTTCGCGGTAATCAAATAATTGGCAAACAACAGAAAGGCGATGAGCATACAACCTAACGTGAGGGTCGCCAGCCGCGTCGCTTCTACGTCCCACGACAGGCTTTGTTGCGCGCCGTCTTTGCCTTGCCAGGCAACACTGGCGAAAAGCCCCATCAGGAATAAGCCCAACATCGGCCCCATCAGATTGGGAAACACTAGCTTTAAGCGCCCTTGTGCTACGCAATGCAATCCCCAGCCGAACGTCAAGGCCAGCAGGCTCAATTCAACCAACGCCATCGCCCACGATTCCACTCCGCCGTGCGCCAGCGCAGCCAGCGCGAGCAACAGCAACAATCCCCCGACCATAAACTTTTCGATTGCGGCACCCATTTGATTCGTTGGTTTGAACACGCTTCAGGTTTTAGTTAATGCGGCTGTCAGCGTGTAATCGGTATGAAGTAGAGAAATTCGTTCCCTTCAAAACGCGGTCTATGATGCAATGAACCGCGTTTGAGTTTGTCTGAAGATTAATTTTCCAGTGCGACCAGCTTCAGGTCGTCAAACCAGAGCGCTCCTTTCGTCGGCGGGTCATAAGCCAGTTTGAGCGTACGCAGAATATCAAAGAACACCGTCGCCCCAGTTGAAGCGGGTGCGACAAAGTCGAAAGAAACTACCTGCCAATCCCACGTGCCCGAAGGCAACGGCTCAGATTGCGCAATCGGCTCTCCGTTGGGGCGAATAATCGCCAAACGCGGGCCTTCGGTCTGCACCAGTTTCTCGCCCTTCACTGCGGCTTCGAAGCGATAACGACGGCCCGGTTCGAGCGCCAATCGCTGCCGCACTTCGCCACTCAAGACAGTGGAATCGCGTCCGGTAAACAGCAGTTTCAACGATTGTCGGCCCGAACGATGAACACTGTCGTCGTAACCCACTCGCGCAAAATCGCTGTCGCGCAAGGCCCAGGTGAATTGCGGAAAGGCCGGGCGCGCATCGAATTCAAACCCGCCATCCCACATAAGCTCTTTGCTGGCGGCAATGGTTTGCAGTCTTGCCCAGAGTTGCCGCGCGATCAGAGGCTGTTCAGCAGCGAGCAACTGATATAACAGATCATTAGTTTGCGGAATGACCGCGAGCGTCGCCGCGTCAGTGGTCTGCATCAGCGACTCAAACAAGGCGGCGCATTCACCATATAGTTTCTGCTCGACCAGATACTGCGCCAAACTCAGTTGCGTAGCGGGCTTGGTTCCACAAATTTCCCGCAGCAGTTCCAGCTTGCGTCCGCCCGCTTGCCACAACGTATCGAAAGCCTGCGGATAAAGGGACGCATTCAAACTTACCGCGCGGCGAAAATACTCAACCGATTCATCCACTTTACCGGCTCGCACTAACACATTCGCCAATCCCCAATTCACCTGGCTGTCTGCCGGAGCCAGTGTGGCTGCCTGCCAAAGCGATTGCTCGGCTTCGGCAGCTAAGCCCTGCCCTTCCTGTGCCTGCGCCAACCTGTGCCAAAATCGCCCGTTGCGCGGCGACAAGCGTACGGCTTGCATCGCGTGATCGGCAGCTTTGCCATAATCAACCTCAGCGCCACCCTCGCCAGATTCACTGTCGTCCGGGGTCAAGTAACTTTCGATAACACGCTTTTGCAGCTTAGGGGAAGCGGGAAATTGTTGAATGGCAGGAAGCAAAACAGTTCGACTATATGTGAGCCGTTCATCCGCCAAAGTCCGCACGATGAAATGACGGCTACTCATCCAGCCCAGCATCACGACTAATCCCAGCAGGGTAGCGAGAAAGGCTGCGCGCACGATTACCTGATTGAATTGCACACGATAGACCACGATTTGTTCACGGTAGTGGCGGCAGGAGAGGAGGTGCGCCTTCAGAGTGAAAATGCTTTACCGATATAACTTCTCAGCTATCGGATGAATATCGAAAACCGACCGAATTACGAAACGAGAGGATGAAAAAGCGGGGACGTAGGGGACTGATCTGAAAAAGCGGACGGGCAAGTGAGAGAAAGTCCAGCGCTTCATAAAAGCGCCGGACTCCACACCAGTTGTCGTTCAAATTAAATGCCTTAAGGCAGCGTGAACGAAGCATTGAAATCTGAGCCTTTGCGCCCAGAAGCTGCAACGCCCGCGACGACGGCTGCGCCACCCGCGCCCGCCACAATCGCTGCGATGCCGCCCGCGCCCAATGCTGCGCCGCCACCGCCACCGCCAGAGCCGCCGCTCTTGCCTGACGAAGCCTTACCCGTCATCGGAACGCAACGCGTCCCTTTTTGGGTATTCACTGCCAACGACGCGGCCTCTTTGCCGTCCGCGGCCGAAACGCCTTCAGGCGTAGTGAAATTAACTTTCACACCCACTGCGTTATTAACCACCGCTTTGCCGTTCATAAGTTCGCCACTGATGAGACCATCGGCGAAGCGCACGACGATGTCAGTTCCGGGTGAAAGCTGAATGCGTCCCAGCTTACCGAGAACGACAATCGCATTCGCCCCGCTGGCGCAATTCACGCTAACCCGGCTGTCATTGAAAATGGAAGAACCGGTAATGGCTTTCTTGCCATTGACAGTTACTTCACCGTTCGCTGTGAGTTGGCCCACCAACTGAATGCTATTGTTAGCCGTAGCAGGCAAAGACAGATTGAGCGCCACCAGCGCCGCCATCAAGAAATTTGCCGTGAGTTTATTTATGTTTCGAATCACTGTGTTGTGCCTCCCTTACTTGTATCGAAGGGTGTGAGTTACGGGGACGTATGGTTGGATGCTTTCCCGGGGCGCGTGCAAACTATCGCAGGTGCGTAATTTTTTCAAACCCAAAAACCCATTTTGATTAAAATTCTGTCTTTTTTTCCTAGCACTGCTTGCCCAAGCACTCTACGCCTATGCTCCATACTCCCTAACCCTGCTCGTCATCTTGACCATTTTACCTCTAGCAAGAGCCGATCATTCTGGCGAAAGGCACCGAAGATGTTCCGCTGGTTGCCCCCGAAAAAGTCTGCGCCAAGGCTGACCGTCCAATGATCGTTGAGGACTTGCGTCAGCTTCGGGCGCAACAAAGACTGGCGCTCGTTCAAGCCAGTCAGCACGAAAAGTTCAGGCCGCAGGCGATCTCGGAAAAAGTTAGTACGCGCGTAAAGCGACACCAGATGGCTATAACGCGGAAACAACAAGTGAGCTTGCGGCGCTGCAGCGAACGATAAAAAGTATTGCCCGCTCAACCACAACCATTCGCGCGGCGAATAATCCAACCCCGCTACGCCAGAAAACTGGCCGAGGCGTGCCAGTCGCGCCTCTCGCGTAGCCGTAGCCGTAGCTCGGTCTTGATTCCAACCGGCTTCGAGCCGCAGCACGACGGGGCCGAAATTATTCGCGCCCGTCACGCCGAATACTTTGCGCCGCTCATAGCGCGGCTGAAACACGGTAATTGGCTTCGGCGCAGTATTCCTCACCTCGACCAGTTGATTTGTCGGCACATCTTCCCAGCCGTAAAAATAGTTCGCCGTCCAATCCCACGAACCGAGGCTGCGGCTGTAACGCGCGCCGAATTGCGAATACTTCAATTGATAAGCCGGACGGATCGTCGGTAACGCGCGTACATCAAAAGGCGGCAAGCCTGCTTGTCGCGCTGTTTCCGTCACCAAACCCAAACCGAAACTTTGCCCCAAACCAAACTCATTGCCCGCGACCGGCAAACGCCCCGGTGCGAAATACGGAATCCATAAAAGTTGCAACGAACCTTTCTCAATCGGCACGTCAGCGCGCGCCATCCACAACGGACGCCGCGAATCGAGAAAGTCTTCGAGAATGAACTCGCGGTAATCGAGCGGATTGATGACATCCAGTACGCGCAAGCCGTCGGCTTGTCCCCACACGACCTGTTGCAATCCGAGCTTGAGATCAACCTTGTTGACTTTGCCTGTCAGCACAGCTTCGCGCGGATCAATCCACAAACGAGGCGGATAACCTAACCGATTCACCGGATCGTAATGCGCCCGCATTGCCAGCGTCATTCGCCAATCATCGCTGATCTTGTAACTCGCCTTGCCGTCAACCAGCGTACGCGACATTTGCCACTGATGCGGCTCATTCAACTTGAAGCCCGTGCGATTGCGAATCGTCAGCGTCCAATCCCAGTTGGAGGTTTTCGCGGTTGGAGTCGGTTCAGGTGTGGGCGTGGCGTCTTGCGCAAAGGCCGGATAAATCAAAAGGCAAAAGGCAAAAACTAAAAGGCAAAAGTGACAGCACTTCTCTTTCCAGAAATTAGAAAGCGAACGCTCGTCACTTTTGCCTTTTGATTTTTGCCTTTTGATTTTTGCCTTTTGCCTTTTGCCTTTTGCCTTAAACAACATTTCGCCTGCGGTGGGAGTCGTCTGCTTACTGATCGGACTTTTCCAACGACTGTTGCGTAAACAAATCCTCTTTCAGCCCCGTGTTGAATTTGACCTCTTCGATCAACAACACCGTCCGCGTACCTTCGCTCGGCGTCTCGACTTCAACACGCTTGGCGACCCAAACGTTGCTGATCTTTTCGAGTTGGCTGGCTTTAAGGATGCGCGTGCGCTGTCCGGCTTTATCATACATTTCGGCCAACACCGTGTAAGGCACGTCCACTGGAACCCAAAGATAGAGATAAGAATACTGCGACTTGTCGGGCGAAACGGGACGCGCTTCGATTTTGTAGGTCTTGCGTCCTTCGATCATTTCGCCCTGCCCAACGATCTTGTAGTTGAAATCGTCCAGCACGCGCTCGGCCATGTCTTCGTTGGTGAAATCAGTAGCGAGAAACTTGCGCCCGCGTTCTTGCGGAGCAATGCGCCGCGTACGCTGAATCGCTGGCGTATACAGCCACTGACGATCACTCGCGCCGCCCTGATTGAGCGACAAAAGGCCTACGCCTTTTACTTCCGCCGGTTCGACGAACCGCACCAGCGTCTTGCTGTTGCCCAGTCCGCCGAGTTTGCGAAAGACGAACTTCTTGCTGCGCGGCTTGCCCTGCTTGTCATAAACATCCATCCGCGCACGCCACGTCGTGTCTTTGCTGACGTCTTGCGTATAAACACCTTCGATCAACTTGCGCGCGTCTTGCGCCCGCGTAGGCAGGAAGGCAAAAGGCAAAAGGCAAAAGGCAAAAGGCAAAAATGTTTTCAGAAACTTCACTTGTCACTACTCCTCAATTTTTATCCAGTTATAGCGGTTCTCATATGAGTGCGACCTATGCGCGCGAGATGTGGGGCAGGTTCAGAACCCCACATCTCGCCGGGTCGCACGCAACTGCAACCTGCAAACTGCTATAGAACCTGTTTGCAGTTAGGCAAGCCTGCGCAAGATGAGCCGAATCGCGCAAAGCCGAATCTTTGCCTCGCTGGTTCTCAGCACCCCTTCACA
>JAYSVR010000108.1:0-25695 GCA_043718445.1 Acidobacteriota bacterium | reverse complement strand
TACAACCCCGCCCCGTTAATGTCGCTCGGCGAAGCGCTGTAATAACCCGTCACGTCCACCACCAGGTTAGCAAGCTGCGTCGTATTCAGCCGGAAGTTCCCCGCTCCGTCCAACTTCACCGTGAAGTTATTCGCAATTACCTGTCCATACGCATAACTCAGCGCAATGGTTGAAGGTTGAATGCCTTCAGGCCACAACGTCACCGTACCCGCTGCACCCGGGCCGACGGCTGTCATGTTGCCTGTGATGGCAAGAGCGTTTGAAGGAATCGTCACGCCTTCACAAGTGATGCGGGCTTGCTTCGCGTGGTCGGTATTCGCCGCGAACGGCACACCGATATATTCGCAAGCCGGAAAGCCCGGAATCGTCGGACGCGCGTCAAACAATCGAATCGGTTTCGGCAGCGGATGGTAATACAACCCGCCCGTGTTGGGCGGCGCGTAATAACCGACGACGTCAATGATGAGATCAGTCGTCGCCACAGTGGCCGCCACGAAATTGCCCGTCGCGTCTACGCCCACCGTGAAGCCGTTGCCTATCGTTTGCCCGGTCACGTAATTCAAATTCGAGACGGGCGGTTGAGTTTGTCCGGCGGGCCACAGCGTGATGTGGCCTGCACCCGCCGGACTCACGACCGTCGCGTTGCCCACAATCGCTTTCGCCGCCGTCGGAATCGTCTGCCCGTCACACGTCACAAAGGCCGAGCGCGTACGCGGCAATGCATTGGTGATGGGTGAATTCAGGTAAGCGCACGCAAAGACGCCGCCGTTGGAGGCGCGCGTGTCATAAAGCCGAATCGGTTTGGCGAGCGGGTAGTATTGATAAAGCAAGCCACTGCCCGCTGCCTGATTGACCGTGAAAGTCAGGTTGTTGACGGTGATGAGTCCCGTCCGCGCCGCGCCTGAGTTAGAGGCAACCGAATAGCCCACCACCAGATTGCCCGTGCCTGAAGCGTTTTGCGTAACCGCCAGCCACGAAGGCGCATGGCTGAGTGCCGTCCAGCTACAACTGGGAGCCGTCACGGTGAACGTGCCGGTGCTGGCTGCGCCACCGACGTTGGCGCTAGTCGAAGACAGCGACGTCACCGCACACGTAGCAATGTTGAGCGTATCCGTCCGCGTGCCGACGCAACCGTTCGCATCAATCGCCGCAATCGTGAGCGCGTAATTGCCCTGCGTGCTGGCGGCGGGCGTGCCTGAGAGTGTGCCGTTGGTTGAGAACGATAGCCCCGTCGGCAAGGCCGTGCCGTTGGTGAGTTGATAGCTATACGGCGCAGTGCCGCCGCTCGCCGTGAAGGTTTGGCTATACGCCGTACCGACAACGCCACCGGGCAGTCCGCTGGGATTGACCGTAATCGTCGGGCAAGTGCCAGCTTGCGTAACCATGAAGCTCAGGCCATTGACACTAATCGAACTGGAACGTGGCAGGCCCGTATTCGCCGCGACCGTGAAACTCACCGTGCCGTTGCCCACGCCGCTCGCGCTGCTGGTGATGGTGAGCCACGGCGGCAGGGGCGTCGCCGTCCACTGACAAACGCTGCGGCAGGTGATGCTGAAACTGCCGCTGCCGCCGCTTGCAGCGAAGTTTGCCGCCGCCGGACTCACGCCATACGACAGGCATAATTCGTAAATATGCGCCGAGCCTTGATCGGGGAAAGTGACATCATCGACATACGCACCGATGAGCGCCGTCTCGCCGCTCATCGCCACGCTCCTGCCGAAGTAATCACCCGCCGCGCCATCGCTGGCGGTGAGCTTGGTTTGCCGCGCCCAGGTCGTGCCGCTGCGCGTGAATACATACGCCGAACCGCGATAGCCGTCATCCCCGTCAGCACCAATCACCGCCGTCTCACCGCTCAAAGCCACGCTCGCGCCGAACTGATCACTCGCCGCGCCATCGCTCGCGGTGAGTTTGACTTGCTGCGCCCAAGTCGTGCCGCTGCGCGTGAACACAAACGCCGCCCCGCGACCGGTGTCATCTCCGTATGCGCCAATCACCGCTGTCTCGCCGCTCAAAGCGACACTAACACCGAATTGATCAAGCGCCGCGCGATCACTCGCGGTGAGTTTGGTTTGCTGCGCCCAGGTCGTGCCACTGCGCGTGAACACATACGCCGCGCCGCGAGAGGTGTCATCTCCGTATGCGCCAATGACCGCCGTCTCGCCGCTCAATGCCACGCTCAGGCCGAAGTAATCAGAATCCGCGCCATCGCTGGCGATGAGTTTGGCTTGCTGCGCCCAGGTCGCGCCGTTGCGCGTGAACACATAAGCCGAACCGAGATAGGCGTCGTCTCCGTAAGCGCCAATGACAGTCGTCTCGCCGCTCAATGCCACGCCAAAGCCGAAATTATCACCCGCCACACCATCGCTCGCGGTGAGCTTGGCTTGCTGCACCCAGGTCGTACCGCTGCGCGTGAACACATACGCCGCGCCGCGATCGCTGTCTTTCCTGTAAGCGCCTATGACCGCCGTCTCGCCGCTCAACGCTACGCTGACGCCGAAATTAGCACCGCCATCGCTGGCGGTGAGTTTGGCTTGCTGCGCCCAGCCCGCTCCGCTGCGCGTGAATACATACGCCGCACCGCGAAAGCTGTCATCCCCGTTAGCACCAATCACCGCCGTGTCGCCGCTCAACACCACGCTAGCGCCGAACCTACCATTCGCCGCGCCATCGTTCGCAGTGAGTTTGCTTTCGGCGGGAATCGTCGGCGTGCCGGTCAGGGTGAAAAAATACGCCGCGCCCTGACTGGCATTCGCGGCTACGGTCTGATCGCGAGCGCCGACCAGCACGGTCGCGCCGCTGACGGCGACGCTGATGCCGAAGAGACCGCTCGCTACACCATCCGTCGGTGTGAATTGCTGCTGCTGGGTCCAACTCGTGCCACTGCGCGTGAAGACATACGCCGCTCCCTGATCATAGACATTACTGCCGGGACCGCCGACCACCACTGTGTCACCGCTGATGGCGACGCTGGCATTCAAATAGAAATTCGAACCAGAGAGGATGGCTTGCTGTGTCCAGGTGGTACCGCTGCGCACGAACACATACGCCGAATTTGAAAAATTCTCTGCAACCACCAAACTCTCACCACTAAGGGACACGCTCCTGCCGAAATTGCTTGCTCCACTGTTCAATTGTTGTTGTTGCGTCCAACTGGTGCCACTGCGCGTGAACACATAAACCGAACCCCGATCACTGCTCGGCGCCGCATCATCAAGGGGAGCGCCGACGGCCACGGTATTGCCGCTGATGGCGACGCTAAAGCCGAAGTTATCGCCTACCGCGCCGTCGCTCGCCAGCAATTGCTGTTGCTGGGTCCACGTGAGGCCGGTGCGCACAAACACATAAACCCGGCCCTGGTCTGCCGCTGCGCCGACATCTTCGAGCGGCTCGCCGATGACTGCCGTGTTGCCGTCAAGGGCGACGGCAGCGCCGAATTGCGCGCCCGCCTGCCCACAACACGTAGCGGCGGTTCCGTTGAAAGAGGTTTGCTGCGTCCACGTCGTGCCGCTGCGCACAAAGACATAAGCCAGCCCGGCATCTATCCGAGGATTCACAGAAATGCCATAAACATCCGCCAACGGAGCGCCGACGATAATCGTCTCGCCGCTGATCGCGACGCTCGCACCGAAAAAATCACCCGCCGCGCCATTGGTCGCTGTGAGCTTGGTTTGTTGCATCCAGGTTGCGCCCATCCGCACAAACACATAAGCCGAACCTTGATCGGCGTTCGCGCCGAGGTCGTCATTGGGCGCACCGACCACCGCCGTCTCACCGCTGAGCGACACGCTGCCACCGAATCTGTCACCCGCCGCGCCATCGCTCGCCGTGACTCTTTGTTGCAGCATAAACGTCGGATCAATCGTCAGCGGATAAACCGCTTCGGCATCGTTGACCTCGATCAACACGCGCTCTTCTTCGACCAGCAAGGCGGCTTTGATTTGCGTGCCGTGCGCATCCCACACGACCAGCTTGGTGTAATCAACCGCCGGCGTGCCTTCGTCCTGACTGAGCAAGGTGACGCACTGTCCGTCACCGCTCGCCACCGCGCGCCAGCCCTCGTTGAGGGCGAAGGCGAGCCGCAGCTTTTGACCGCTGCGCTTGCTGCCGCCCGGCGGTTCAGTCAGCGTGAAGCCCTGTTCCAATCCGTCTGCGCCGTTGACATACCATTCCTTAACCGTCTGCCACTCATTGGCACGTTCAATGCGAATCGTTTGCTGATCGCCGCTCACTGCGCCGCCGCCGACATAAGGCAGCGGGTAGCCATACCCCAAGCCGCGCAGCGTCAAGCTGACATACGATTTATTGACCGAAATGCTCACGCCGTCTTCGGTGACGTATCCGTCATAGCCATTGGCTTGATTCGGCGCGTGCCACGCGGCGCGTTGCAACGGCGTGCTTACGGCGCGCTGCACCGTATAGCGCGCCTGCTGCATCGCCGCCTGCAACGAATCGTATCGCCCGTCTTGTTTGAGTTGCTTGAGTGCCGCTTCGCCTTGCAACGTGGCGGCAGCGGGCGTCACGGCCGGACGCTCTTGCGCTTGCACGGCTGAGTGGTCGCGCCAGCCCAGCAGCCCCAGCAGCAATGACACACCCAACACGAGCAGCGCGAAAAAATAAAATCTAACGGACAGTTGCGAAATACCAAATCGTTTCATGTGAGCCTCTCAGGGTTGCGAATAAACACACGTCACCCAGGCGCAGTCACACACGGGGCGGCTGCGCTGTGATGGAATTGTGGTGAACAGGGAAAAGCGGAGTGACCGCCTTCACGAACGAGTGGCAGCGCGACGGCAGACGTATCGCACTATTTTCGCCAGCCAACTGTGGGACAGGTCACGAACCTGTCCCACCCAAAACAAAATACGGTAGCGTCACTTTTTGCTGTGGATAAGCCCGCCGCTTCGCGGGCGTGTCTAAATGCATTATTCAACCTTGATCGTGAATTCGCGCAGGTAGTAATTGTCTTCCCGGTCGCGGAATTGCAGCTTTAAGGTATGCGTGCCGGGCGCGAGTGGCTTGAGCAGGGCGAAGTTGCCTGCCATGCCAGCGCGGCTGAATACGCGCGCGCATGATTCATAGCCAAACACCTCGGCGTCTTCGGCCAGCAGCGGCCAATAGGTCACGGGCGATTGCGTGGGAATCACGACACTGGCGGGTGCGACTTCAAAATCGAGCGAGACCTGAAAGTCGTAAAAGTAATCGTAAATGCCTTCGATTTCTGACTGAATGATCGGCAGCACCGCATCAGGTTCGTCTTCATTGAGCCAATACCAACCCCAACCCAGACTGACAAACAGCGGCGTATTGCGCGGAGCCATCACGGTGCGCGTTTCGCGCTGCCCGGCCAACGACAAAAACCAAACGGGGCCGTGTTGATATTCGACGCCGCGGCCTTCGGTCTCGGCAAAGTTCACTGCCGCCGGTTGGTGTGATTGCGAGAAAAGGTAATGCAAATAATCACCCGCGTAATCGCTGATCGTGCGTCCCGCGACTTTGTCTTGCTTGCCAAAAAAACGTTGATCGGCAGCGGCGCTGTGCGTCAGGTTTAGAGGAATGCTTTCAACTTCTCTCACCCTCTCACGCTGGGCGCGCACTGCTAGAAGCGCCGCGTCACGACGAATGGAGCGGCCTTCAGGAAAGCGCGCCAGCCGCGCCAGACCCGCCAGACCTGTTTGCGCGAAGGCCGCAAAAGCTGTTAGCACAAGCAGGGTGAGAGTCAGAAAAAAGCGAGCGGAAAAACGAAAAAGTAACTGGGTGTTCATTGAGCCTCCTACGGAAAATGGTGATCGGGGGAAATTTGGTTGTTCGTAATCAGAGTGGCTGGAAAGGCGGCGACGTATCGCACTTTTTTTCGTCCTGAAAAATGTCGGTTGGGTCGAACTCAACTGAGGCGTTTCTGAAAGCGGAATACGCTCCAGCCCAGCACGGCGATGCCCATCGCCAGCATGACCAAAGCGTGCGGATATAAATCTTCCAACCCCGCACCGCGCAGCACGACGCCGCGCATCACCTGAATCATCCACGTAGCGGGAATGAATTGGCTGATCGTCTGAAAGAACGGCGACATCGTGTGTCTTGGAAAGATAAATCCTGACAGATAGATCGAAGGCAGAATCGTGCCAATCGCGCCTTGAATGGCCGCCGCAGGCGTTTGTGCGCGCAACGAAATCAACAACCCGATTCCCGTCACCGTCAGCATGAAAGGCAGCGTCAATAACAACAGCAACGGCAAGCTGCCCGCGATGGGCACATCAAACACCCAAACCGTCAGCGTCAGCGTGAAAGCCATCAACGCAAAGGCAATGGCGAAATAAGGCAACAGCTTGCCCAGCAACAAACCCAGCGGCGTCACAGGTGTCATGAACAATTGTTCGAGCGTGCCGCGTTCGCGTTCGCGGATGAGAGCGAGCGCCGCCAGCGTCACCGTTTGCATTTGCATCAACAGCACGATCATCCCCGGCAAAATAAAATTGGGCGAGCGCGAATCGGCATTGAATAACAGCTTGCGGCGTGCTTCGACCGGCAGCTTGAGGGTGCCGCCGTTTTGGATGAGCAGGCGTTCGGCTGATTCGCGGATGGCAATGGCGTTGGCGACATTCGAGGCTTCGCTGGCGACCATCGAATCAGAGCCGTCCACCAACACGAGCAGGCTCGCGGTTTCGCCTGAGGCAATAGTGTTGGTGAAATCAGGCGGAACCTTCAAGCCGACTTGCGCGCGTCCGGCGACGATGGCGCGATTCAGGTCGTCGTCTGAGAACACATATTCATTCAACGCGAAAGCATCTGAGTTGCGAAACCGATCAAGCAGGCGACGGCTTTCCTGCGATTGCGCGGCGTCATACACCACCGTCGGAACCTGGCGGATGTTCGCGTTGATGCCGAAACCCAACATCAACAATTGCAGCGCCGGAATCACCAACACAAAAAAGAACGTCGCCGGATCGCGGCGAATGTGAATCAGTTCTTTCAACATCACCGGCACGAGTCCGGCTAACGGACGCAAGCGGCACGCGGCGGGTCCGTCAGCTGAGAGCGCGGGCAAAACAATTGGCAGGCTTGGTTCAGTGGTTTCAAGGGTCATTGGTTCTTTTCCGTTAAAAGGATTCATCCGTGTTCATAAGCACGACCGCGATGAGATGAAGGCAAAGAATTTGCCTGCCACAAAAAAGCACAAGAGCCACAAAAAAATTCTAACAACAGAGTTTCCTTTTGTGTCTTCTGTGCTTTTTTGTGGCGAAAACCCTCCGGCGAAACAGCGTGCCTTACTCTCATTGCGCTCACGGTCAGGCGACTGACACGGCGGCGTGGTGTTCAGTCAGTGCGACAAACACGTCTTCGAGCGAAGGTTGAATCGCGCGCAGCGTCGCATCGGCAAAGCCCGCACACGTTAAGTCGGTTTGTATTTGTGCGCAGGAAACGTTGTCGTTGAACAACACGTGCAAGGCCTGGCCGAAGATCGTCGCGGCGCGCGTGTAGCGTTGCGACTTCAACCAGACAAGCGCGACCGACGGTTGCGACGAATTGATTTCGACGCGGGTCGTACCGCTCGGCGTGACAGTCGCATCGGTTTTCAATTCGTGAGGCGTGCCGCAGGCCAGCAGCTTCGACAGATAAATGTAACCCACGCGGCCACAGCGTTCGGCTTCGTCCATGTAATGCGTCGTGACGAAAAACGTCATGCCGCGTCCGGCGAGTTGAAAGAGCAAATCCCACAAATCGCGGCGCGCGACGGGATCAATGCCCGCCGTCGGTTCGTCGAGAAAGATCAAACGCGGTTGATGCAAAAACGCGCAAGCCAGTGCCAGCCGCTGCTTCCAGCCGCCTGACAGATGTTGCGCGCGCCGCGCCAGATAAGGTTCGACGTGCGTGAGCGCGATGGCTTCGCTGAGGCGCTGGCGTTTCAACGCGCCGCTCAATCCGTAAATGCGTGCATAAAATTCGAGGTTCTCGCTGACGGTAAGGTCTTCATAAAGGCCGAAGCGTTGCGACATATAACCGACGCGGCGGCGAATCGGTTCGACTTGCGTCGCGCAATCGTAACCCAGCACGCGCGCCGACCCTGAGGCCGGTTGCACCAATCCACAGAGCGCCTTGATCAACGAAGTCTTGCCCGAACCGTTGGGACCGAGGAAGCCGAAAATCTCGCCCTGCTTGACCTGCAAGCTCGCGCCGTTGACCGCAGTGAACCCGCCATAACGAATGGTCAGGTTTTCAGTTTCAATCGCGGCGTAATTCATTTTTCCTCCCGCGCGGCGTTGGTCGCCTCCCGCGCGGGGGCTGCGTAATCCAGCCAGACCTCAGCCGCCATGCCTGATTTCAGCAAACCGGCGCGATTGTCGAGCCGCACCTTGACGCCGAAAACCTGATGATTGCGCGCGTCGCGGCTTTGCACATTGCGCGGCGTGAATTCACCTTGCCCATTGATCTGTTCGATCTTTCCGGCAAATTGGCGATCAGCGAAACTGTCTACTTTAACTTGTGCGCGTTGCCCTACGTTGAGCCAGCCGAGTTGCGGTTCGGGCACATAAACGCGCACGAAAAGTTGATCGTGTTCGAGCAGGCGCGCGACGTTTTGATTCGGCGTGAGCAAGTCGCCCGGACGCACGGTGAGCGCCTCGACGATGGCGGCGGCGGGCGCGCGCACTTCGCCTTCGGTCAATCGCACCTTGAGTTGTTCGACGCGCGCGAGCGCCTGTCGCCATTGAGCTTGCGCATCGGTGATGGATTCGACGCGTGGGCCGCTGCGCACCAGATGTTCTGAGGCGCGCGCCACGCGCAGACGTTCTGCCGAGGCCCGCACGTCTTCGGCGCGGCTGCCGTTGCGCAACAAATCGAGTTGTTGCTGGCTGGCGGCACGGCGTGCCTGAAGCTGTTCCATCCGTAACCGTGCCGCATCGAAATCCTGCCGCGCGATGTCGCCCGAACGTTGCAACTGTTCGTAACGCGCGCTCAACAATGCGGCGCTCTCGGCTTCGGCGGTGGCAGCGGCCAGCGCGGCGCGGGCTTGCGCAATCTCTTCGACGCGCGGCCCGTTGCTGACGGCGTCATAAGCCGCTTGGGCGTTGGCGGTCACGGCGCGGGCTTGCTCAACTTCGGCGGGACGCGCGCCGTTTTGCAATTGCGCCAACTGCGCGGCGCTCTGTTCGACGGCGGCTTGCGCCTGCGCCAGTTCGGCTTGCAACTCGGCGATCTCAAAACGCACCAGCACCTGACCGGCGCTCACGCTCTGGCCTTCTTCGACCAGCACGGCGGCGACGCGTCCGCCCACCTTTGAACCGACCCGCGTCTCGCGCGTCTCAATCGTGCCAGACAGCAATGAGGGCGCATCATTTGCCGCTGCGCCTTTGAATCGGAAGCCAGTATTGGCGCAACTCAACGCGCCAAGCGAACAACCGATCAACAAACACCACTGCCACCAACGAGGATGTATTCGAGGCACCATAACGCAAAGCTCCTTTGTGATTATTTCTGTTCGGGATGAACTGTGAGCTGAAGCCCGTAATGCGATTCGACGGCCAGCGCGTCAAAAGTGGCTTCGAGCGCAGCGCTATCCGCCGCTTGCCACAGGCTGAAATCGCACAGCCAGCGACACAACCGATAACGTCCTGAATCGCTGAACTTGCGGAGGGACAACACGAGCTGTTGCCCTGACAAACGACTAACGGCGATTGCTTTCATCACGTTTCGCTCCTGCACAAACGGCGGATTGAATTGTTTTTATTCAAAGGGGGAATTGCTTCTCGTTGGCAAGTGGCTGAACGGCGTACAACGTATCGCAAAAAATTGGCGGCGGGTTATTTTTTCTCTACGATGAAAATGGTCTTGCTCAAGGCGTCGGCTTCGCCGTCAGAGTTGAGTCCACTCAACGACAGCACGTGTTCGCCGCTGTTGAAGTTACGCGCGGGCAAGTTGAGAGCAAGCGTAGCGGCGGCGCGCACGGTCACGCTTTGCAACGCGCGGCCCGCAGCCGTTTGCAACGTCAGCCGATAGCGCGCGTAACCTTTCGTCGGATTACGCAAACGCAACCGCACCTCCGTCGTATCGCGCGGAATCACCAACCGGGGCGTATCGCCGCCCGCGCCGTCTCGCACCAATCCGGCGGTGAGCATAAAACTGATGAATGAAGGCGCAGCCGTCGCGGGCGCAGTCGCTGCGGCTTGGCGCAGTTGTTGGACTTCGGCATTGAGTTGATCGTTCGCCCGTTGATGGGCAAATTGTTGTTGCGCGAGTTGCGCTTGCAAGGCTTGTGCGCGTTGCGCGTCGGCCTGTTGCGCCGCGCGTAACTGTTCCACTTCGCCGCGCAAACGCTGCGATGCTTGCCACGATTGCCAGCCGAAAAACGCGAGCAATAAGGTCGCGGTAGCCAATCCCAACGAAAGACCAAAAGATAAATCGGTTTCGCTCCACCACGCGTTGAACCGTTGCCATAACGAAGCAGTGGCACGCGGCGCTTCTGTCGCATCAATCTTGCCGACCAACGCCGCCGCGAATTGCACGCGCGCGCGCCGTTGCGGATGCGCCAGCACGTGACGCTCAAACGCCGCGCGTTCGCTGGCTGAAAGCCGCCCGCGCGCGTAACGATCCGCCAATTCGTTTTCGACGGCGACGAGTTGCTCGAACGTTTCAGGCTCTGCCGCGTAACGGTCTTCCAGCGCCTCTTGCTCGGCGGGCGCAGCTTCGCCTAACAGATAGCGGATCATTTCAAGTTTGGTTTCCTTCGACAGTGACATAATTCATCAACTATGAGTGACAACGCACCCGATTTCATATCGCGCCTTTTCGTCGGGCGCAGCGCATCACGCAATCAGCCAGCTTATCGCGCCAGCGTTGCACGCGGTTCGCCAACGCTTCGCGGCGTAGCCCCAACCGCGCCGCCAACGCCGCGCGGTGTTGAATGTGCTGGCGGTTTTCGTCCTGATAATAATCAAGCAACAACGCACGCGCATCGGCGGGCAGTTGCGCCAGACAGCTTTCCAGACATTGTGCGTTGATCTCGGCGGCAGAGGTTTCGGCGTCGTGCGGCGCGCCATTAGGGTCAACTGAGGGTTCAACCGTCAGTTCATCCCAATCGGCGCGGCGCGCGTCTCGCCCTTTGAAAGATTCGAGCAACACCAGCCGCGCGATTTGCATGGCATAAGCGCGGAGGTCTTGTATGCCTACGCCTTCGTCGAGCTTGCGCGCCAAACGGTTCAGCGTTTCGTCGGCGCGTTCGTCGCAGAACGACGCGCCGCGCCATTCAAAAAAGCGCAGCAACATTCGCCGCAAGTCTTCATATTTTTCTCCGGCGCGCTCGCGGTCGGCATCCAGCCGTTCTAACAACGAAGCGAAAGCGTCCGCAGTGAGTGACCAAACCATAAGTGAGTGCGGAGTGCGGAGTGCAGAGTGCGGAATTTCAGAACTTTGCCTGAAGGTGAAGCCTCGCTCGGCAACTCCGCATTCCACACTCCGCATTCCGCACTCAGATCATTTCCATTCTCCCTGCAACACAAACGCGCCCCAATAATACGGCGCGCGCCACGCGGGCTTTTTCATCAGTTCGAGTTGCGCTTGCCTGAGCGCCGCCGCCGGACGCAGCTTCTCTTTCAGCATGCCGCGATAAAAACGCTTCATCAGTTCCGCCGTCGCGGCATCGTTCACTTGCCACAAACTCGCCACGACACGCGGCGCACCGGCATACATAAACCCGCGCGTGAGGCCGATGAGACCTTCGCCTTTGATCTCTTTGCCGAGGCCGGTTTGGCAGGCCGAAAGGACTACGAGATCGGCGTTGAGTTTGAGGTTATAGATTTCGTTGAGCCGCAAATATCCATCTTGCGGATTGCCCTGTTCGTCAACTTGCGAAAGCGCGAGGCCGCTCAGTTCAGGATGCGCGCTGTCGAGCAAGCCATGTGTAGCGAAATGAATAATCCGATAGTTTGCCAGCTTGTCGCTCAACGCCATCGCACGGCTGGCCTGAAAGTCGAGGGCTTTCAAAACAGAACCGGCAGGCGCAACGGCGGCAATGGCTTCGGCTTCGTCACGGCTGAAGAGCAATCGTTGCAAGCCCGCGCGCTCATCACCCGTGACGCTGCGCACGGCGCGTGACAGCGAAGCCGCTAGTAACGAATCTTTTTTCGCGGCTTCTTTGTTCGGCGCACCCGTTTGTTTAGCCAACGCATTTTTCACGCGCACATCGGTTTCACTGAAGACCGGATCGCCCAACACTGCAACGGTCAGCGGAGCCACCGCACGTCCGGTCAGTTCCTTGCGCAAGGTCGCTAACACCGAAGCCGAAGGCAGGCTGATGATTTCGTGATTAGCGAGCAAGGGGCGATTAGCCGCAAGTGGATCAGGCAGAATGCCAAAGGGAACGTAAGACAAAATTCCTGGTGCAACAATAACTAAGCGTTTCTTACCGAAATGCGGAGTTGCGGCACCTAAGAGCATTTTGCTCAACGCCTGCGTGTCAGCCGCGAAACTTGGTTGGCTGGCAGTGGCAGAGGTGAATTGTCCATAAACTTTGCGCGCCGCTGCGGTAATTTCAGCGCGTGAAGTTAATTGGTAATTTTTGATTTCTCTAGCTGAAACAACCCACAGATAGCTCTGCTTTTCGCCGAGCGCGAACTCTAACAACAGGGTGTCATCATCAAGCTGTTTTTGAATTGCTTCGGCAGCGAGCGGCTGTGGTTGCGTCAAAGCGGCATAACGCGGACTGGTGATGCGAATCTGCGTTTCAATCGCTTGTAATTGCGTGGTCAACGCGGTCACCTCTTGGGCCATTATCTCAGCTTGCGCGGGCGTATGTTTGCCGCTTAACAAACGGGTCTGACTATTCGCCTTAAAGTTTAGTTGTTGCCTGATTTGCTGTCCCTGTGCCAGCAATTTGCCGTCCAGTCCTTGCCGGTCAGCACTCGATTCACTCAACAAATCCAGGAGCCCGCGGGCCAATGAACGCTCTTGTATGTGCAAGGCAGCAACCGCATGACCGGCATTCGGTTGCTGCGCGTGAGCTTGCATTAACGCCTCAATATAAAAAGCGTAACGATCTTGCGCTTGCGCCAGAAATAATGTTTTAAGTTCGTTGCTGCCCAGCTTGGCGCGTAACGATTCAGTGGAATGCAAAGCCCGTTCGAAATAGTTGAGTGCAGTTGGCAGTTCGCCCTGCTGCTGTTTGACGCGCGCGAGGTAAAGCAGCGCATAGGATTCCTGCATCGTGGATTTGATTTCAAGACTTAGCTTGAGTGCCAACTGATGGTGTTCAAGAGACTTATCGGATTCACCTCTGAGCAGGAGGATTTGCCCGATGGTATTTAGCGTAGCGGCTTCGATGACCCGTTCATTGACAGTGCGCAAAAGTTCCAACGACCGATTCAGCGATTCCAACGCCTTGTCATAATCTCCGAGTTTCCCCAAGGTTGACCCGATATTACCCAGCGCAATGACTGCGCTGCCAGGAGTCTTGACGGCTTGCGCAAGCGCGAATGATTGTTGAAATGCCTCGAGTGCCTTGGCGTAGTTGCCTAATCCCGAATAAGCCAGTCCCAGGCTGTTCATCGCGATCCCGGCGGCCCGCTGCTCACCTGTCTGGCGAAACAGTGTGAGTGATTGCTGACTAAATTCCAACGATTGTTGATAATCGCCTAATTGATAATAAAGCTCGCCCAAATTGCGAAGCGCAATGGCTTCGGCGGCAATGGTTTTATGCTGTCGCGCAAACGCTAGGCCTTCGTTATAAGAGGTAAGCGCTTTTTGTAACTCGCCAATTTGTTTTTGCGCATTGCCAATATTCGACAAGATCGTGGCTTCCAAATTGTTATCGCGATTCGGGACGCGGCGCAATGCTTGCAATGCCTGTTCATAATATTCAGTGGCTTTGACGGGATCACCGGAATTTCGGGTAATCACCGCCAGTGCGTTTAGTCCGCTGGCTTCTCCTCCCGGATCATTTATTTGACGTTGAATAGCTAAAGCCTGCTCAACATATTCTTTTGCTTTTTTCCAATCACCTAAATACACCCGAATGCCGGCAAGGCTGGTCAACGTATTGGCTTCCCAAAGTTTGTCGGAAAGGGCTTGAAAGAGTGGCAAAGCCCGCAACCATGCTGTTTCGGCCAACTGATATTCCGCGATGCTCGTGTTGATATCGGCGCTGGCATAGAGCGCCTGCGCTTCGTTGAGCTTGTCGCCGATGAGTTGATAGCGTTTAGCTGCTGATTCAACCAGCACGCGCGCTTGGCGCGAATCTTGCGCTTTGTTACGACGAGATAACCTTTCTGATTCAAACTTCTCGCGTTCGGCAATACTGCGATTTTCATCGGTCGGTTCCGCCGGACGCAACTCTCCCAGTTTAATTTCATATCGCCCTGACCCAGCTTGTTTATCAGGCACAATCACCAGGACTTGATAGCGCCCTGGTTCGCTCGCGACGAACGGTAGCAATTCGGTACCCTTCCCCTCATTTGAACTATCAACCTCAACAAGCAAGTTTCCCTTGGGGGCAATCAAACGAACGACAAGATCAACGCCTTTCTGCTCTACGGTCAGGCGACAATACTGTCCCGCCTCCAGCGTCAGTTGATAAGCATGCGACTGCCCACCTGCCAATTCGCGCTCTAATGGCTGCCCCAAAGTAAGTTGCGTGATTTGTGCGATAGCCGGGCTGGCAGCCAGCACAGAAACCATTAAGCCAAAATAAAACGCTTCACAAAACCAGGCAGAGAAACGCTGGCGCTGGTATCGAATCATAGGGTTGCTCCTGAGAAGGCAGAACGATTTTGGATTTGGGGGTGACTGAACGGCGACTATACGCACAATGCTGTTATTGAGAAAGGCGTTCGCGGCGTATGAGAATTTCAAGGAAAGCCGCCCTCAACGCTTGCGCTTCGCGGCGGATGGCTTCATACAATACACGCCACACCGTTACAACAAAGGAAACTCGAATCGTTATGCGCAAACTCAACTTGTGTATCTTTTGTCTCTTGGCCTTTTGGCTTTTGACTTTATCTGCTTGGGCGCAAGCTCCGCGTTCCATCCAACCCGCGCCCGACCGGCGTGCCGACGAAGGCGAAGGCCCGTTTGAGCGCCTCGTCATTCGCGGCGTCACGCTGATTGACGGCAGTGGCGCTCCGCCGATGGGGCCGGTTGATCTGGTGATTGAGAACAATCGCATCCGCGAATTTCGCAGCGTCGGCTATCCCAAAGTCGCCATCCGCGAAGCCAGTCGCCCTGCCAAAGGCACCAAAGAAATTGATGCGACGGGAATGTACGTGATGCCCGGCTTTGTTGATTGCCACGGCCACGTCGGCGGCGTCGCGCAAGGTACTCCGGCTGAATATGTTTACAAGTTGTGGATGGCGCACGGCGTCACGACGGTACGCGATCCGGGTTCGGGCAATGGCGTCGCCTGGACGGTCAGCGAACGCGAACGCAGCGCGCAAAACAAAATCGTTGCGCCACGCTTGTTTGTATACGTCACGCCCGGCAACAGTTGGGACAAGGGCGCGATCACTTCGCCTGAGTTGGCGCGCGAATATGTGCGCTGGGCACACAGCAAAGGCGTAGACGGTTTCAAACTCATCGGCAGCATTCCGCTCTTTGACCCTGAAATTTTCGGAGCCATCGTTGACGAAGCCCGCAAGCTCAAGCTCGGCACTACCACGCATCTCGCGCAACTCGGCGTAGCGCGTTTGAATATCTTGCAAGCTGCGCGTCTGGGTTTGGGTTCGATGGAGCATTGGTACGGCTTGCCCGAAGCCCTTTTCGCCGACCGCGTCGTGCAAGATTTTCCGCTTGATTACAACTACAACGACGAACAGCATCGCTTCGGCGAAGCCGGACGCTTGTGGAAGCAAGCCGCCGCGCCGCACAGCAAAAAGTGGAACGAAGTGATGGACGAACTCATAAAGCTCGGTTTCACGCTCGACCCGACGATGACGATTTATGAAGCCAGCCGCGACCTCACGCGCGCGATGCGCGCCGAGTGGCATGACAAATACACGCTGCCTTCGTTGTGGAAGTTTTATCAGCCCAGCCGCGAAGCCCATGGCTCTTATTGGTTTAACTGGACGACGCAAGATGAGATCGAATGGAAGAACAATTACCGGCTGTGGATGACCTTTCTCAACGAGTATAAAAATCGCGGAGGCCGCGTCACGACGGGTTCCGACTCAGGGTTCATCTATAAAACTTACGGCTTCGAATACATCCGCGAATTCGAGTTGTTGCAAGAAGCGGGCTTTCATCCACTCGAAGTCATTCGTTCGGCTACGTTCAACGGCGCTTCATTGTTGAGCGAGCAGCAAGGCCGCAAGCTGGAATTCGGATTGATTCGTCCGGGTTATTTGGCTGACCTGGTTATCACGACTGAAAATCCGCTGGCGAATTTCAAGACGCTTTACGGCACGGGCGCGATCAAGCTGAACGATCAAACCAATCAACCTGAAAGAGTCGGCGGCGTGAAATATACGATCAAGGATGGGATCGTTTACGACGCGAAACGTTTGCTCGCCGATGTCGAAAAGATCGTCGCCGAAGCGAAAAAAAGTAGCAGCAGTGCCGGGCAGTAAACGGCATTTGCCGCAGCAACAACGCCCGTCAACCCAAAGGGGAATTTCACAGGATGGACAAGATTTTCAGGATTAACGGGATAGCCATAAGGTTTATCCATTAGACTTGTTTCGACGGAAAACATTGCGAAATTTGCAATGTTGCCCTCACGATCAACCCAAACCATTTGATGAACAGCATTGTCCCTTATCCATTTTCAATTGTTTTGCAGGGGCAAACCTCAATAAAGACGGCCTTTGCCAATAATTAAAAATGGATAAGGGACAATGCCCTTCGCCAAGATAGCTTCGGGCAGCGGTGGGCGCGAAACGCAAATGCCCTAAAGTTTTCAACCGCAGCAAGCCTGCCTATTCCTACTTTTTCCTCTCATCCCGTCAATCCTGAAAACCCTGTCCATCCTGTAAAATTCCGTTTCCGCCTTTCGAGAATGAATAGACCCTGCGCGCGGCGCTTGTGCATCGGCCTTCACGTCGGCATACTGCCCGCGCCCTGAAGCCTGCATCGCTTATCTTCATGCCCCGAAACACAGCGATGCAGCATCCCTAGATTTACGATTCAGGCGCTGCACACAATTCCGATTCAACGTGCCCAAAGCTACCGATTCATCCCAAAAGTAGCTCGCTCTATCGTTAAAACCCGCACCCCGATCAAGCGTGGTTTCCTTGCTCTGCCCTCCTCATCGCAGAGTCGCTGAGATTCATCTAAAGGAGACCTGTCTATGTTTTCCCTTCGTGTAATGCGAGCCAAGTGCTGGTTCGCTTTGGCCTGTGGATTTTTGCTGTGCCTGCCTGCACCACCACCACCCGTTTCGGCACAAGCCAATGTTTCCAACTTCATCACCATCCGCGAAAAGGCGGGCGTGACGACCACCAACTATCCCGTCCAAATTGCGCGTCCGTTCGCGCCGGGCGAGATCAAGAAATTTCCGCGCGCCGTCGTCAATGGCGTAGCCTTAACCACGCAAGCCGATGTCAAAGCGCGCTGGGCCGACGGCACGGTCAAACACGCCGTACTTGAGTTTTATCTGCCTACGCTTGTCGCCAACAGCACTGTGACCGTGATCTTCACCAATCAAGCGAGCGGGCTGAATGCGTCACCGTTGACGAAAGCCGCCATGCTAGGGAAAGGCTTCAATTTCAACGCGCACATGGAACTCAGCCGCATGGGAACGATAACTTCTGCCGCCGCGCGCGACATGCTCAATGCCGATCAGTTCACTTATTGGAATCAGGGCACGGTCGCCACTTCGATCATTCTGGCCGACCACTCATTGGCGCGTACTTTCGACATGGGCTTTGATAGCAATCGTTCGGTGCGCCCCATTTTTCACGCGACGTTTTGGCCGTTGGTGAACAAAGTCAAAGTGCGTTTCATCGGCGAAGTGGCGAACACCGTCGCGTTACAGGATCAGACTTACGCCTTGTCGCTGAAATTGCAGAATCTCAACCCGATCAACGTTTATAGCAAAGCTTCGTTCACGCATCCGGCAGCAACGCGCTGGACCAAAGAATTTTGGATCGGCGGCGCTCCCCCAAAAATCGACATCAACCACAACCTCGAATACTTGCGGCAAACGACCGCCGTACCCAATTTCGACACGTCGCATGTGATTTCAGAGGCCGCGCTGCACGCGGCTTACGCCAGCAACCTCGACAGTTGGACGAATGCGTCAAAAGATATTTTCGACAGCGGCAATTTATTCAAGCTAATGCCGACGGCGGGCGGACGCGACGAAATCGGGCCTTATCCGACGTGGGTGGTTCGCTGGCTTTACACCGGCGACGCGCGCATGTGCGAACAGACTGTCGGCAATGCCGAACTCTCTGCGGCTTTCCCGATTCACTTTCGCGAAGGACTCGATGGAAGGCAGTTCGATAGACTCAATGTGAATGGCGCTCCGCCAGCATTGGGGAAAATACTTTCGCTGTCAGCGCGTCCAACGGTGTTTTTGCATCGCGGCAATGCTTACATTGATTACTTTTATACCGAGACGCCTGACAAGATCGTACCGCTCAACGGCACTTCGTTGCAGGACGATGAATGGCTGCCTGATTGCGCGCATCAACCTGATTACCACTCGGTGCTTTACACGTTGACGGGCGACTATTTCTTTCTGGAAGAGATGAACTTCTGGGCTTCGTGGAGCGCGGCGAGCGCCAACTTCACGAATGCATATTGGTGGGGACGCGGCCCGACAGGCGACACCGGCGGCATCATTGACGAAGTGCGCGGCGACGGATGGATTTTGCGCAATCGCGCGCAAGCGGCCTTTCTCAATCCTGACGGTTCGCCCGAAAAGAATTACTTCACGCGGCTGACGCACGATGCCATCGCGGTGTGGGAAGGCACGCTCGGCCTCACGGGTACACCCAACGAAGGCACGCCGAATTACGTTTGGGGCGCGACCACCGCGCGCAAGAAATTCTCTGACAAAATGCCGCATCCGACCGAACTGCCGCCGCTCGGTTATTGGGAAGAAGGCCACGCCGTCGGTTCGTGGAGCGAGATCGTGGATTACAATAAAGCCGAAATCGAAGCCTCACCCTGGATGCATTTCATTCTGGTTTACGGCCTGGGACGCGCCAAAGAATTGGGCTTCTCGACCGGGCCGGTGCTGGGCTATGCGTCAAAGGTCGTCAATCGTTCGTTGACGAATACGAATTACAATCCTTACCTAACGACGGCTTATCAAATGCCTACGGTCAAGCGCGTGGACGATGCGTTTTATGCGTCGTATCTGGATGAACGAAAAAGTTATCTGGCGACCTTCGATCCCATGCCGGGCTTTTACGAACAGTTGCAGGACGGCAATCACGGCTACGCATTTTTGCTGATGGCGGCCACCGCGATGACGCGCCGCGAAGCCGCTGGCTCACAAGCCTGGAGCTTCGTGCAACAAAACATCCAGCCCGCCGCGGCGCTGCACGACAATCCGAAATGGGCGATCTTGCCCCGCTAACTTCAGAGAAAGGAGTCTTCATTCATGAAATTCAAAACATCTTTATTCATCGCACTCTTCACATCGCTCTGGGCGTTGCCGTGCTTGTGCGCGTTGTCATTCGCGCAGGCGTTGGTCTTGCAACCCGGCGAAACGCAAACCGTGAACTTCGATCAATTGGGCTATCTCGAAAAAGGCGCAGTGCCGCAGGCGCTACCCAAAGTCATCGCGCGCGCTACGCTCACCTTGCAAGCCGACGGAAAAACGCTGGTCGTGAAATTTCAACATCTGGCCGCCGCCCGTGGCAGCACGGCAGCGTTGTATGCCTTCGACCTCGGCCTTTCTAACAAGCAAGCCGTCGGGACGCGCGCCGAAGCAACGTTCAGCGAATTCCCTGCCAAAGCGATGTGGATGGGGCCGACTGATGACGCTGAACTGACGGCGGGCAAAGGTTCTTTCACGTTCGCTGCGCGCGAAGCCGTGTTGCGCGACATTGACGATTATTTGCGCAACGCCACCACCTTACCGCCGAGCTTTTTGACCGCCGGACAACAAGGCTGCATCACGGTGCGGCTTTCGTCCGCAGACGTAGGCAAACAGAAATCTTTGCGCTTATCGCCAATGGCTTATTTTGTCGTACCGGAACCGACTGCTCCGACCGCGCGCCGCTTGCGCATGATCGCGCGAATGAGCAATGGCGTCGCGAAAAACTGAAGGGCCTTCGCCACAAAAAAGCACAGAAGCCACAAAAACATAAAAACAGTTTTTGTGGCTTCTGTGCTTTTTTGTGGCGAAAGCCCTTCTCAGCTCAGGCCGATATTCAAACTTCAAACAGGTTCTATTCGATCAACTGGCCTTTGCCGCTTTCAGCAGCGCCGCGTGCGGATGGTCTTTGTAGTATTTGTCCAACGGAAAACAGCCTGAGATCAGGCCGTTGCGCGGCCCGGTTGTGCAATCGCTGAACGTACGGCAAATGCGTTTGGTTTGCAGCGCGTTGCCATTCACCAGGTCAAACGGCAGGTCGTGATAAGACAGCACCAAACGTCCGAGGCCGACGAAATCAACTTGGCCGGTGCGCACTTGATGTTGCCCGACGTGCGGCAGCCATTCCTGCAAATAGGTATAGCCCGAACCGACGACGCATAAGTTGGGGAAAGCCGCTTTGAGTTGCGCCGTGACGGCGAGTTGGCGCGCTACGCCGCACAGCGGGTCTTCGGGCGGCAAGTATCCATCCGACGGCGGAAACAACGCGGGGCGCTGAATGTGCGGGTTGTAATAAGGCGAACCCGCTGTGACGCAAACCAACTTGATGTCGAGCGATTCGAGCAGCGCGAAAAACTGTTTCGTCTCGGTCAAATCAATCGCCAGCGGATTCGTCTCATCCGTGCCGAAGCCATAAGGATATTGGCCTTCATAAGTTTCAGGAATACCAATCTTGTCTTCGCCCATCTTGAAAGGAATCCAATCAAATGCACTCAACCGCACGCCGATCTGCAACGAAGGCGCATCACGCCGCACGGCTTTGACGAGTTCGCGCAGGAACCGCGTGCGATTCTCAAAGCTGCCGCCGTATTTTCCCGCCCGCGTTTTCGCGCTCAAAAACTCATGGCCTAAATAGCCGTGGCAATGCTTGAGGTCTACGAATTGAAAGCCTGCGGCTTCGACGCGCACGGCGGCTTTGGCGAAATCGCCAATCAAGTCGTCAATCTCTCCATCGGTGAACAGCGCGTCATCTGACGTAATGCCGAACTTGCGATCCAACAGCGGATGGCGATAGGCGATGCGTGGCTCAAGCGCCTTCTTGTCGTTCGGACGCGCGAACCGGCCTGAGTGCGTCAACTGCAAACCGATCAACAGGTCATCCGTCGTGCCGCATTTGGCCTGATGAGCTTGCACGAGAATATCGCGCAAGCCCGCCAAATCACCCGTAGTTTGTTCGGTCGCCATCAACTGATTCGGATTCGCGCGCCCATCGTGGCGCACGGCGACCGCTTCGCCGCCCCAGATGAGTTTGGCTCCGCTCTCGCCGAAATGCTTCCAGCGACGTTGCGTATGCTCAGACGGCTTGCCATCCGTCGTGCCGTCCCAGCCTTCCATCGGCAAGATCGAAAAGCGATTGCCGATGGTGAAATCATTAAGCTGATAAGGTTGCGCCAGCACGCTCGCGGCACCGGTTTGCAGTTCGCGGTCAAAGGAAAGTTGCGCGCCTACGCTGGCGGCATAAGCCGCGAATTCGTCCGCTGTTTTTAGCGAAGCGATACGGCGATAGTTGTTGTCACTCATAGTTTTGAAAGAATTTCTGTAGATGGATAAAGGAGCCGCCGCTGACGTTCGCCGCCATTAGTTAGAGCGGTTTTCAATCGCGTTTACGGGCGTAGGGTAGGTTCTTAACCTGCCCTACACGTTTAGAAGATCAAGCTTGTAGGGCAGGTTAAGAACCTACCCTACGTCGCCTTTAAGGTTTTCCCGTAAACCCAATTGAAAACCGATCTAAATGGGCTACCAGCCCGCGACGGCTCGGTTGATTTTTGGATGCGATCACTCGCATCGCCGGGCGACGCGCTGGCGTGCGCTCAATGCAATCGTTTGCCCCGAACGCGAACGGTTTTCCAGCCCGTGACAACGGGCTTTCCGCGCAGCGGCGGTTAGGTCAGTCGTTCACGACTGGTATGAGCGCGAACGGATTGCGCGAGGGGTTTTAACGTCCTTGCTCGGTTGGCTTGAGCCGCCATGCCTGATGGCTAAAGCCAATCGGTGAAGCACGCTAAAGCGCGCTAAGAGATTCACCCGCTACCGAACCAGCCGTGGAACGGCTGGCCTAGTTGCCCTGCGGGGAAAGCCCGTTGCCACGGGCTGGGGAGAGCGCCCGATGGAGCTTTCTTTTGCATGTTTCAAAAAAAAAATTTCATGCGTGCTTCGCACGCAGCGTAAAAAGAGTAAAAGAGGGTAAAAAGCGCCGAGGGTTACGGAGTCCTCGAACCAATAACCACACGAAAACCGACATTGACGAGACGGTAGCCGGGCGAATAGTTGACACGAACGGCAGAGCGACAGTTCCTAGAATAGTTGTACCACGAACCGCCACGCAACACCCGGCTCTTGCCAGTCGTTGGGCCTGACGAATCGGTTTGATTGCTGCTCGCATAGTCGCCATACCAGTCAGCACACCATTCCCACACATTGCCGTGCATATCGAATAACCCGAATTCGTTCGCCCGCTTCTGCCCCACCGGATGCGTTTTACTGCCTGAGTTTTCATCGTACCAAGCATATTGCTTGAGCAGCTTTTCATCGTCACCAAAACACCACTTGCCCGATGAACCCGCGCGACAGGCATATTCCCACTCAGCTTCGCTCGGCAAACGAAAAACGCGGCCAGTTTGCGCAGAAAGCGTCTCGCAAAATCTCACCGCATCCTCCCACGAAACTCTTTCAACCGGCAGGTCGTCGCCTTTGAAACGACTCGGATTTTCGCCCCCCATCACTGCCAGCCATTGCGCTTGCGTGACCTGAAATTTGCCCAGATAAAACGGCGCAACCGTTACGCGATGAATCGGCTTTTCGTCGTCATATTCATTCGATCCCATGTCAAAAGCGCCTCCTGGAATCGGCAGCAATTCGAGTTTGACGCCTCCCTTTAGATTGACGATGGGCGGACGCAGCGATTCGGGCGCGAGCGGTTTCGCTTGAACGATACGTTCTGGCGGCACGTCAAATTTTGGCGTAGGCGGAGCCAACGGAATCTCAAACCGATTGCGCTGAACCGGCGGCGGGGTTGGCGCAACGGTGCGGTGAGTGGTCGTTGGTTGAACCGGCTCAGTTGCCGCAGTGCGAGCCGCTTTCAAGGCCGCGCGCATCGCCGCTGCCGAAGCAAAGCGCTGGTCAGGCTCTATGGCGGCGGCTTGTTGCAAGCAGGCTGAAACAACTGGCGTCACGAGACGATTGAGTTCGTGCGCGGGCTGCAACGGGTCGGGCTGACTCATCAACTTTTGCATGGCGCGCACACCCGCTTTCGGCGGCCTTTGTCCGGTCAGCAAATGATGCGTAGTCACCGCGAGCGAATAAAGATCGCTGCGTTCATCGGTTCCTACGCCATTGCTTTGCTCTAACGGCGCGTAATTTTCTGAACCGCCTGGCACGCTGCCCATCGGTTTAGACATGCCATCAACCGCGCCTTTAGCCAGACCGAAATCAAGCAGGGTGATTTTTCCATTAGGTCTTAGCTTCAGGTTCTGAGGCTTAATGTCGCGGTGAAAAACAGGTTCTTCAAAATTGGTGTGCAGGTAATGCAACGCATCCAAAATCTGATCGGCCCAATCCAGCGCTTGCTGAACGGTAGGGCGTTGTTTCTGCAATAACTCTTCCAGGTCATCGCCGTGAATCAATTCCATCACGAGGAACTGTTCGCCTTCAGCCGTTTTGAAATAATCGAAAACAGTGGGAAAGGCCTGATGCCGCAAACGCCTGAGCAATTTGGCTTCGCGTTCAAAGTCCTTTTGCAAATCGGCCAGTTCCGCCAGCAAAGAGACATCGCTGCTGCCCTTGAAATTCGGGTTTGGGCGTAAGGCTTCGATGTTGCTAAAACGCGATTGTTTGATGACCACGACATCGCCGAGGCTGCCGTCGCGCGCTTCATAAACCACCCCCATGCCGCCTGCGTCACTGAGCAAACGCAAGATGCAATAACGCCCGCTGCTTAGAAGGTCGCCTGCTTTAAGATTCATAACAGAAGTTTTTGACAGAAGTTTTGGAAGCTGACTGCCGGTTGCGCGCGCAGCATACCGCAAGGCTGGCGCACGGGCTATGGGTAACGGCGCAATTTTTTGCGCCGTTACCCACGCGCAGAAATCAGCAGCCTTGTGGTAAGGTTACGCCGCGCAACGACGCTTGCGACATTCTGCATTTAACCCAATAACCGTATGGCAACTCGTGTAGGTTGCCACAGCATTTCGCTATTACCGGACAACGGCAACCTGACAGGTTGCCATACCTACAAAAAGGGACGATTCGACATGGACGCTTTCCGCGACAGTGTGTTGCAACTCATCACGCAAACTTCTACCAATTTACCGCCCGACGTACGCCGCGCGATGCAACGTGCGATGGGCGAAGAAACCGGCGGACGCGCCGCGCAAGCATTGCAAGTGATCGCCACGAACATTGATATGGCTTGCGACAACACGGGGCCGATTTGTCAGGACACGGGCTGGATTACGTTTGAATGCAAGACGCCGGTCGGCGCGAATCAGCTCGTGATGAAAAAGCTCATTCGTGAAGCCGTCGCCGATGCGACCAAGCGCGGCAAGCTGCGTACGAACTCGGTTGATTCACTGACGGGCGTGAACTCGCCCGACAACCTGGGGCCGGGCACGCCGACCATGCACTTCGATCAGTGGGAAAACGAAGACGAAATCGAAATCAAGCTGTTGCTCAAAGGCGGCGGCTGCGAAAACAAAAACATTCAGTACTCGCTGCCGATGGAAATTCCACACCTCGGCAAAGCGGGACGCGATTTAGACGGCGTACGCAAGTGCATTCTGCACGCCGTGTGGCAGGCACAAGGACAAGGTTGCAGCGCCGGAGCCGTCGGCGTGTGCATCGGTGGCGACCGCGCGCAAGGCTATCTCAATGCCAAAGAACAATTGTTCAGATTACTCGACGACACGAATGCGATTCCCGAATTGGCGCGGCTGGAAGATTACGTGATGCAAACGGCGAATACGCTAGGCATTGGTACGATGGGTTTCGGCGGCGGCGTGACTCTCATCGGCTGCAAGATCGGCGTGATGAATCGGCTGCCCGCGAGTTTCTTCGTTTCAGTGGCTTATGACTGCTGGGCGTTCCGTCGCCTCGGTATCGTGCTTGACGCCAAAACCGGCGCGATCAAACGCTGGCTCTATCGTGACGAACAAGCCGCCGACATCAAGATGTCACAAGGCGGAGGCTTTGTTCGTACAGGCAATGAAAAGATTTTGCGCGCTCCGCTGACCGAAGCGCAGATGCGCGAGTTGGAAGTCGGCGATGTCGTGCTGATCTCAGGCGATGTCTTCACCGGACGCGACGCCGTGCATGCTCACCTGATGAAAAACGCTCCGCCGGTGGATTTGAATGGCGCGGTGCTTTATCACTGCGGCCCGGTCGTGTTGAAAGACGACGCGGGCAAATACACGATCAAGGCGGCAGGCCCTACGACCAGCGCCCGCGAAGAG
>JAYSVR010000107.1:0-25726 GCA_043718445.1 Acidobacteriota bacterium | reverse complement strand
GCACGTCTAGGCAGGCGCGCAAGGCTTCGGGGTGATTGGCGACGAGCCAGGTGCTGCCCGATTGCGCCGACATCAGTTGTTTGATTTCGTCTGGATCGCTGCTTGATTGATTGGCGGCTTTATACGCGGTGATCGGCGTGCCCGCGTATTCGCCCGACTCACGTTTCGTTTCGCCGAACGCACGTTGCGCAAGTTCGGGCAAACGCGCCGCGATGGTTTCTTTCAGCGCGCCTTCACTGGCGTGCGTTTCGGCGATAAGCGTCCAACGCGGTTTGATCGCGGGGCTGTCGTTTGTTCCGCGCACTTCGATGCCGGTGACGACCAGCGCGAATTGCGTACGCGCGAGCAACGCCGCTTCGCCGCCGAGCGAACCGGTGTATTGCGCCAGTCCGCCGACCGTACCCGCATAACTCAACAAGTTGCCTTTGCCGTCGGCGATGCCATACGCCGGAGCGAGTTCCTTCCACGCTTTGGTCGCGGTGAAACGTTCCGCCGTGCGCGGCCAGTTGTTGGCTTCGAGAAAGCCTAGGGCGGAAGCCGGAACGTATTGCGCCATGTCTACGCGCCGCACGCGCTGGCTCCACAGCCAGAGGGCTGCGCCGAGCAACAGCCCTAACAATGTGAACAGGATGATTCGTTTACGTGAAAGCATGTCGGTTGTCGGTTGCCGGTTGCCGGTTGCCGGTTGCCGGTTGCCGGTTGTCAGTTGCCGGTTGCCGGTTGTCAGTTGCGGATGATAAAGCGACGAACGACCGACAACCGACAACTAAAAAGTAAGTTGTCCGCCATCCACCACCAGCGCGTGGCCGGTGACGTAACTGGCGTCTTCAGAAGCGAGAAAAGCGACGACGGCGGCGACTTCGTCAACGGAACCGAAGCGACCGAGGGGGATTTTGTCTTTGAGATACGATTGCGCGAGCGCGGGGTCAGCTTCGAGTACCTGACGCGAAAGCCGCGTATTAATCATGCCCGGAGCCGCCGCGTTGACGCGAATGCCGTAAGGCGCAAGTTCAATCGCCAGCGTCATCGTCAAGCCAACGACGCCGAACTTGGAAGCGTTGTAGCCCGCCATGCCGAACTCGCCAACCAGCCCATTGGTCGAAGCCATGTTCACAATCGCGCCGTTTTTTTGTTTCACCATTTCGCGGGCTACGACTTGAGAGCAGAGAAATACGCCGGTCAGATTGATGTCGAGCGTGCGTTGCCAGTTGGCGTCGGTCGCTTCGAGGATGGGTTCATAAGGCGCGATGCCTGCGAGGTTGGCGAGTATGTCAACGCGTTGGTGCTGTTCAATGACGGCAGCGACGAGCGATTCAACTTGCGCGCGGTCAGTTACATTCAGCGGATGGGCTTGCGCTTGACCGCCGGACGCGATGATGTCCGATGCGACTTGTTGAGCGGCTTCCGTGCGGATGTCAGTCACGATGACGTAGCCGCCTTCACGAGCGAAACGCCGCGCGGTGGCCGCGCCAATCTCGCCGCCTGCGCCGGTGATGAAAATGATTTTGTCAGTAAAACGCATCTTTTCAGTGGGCAATGGGCAAAAGAATCAGGGCAAAGGAATAGGGAAAAAAAGCGTGAAAGACTTTCTCTCAGGCGCGACATATCGAATCAACAAGTCGCCGTGACAACCAAACTGTTTATTCCTTTGCCTTGATTCCTTTGCCTATGTTTTTTCCTTAGCCTGCGAACTCATCCATCGGCAAACCGCGCACGCCGGGCTGGCAGACAAACAAGCTGCCCGCCAGCGGTTGCGTCGCAAGTTTTTCTGGCGACAGCCGCGTCGAAGCCGACGTGATAAACAGCGTATCGAAATCTTTTCCGCCGAACACACACGACGTAGGCCGCGCGACCGGCAGCGTGACTTCGCCAATGACCGCGCCGGTGTTGGGATTCCAACGTCGCACTTTGCCGCCGTCCCAGTGGGCGATCCAGAGCATGCCTTCGGCATCAATCGTCATCCCGTCGGGATAACCTTGCGCGCTGCCTTGCACTTTGATCACACGGCGTGGGTTGGCGATGTCGCCCGTCGCGTTGTCGTAATCGTAAGCCACGACGCACTCGGCCACGGTGTCAATGTAATACATCGTCTTTTTGTCGGCTGACCACGCGAGTCCGTTGGAAATCGAAACGCCGGGCACTTTGAGTTGCACGGTGTGGTCGGCGTTGAGGCAATAAAGATTGCCTTGGCCTTTGCCATTGTCTTCATCAAGCAAGAGCGAACCTGCCCAAAAGCGTCCGGCGGGATCGCACTTGCCGTCATTGAAACGATTGTCAGGCAGATGTGATTCGGCGTCGGCGATGGGCGTGAACTTTTCCGTCGCCGGATCAAATATCGCAAAGCCGCTCTTGAGCGCCGCGACCAGTCCGCCAGCCGCAGACAAAGAAGCCGCGCGCAAGGCGACGGCTCCGATGTATTGGCCCGCGTCAATCGCGCGGTCGGTGTTAGTCGCCGGGTCGTAAACGTGCAAGGCGAAGCCTTCGATGTCTACCCAATAAAGTTTTTGTTGGCGGTGATCCCACACGGGGCCTTCGCCGAGTTTGGCGTTGGTTTGAATGAGTAATTCGGCAGTCAATTGCATGAAACGTGGAATGTCCTTTGTGTGTGCTTGATAGAAATGCTGCGCCATTCTGGGTAACGAAGGGCAAGGCTGCAAGCAGGGCTGAGGCGCAATGCGGAAATGGTGAAAGGAAACGGCTTGAATTGTTACAGCCCCAGTTGCTGGCTGCTGAGGTAATAATAAAGCCCTTGTCGCGCCATCAGTTCGTCGTGTGTGCCTTGTTCGACAAGCCTGCCTTTTTCGATCACGAGAATCAGGTCGGCGTCACGAATCGTGCTCAGCCGATGCGCGATGACGAACGATGTGCGGCCTTTGAACAACTGACCCAGGTTGTCTTTGACGGCCTTTTCAGATTCGGTATCGAGCGCCGAAGTCGCTTCGTCAAAAATTAGAATCGGCGGCTTATGATAAACGGCGCGCGCGATGGCGAGGCGTTGGCGTTGTCCGCCTGAAAGCGCAATGCCGGTTTCGCCGACGCGCGTTTCATAATTCAACGGCAAGCGTTCGACGAACTCATGTGCGTTGGCGACTTTCGCCGCCCAGATGACGCGGTCGAGGTCGGGTTCTTCTTCGCCGAACGCGATGTTCTTGGCGATGGTGTCGTCGAACAGATAATTTTCCTGCAACACGAAACCGATCTGGCGGCGCAAGTCACGATAGCGCAGCTTTCGCTGTTCAATGTCGTCAAAGAAAATCGCGCCCGCCGTCGGTTCCAGCATTCCGGCCAAACATTTTACCAGCGTAGTTTTCCCTGAACCGCTGCGACCCACGATGGCGACGGTCTTGCCCGCCGGGAGGTCGAGCGAAATGTCGTCGAGGATTTTGGCCGAATCCGAACTGCCATAACTGAAGCTCAGGTTTTGCAAACGTACGCGGCCTTCCAGCGAACGCACGGGTTTCAACTGAGAATGATCGTGGCCTTGCTCCGGCTCCGATTCGAAGATGTCGTTCATGCGATTGAGCAACACGGCGGCGAATTGCCAGTTGTCCCACATCGAAAGCAAGGTGAGGATGGGCGCGTTCGCCATGGCTACGAGCGCGTTGAAAGCGACCATCGCGCCGATGGTCATTTCACCTGCCATCACGTGCTGCGCGCCGACGAAGAGAAACATTGCCATTGCCAGAAAACTGACGGTTTGCACTGCGCCTTCGTAACCCATCAACAGAAAGTTCGATTTGAATTGCTTGTCAGCCAGCGAGTGGAATTCGTTGAGCATCTTTTCGCGCAAGCTTGATTCAGCGCCCAATGCCTTGACGGTTTCGATGCCCTTGATCGCGTCTATCTGATGCGAACTGTATTTGCCGTAGGCCTCTTCCAATTCGTCGAACATCGGCCCTAAACGTTTGCTCGAAAATTTCATCAAGCCGGCATAGAGCGGCGCGACGGCGAGAAAGACCAGCGCCAACATTGGGCTATACAAAAACATCAACACTAACGCGGCGGCGATTTGGGCGACGGCGGTCAAACCGTTCACGCCGTTTTGCACGAGGAATTCGCGTACCTGACGAACGCCTTGCAGGCGTCGTTGAATGTCGCCGGTTTTGCGCGCGGCGAAATAACTGATCGGCAAAGCCAACAGTCGCCGCGTGATGAAATCGAGCGACGACGAATCAATCCGCACGGCGACGAAACTCAGCAGGTAACGTTGCACGAGCATAGCTACGGTCATAAAGACCAGCACGACCAACATTGCGCCGATCATCATCGTCAAAAGCGATTCATCGTTTTCGACCAGCACACTGTCTACGATAACCTGTGTGAAAACAGGCAGCAGCATCTGCAACGCACTGACGATGACCGCCAGGCCAAACGCTTTGGCGAATACGCCGGTGAATGGTTTCAAAAACGGCATCAGCCAGCCGAAACCGGTGCGCGATTCGGGCGCTTGCTGGAACGCCTCGGTGTAATCGAACAGCGCGGCATAACCATTCCACTTTTCATCCAACTCTTGTCGCGTAATCTTGCGCAGGCTCGTCGCCGGGTCGGCAATCCAGGCGTGTTTGTCGTTCACGTCATACAGCACAACCCAGTGATAATTGTCCCAATGAATGATCGCGGGCAGCGGCATATTCGTGACGTTGCTCTTTGAAGCCTTGACCGAACGCGCGGCGAGTCCCAACGCTTCGGCTCCGTGACACAAGCCGCGCAAGCTGGTTCCGTCAGTCGCGGTGTTGACGACTTGGCGAATGCGCGTCAGCGAAACCTGACGGCCAAAGTGGCGGCAGACCATCGCCAGACTCGCCGCGCCGCAATCCATTTCGTCAATTTGCTTCACGTGCGGAAAGCTGCGAATGCGTTGGCCTTTGACGAAGTGTCCGTCTTCGGTGGCGAAGGGGCCGAGTTGCGCAACGGCGCTGCGTTCGTCGAGTTGTAGCGGGCTGACTTGTTCAACCGGCGCAGCGTTGGCGGGCAAAAGTTCCTGCGCGAAATCGAGCGGCAGACGTGCGGTCTTGGGGTTTTGGTAATTCGCCAACTGCTCTTCGATTTTGGTTTTGAATTCGGGGAAGCGCGCATACAACTTGCCGAACGTCGCTTCGTTAATGCGCAGCAAACGGCCATCGCTCATCGCCTCAACCGTAGCGCGGCGCGGCTGGTTGCGCAGCATGGAAAGCTCGCCGAACAGTTCGCCCTTGCGCAAAAAAGCCAACTCGCGTTGCCGCGCGCCTTGCTGTTCCCACACTTTCAAACGGCCTGCTTCGACAATGAACATCGGCCCTATTTGATCGCCCTGACGAAAGATGATTTCGCCCGCTTTGACGGCGACGAGTTCGGCTTCGAGCGCGAGCAGTTGCAAGGCTTCGGCGGGCAGCTTCGCCAGCGGTGTATACAACTTGATGAAATGGGTCAGTTCGCGTTGGCGTTGTTCCAATTCAACGTAGCGTTTGATTTCAGGATGATTGACCAACAAGGCTTGAAACAAAGCGGAATCAAGTTTGTAAGCCTGCACGTCGCTGCTGGCGCGCACCGTGGTAGCGCGTTTCCCGCCTTGCCCCAGCACTGTCGGATCAAGCAAGCCCGTCGCGCCAAAAGTTTCGCCGGGACGTAAGATGTTGAGCGGAATTTCTTCGCCATTCGCGCCTCGTTTCACCATGCGGGCGCGGCCTTCAGCCAGCACGTAAACGGCGTCAGCCTCTGTGCCTTCGCTGACAATCTCTCCGCCGAAATTGAAACTGGCTGGGACAAAGCAATCCAATACCAGTTTTTTCAAGTCTGTGGGCAAAGAGGCCAGCATGGGCAATTCTTCAAGTTTGATGCGGTTGTCGTTCATGGCGAATTCTCTTAGTGCTCCCATTTCACGTGATCGTTAATCGCTTGCTCAGTCCAAGTGCGTAAGATCGCTTGTTCGGCGCGCGTGCGAATTTGAGGATCGTCGGCGGCGGGTAATGTCTTGGCCGTGACAGTAAAGAGCGGAAAGCCTTCAAGCAGCTTGAGCGGCCCCAGCCAATCGCCGGTGCGCGCCGCGAGAAACAACGGACGCTTCGCAGCTTCGATTTCATCCAGATAAAAATCCCAATGTTGCACGAGTCCGCGCGCGTCAGCGGCGACTTCGTCGAGTGACAAGCCGTCTTCGGTGACGCAAAACGCAGCTTCACGAGCGAGGCGTTCTTCGCCAAACCAAACATAACGACACGCCACGCGAATCCAATCGAGCCGGTGGTTAGCGATTTTTGCGGTCAGGCGCGCGGGCGTGACGAAGCCTTCACTTTCCTGCGCGAAAGCGGTTTCGATGCGAGCGATGAGGCCGTGGGGAGCGCAATCGCTCGCATCAAAACGGCCAGCGGCTGCGGCAACGGCAGCGCGTCCGGCTAACTTGATGGCCCACGCGCTGAGCCGGTCGGCACAGATCGCGTGAGGCAGTAATGCCGCGTGCAAGGCGGTTTCACTCACCGGATGCGCCGCGACAATGGCTTTGAGTTTGACTGACCAACGTTCGCGCAATAAGCGCGCCTGCAAGGCTGTCATCCAGTCGTCCAGCGACAACGACCAACGCCGCAACCAAGCCTGCGTGTCTTCGGCGCTGATGAGGTTGTGGGCATAACGGAACGCCGTGACAGCTTCTTTCACCTCGTGTTGCGGCAACGGCTGGTTGGTGGCTGCGGCGTAATGCAAACAAGCCAAGGATTCGCGCACGGTGATGGCAAACGTTTGCCATTCGCCCCAGCCTTCAGCCGCAGCGGCAATTTCTTCCCAACCAAAATTTGTTTTGTTGACGGTAAACAAAGTCATCGTTCCTCTTCTTCAGCCTGCTCAGAGGTTAAGGCGGAACGCGACAGCGAAAACTATCAACCCGAAAAAATATAATTTTGGAGTGCTGCGACTCGTCGCAGCTTTTCGTTCGGCAGGGCAGGCTAAAGAAAACCGGAAGCCGCTAGCAGCGAACGGAAAGCGGCGGCGAGCCGTCGCACTCCATAAATATTTTTTCGTGATGATAGTTTTGACTGTTGGCTTCCGCCTTAACCAACGAACACGAAAGAGTTGTTCAAAACCAAGCTGGTGATGAGGGCTTTTAACCTGACCGGCTAACAGAACTAAACGATTTTGATGGAGGAAACTTTCATGTCGAACAAAGAAAACAACACAGAAGCAAACACGACCAACAATCTTGAAGATTTGAACTTGCAAGAAGCTGATGCCACCGAGGTCAAAGGCGGCCCGGCTTACATGAAGCTGGGCGATATCAAAGGTGAAGCTCAAACCAACTCTGCCCCCATGCCCCAAACGCGCGAACATATTCTGTTGGCGAGACAGGTAGGCTAGTTTGGAGGCAAAGCCTCGGTTGTCTGGCACTGTTCTGGCACTGCTATTGAACGGGGCTTTTTCGCTGGCGGGCTGGCGGACAACGATCTGAAAAATTATGGCACGATGATAGTTTTCGCCGCCCGCTTCCGCTTTAACAGGTGAGCGCAATGAAGCGTTCGACCAGAAGAAACAAGCAAACACAAAAGGAGAAATCTAATGAGCGAGACCAGGAACAATCAAGAAACACTAACGGATTTGGAGCCGACCGAAACAGAGACCGCGCAAGTCACGGGCGGTTTTAAGGTAAAGAAGACCAAAAGGACACTCGACATCAGGGTTCATCCCACGGGTGGCGTCCAGGAAGGCCAGGAAGAAGGCAGCGAAAGCTAACGATTCGGGGGGGAAAGAAGATGAAGGCGATAGTTTTCGCCGCTTCTTTCCGCCTTATAGTCAATGAGCGCAATAAGGTACTCAATGCAATCAATGAACTGAACAGGAGACAAAAGTTATGCAAACACAAGAGACAAACAACGAATCAATCATCACCGAAGATCTGGCCGCGCAAAACGCCGACGAGATCAAAGGCGGCCCGAAGCGGATTTTTATCGGCGGACTGTCTGTCAATGAAGCTCCGACGGCGCTGCTCGACCTGGAACCGCGCGGCGAGGTCAAAGGCGGCTTTCCCGCAGGTTATGACTTAAAGACGGCAAAAAAGGTATAAGCGCCTAAACGCCAGGTAAGCCATTTTTCCGGCGCATTACCTTGCAATGCTTGAGTGCGGCAGCCGTTGTCGCACTCAAGCTTCTAAACAAACTTCGGAGAAAAAATCATGTCCGCCAACACCGTCCCGCTGTCGCTTGAGGCAAAGCCGAACTTTCTCGACCTGACGCCACCGCCGTGGGCTGCGCGCAGCTTGGTCTGGGCGTTGCTCGCCGTCTTCGCGCTGGGCGCATTGGCTGCGGTTGCCATCACGTTGCCAGAAAAAGTCACGGCGCAATTCACGCTCGCGCCCGTACGTGGAGCCGACCCGGTCAAAGCCTTGCGCGGCGGTGTCGTCACCGAAGTGTTGGCCGTCGAAGGGCAAGCCGTTCAACAAGGCGAGTTGTTGTTGTCACTACGTTCAGACGCGGCGGCAGAACGCACTGCCGAATGGCAAACCATCGAGACGCAACTGGCAGGGGCGGGTGAAAGTTACCTCAACGTCAAACGCAGACTCGAAACCTTGCAACTCACCGACGAACAGGAAGCGCGCAAGCTCGCAGGCCGCATTCGTCATCTCGACGCATTGATTGCGCAAAAGCGCCAGCAACTCGCGCTGACCGAAAAGATGAAAGAAAGTTTTGAAACGCTTTTCCGCGAAGGCATCGCCAGTCAGGCGCAACTAACGACGAAACTCATCGAAGTCAGCGAACTGCAAGGCGAGATCGAACGGCTGCACGCTGAACAACGTGAGGCGCGCGACGACATCGAGAAACTCAAACTAAGTGGCGCGACGCGACGCGCTGAATTCGCCGAAACCGTACGCGCGCTGAAAGAGAAAAACCAAACCAGCGAGTTGCGCGCCACCGCGTTGAAATCAGGGCTGGCGAATACGGACGGCAATCAGGTGCGGTTGCTGGCGACGTGTTCAGGCGTATTGTTGAAACTCAAAGTAAGAGATCGCGGCGCCATCGTGGCCGAAGGCGAAACCGTCGCTGAGCTCGCTTGCGGCGGCCATCAACTCGTCGCCGAACTCACCGTACCCGAAAGCGGCGTAGGCAAACTCAAACTTGATCAGGGCGTGAAATTGAAATACGACGCGTTCCCTTATCAACGCTTCGGTGCCAAGCACGGAAAGCTCGTGTGGTTGAGTCCGGCCAAAAGCGAAAACGCGACCAGTTTCACCGCGCGCGTCGAACTCACCGAAAAAGAAATCACGGTCAAAGGCCAAGCGCGCGACCTGAACGCAGGCATGACGGGTACGGCTGAAATCATCGTCGGCAAGCGCGCCTTGTTGAGTTACGTTATAGAGCCAATCAAACAGTTGCGCGAAAACCTGGCCGATCGTTAAGCCAGGCCGATTCGCTGCGCTTGACCCGCAACGTACGCCTCTCGCTGGTCGGCAATAATTTCGCGCTGTATGAAAACGCGCGCTATGCCCGAGTGGTACGTGATGGCTTTGCCTCATTTTTCTTCCATCCATATTTGGCGCAGGCAGATCTGCAAACGTTGATCGAAGGCCTCAACCAACTCGGCTATCAATGGACGGCAGCGAGTAATTTGGTAGCAGGGAATTAGGCTTCGACTTTCAGAGGTGTTTGGCGCATGAGTCAATGAAGTGAACGCGGAATACTCAGAGGTTTATTGAACATCTGAAAACTATGATTTTTTCAAGTTAAAGAGACTATTAATAATTGCGCAGCCTGCTTTATTTTCTATAACTACACGGTTGGCAAAACAAAAGATAATTGCTATGGTGCGACTCCCTGCGTGAGTTCTTTTACCAAATAGATCAAAGACGATACGGAATTATCTCGGCAGTTCGCGTGCCTGCGAGCTACTTTCTATTTCGTATACGTCTTAGTCGTAACGCAACTTTTACCCACACATTACGCGGCTATCTACTCCCACTTCATGGTAGCTGCACCAGTGCTATTTGACTGAGGTGAATGTCAGAGGGGAAGTTAAGGCAGCCGGTACCGACTTAACTTTAATGTTTTACTCTCCAGCGAGATTTACCTTAAGTTGAAAGAATAATAAAGCCGCGATAACGCAACGGAGTTTTGTCTGGAATGGTGTCCGATTAGTTCAGACAGTCTCGGTTTTTGTTTGTAACTCAATGCCGGTTGTCAGCATTGAGTGGTGCCATGGTGCTTTAATTCATGTTTGGCATGCTAAGGCTTGCCAAGCCTCAGTGTTTTTTTAGCAGGTGAAGGATATTCAAACCAAGCCACTGCCAAAAAGGTGAACCTTTCCAGCCCTTTTCCATTTCTCACGTTCCAAACCTGAAATAGTGCTTCTATAGCAGATCCCCCTCTCTGGTGAGAGCACGCCCTACTTTAACCAAGGAGCATCCCTATGAAAAAAACGATAGCTACTATCGTGTTCTGTGCCATTGGCATATTGAGTACTTTAGCTTGGCGGGAATTACCCATAAACAAAGCGCAAGCCGCGTTTGACGGTCACCTCCAAGCGTGTTGTGTCGTAGATCCAGCGGATGGACAAAGCAAAGCTACGCTTTGCCACAGGCAAGGCGGGGCTGAAACAACCATCACCGTGGGTTGTAACGCCACTGGGCCAACAGGGCATCAAAACCATGATGATGATACCTGTGGTCCGTGTGCGATGCCGACGCCAACGCCGACACCGACACCAACACCGACGCCGACGCCAACACCAACTCCAACGGCGACGCCGACACCAACGGCGACGCCGACACCAACGGCGACGCCGACGCCGACGCCGACGCCGACACCAACGCCGACACCGACACCGACGCCGACACCGACGCCAACGCCGACACCGACACCAACGCCGACGCCGACACCAACGCCGACACCAACGCCGACGCCGACACCAACGCCGACACCGACGCCGACACCAACGCCGACGCCGACACCGACACCGACGCCGACACCGACACCAACGCCGACGCCGACGCCGACACCGACACCGACACCGACGCCGACACCGACACCGACACCGACGCCGACACCAACACCGACGCCGAAGCCGACAGCAACACCAGCACCAGCACCAACGCCGGATCCATTTCCGCCGCCAACTTTGCCGTCTCCGCCTGCTCCGAATTGTGGATCTGGGCGTGGCTTTGTTGTTCCCTTGACGACGCGGGGGCTGAATATCAACCGGGCGTTAGCGGATCGAGATCAGTTTTTCCTGACGCGCTGGCTGAACTTCACCATTCTTTCCAATACGGGAGGGGATGGCGTCATTTCATACAGCGACTATCCGATGCCCGGCAGCATGAGCAGCGCGCGCGCTTTTGCGGAAGGATTAATTGCTTCTACGCCTAACGCGAATGCGCGTGCTTTGTCGTGTACGGATGAAATGCGGCACGTGAATTTCATTCTCGGTACGCGCGGCGCGACCACGGGCGATACGGTTCGGCTGTTTATGCAAAACACGTCGGGCACGCAGGTGATTGAGCTGGCGACGTTTCAGATCAATGGATTGACGGCAACGCTGACCAGTCTGAATGCGCAAACTTCTTTGCATCAACTTGACCGGTTGGCGCGGCCCGTGACGGCGATCAATGTTGGTGCCACGATTTCGCTGGCTACGTTGGGCGGAGCGTTGGGCGGGCGTTCGCCAATCCTGACGCTTTCGGTCGCGGGACTGACGCCGGACTGTTTGCATTTAGGCTTAGACATCCGGCGTGCGAGTGGCACGGGCGCGACCTCGGTGGTTTTCCCCGATGTGCTGGTCGAACGCACCGAACTGTTCAGTGATCGCCTCAATCAAAGCGGCGGAATTATCACTGGCAACTATGAGCCTTACCCGACGCGGGCGAAGTGCGCGACGGTTTGTCCGCCGTGTCCGCCGCTGTTGTCGGGAGCGTTGCGTGGGACGTTTAACTTCCGTAACGGTACGGAAGGCAGATCGGGTACGGACGGCGGCATTATTACGTCCAGCGATGCACTGCCGCTTCGCAAACCAACTCGGTCGAAGTCAGTGTCGGCGGATGACGCTGCGCCGCCGGAAGTCGCCAGTGACGTGGTGCAGGCGAAACTGCTTCAGCAATTCCGCCACGCACAGGTGGTCATTACGAGTACGTCGAGAGGCGGGGCGGCGCTGGCGTTTGAGGCGAGCCTGCGGTCTTACGGCTATCTGGATTCGTTGGAAGCTCCGGTTGAGTTGAGAAACGGCTTAGAGCTTTCCGGCGATTCGACGTTCAGGAATCTTTACGAACAGACGCAATGGGTGCTGGCGGAAATGGCGCGTGGCGCGCGTACTCCTGCGTTAGTGCAAGATGCGATGCGGCTGTCGCAGATTTGGGCAGACATCTTGAACGAGTGAGTAACTTGCTCGGTTGAGCTTGGCTGTTAATTGGTTACGCCCTGCGGTGAGCAATCACTGGCAGGGCGTTTTTATTTTTGGTTTAGCGCAAAGCGGCGCGGGCCGTACGAGCGGTTTTGATGATGGGCAGGTCAGCGTCGGCGGTTTCCCATTGCGCGAAAAAGGTTTCGTAATGGCGTTTGCTTTGCTCTGTGTCGCCCATTTGCTGGGCGGCTTGCGCGAGTCCAAGCGAGGCGAGCGGACGCATGACCGAAAGCTGATTCAAGCCCGCCTGAATTTGCACTCGTTGCAACAGGCGCGCGGCTGCTTCGGCCTCTTTGGCTTCTTTGTGTGGTTTCTTTTGCAGGTGAGCCTGCGCGCCCAGCCAGTCAGCCCACAAGTGCGAAACCGCAGCGTAACGGTCAAGCGATTGCAGTTGCTGCAAGGCTTCGTCGGGTTTGCGCGCCTGCAAGGCGAGAGCGGCGCGCGTGAGCGGCAGCCAGAGCGATTGATACAACGTGTGGCGCGGATGCTGCGCGGCGATTTCGTCCGCGAGCTTTTTCGCGTTGGCACTGTCGCCGTTCATTGCCAACAACAGCGGGCCGAACGTAGGCGCAGCTTGCAGCTTAGCGTTAGGCGCGAGTCGTGCGGCTTGTTCGTAAAGCGTTTTGGCGCGAGCGCGTTGTCCCGTCAGCGTGTAAGCGAGGCTCAGTTGCAAACAGGCTTGTGCGGTAGCGGTTTCATTGTGCGTGGCCTCGCCGCCTTGCGTGATGAAAGTGGCGGCGTCATTCAAATGTCCGGCGTAAGTGGCGCGTTCGGCTTGCCAGAATTCGCCGTGGCCGTCGGCTTGCAGAATCGGCAGCCATTTAAGTTGTTCGTTTTGCCAGACCGAATTGTTTTGCGCGACCGCTGTTTGAAACAGGCGGTGATGGATAGAGAGCAACGCGAGCCGACGTTGTTGCGCAGACGCGGCAATGGTGCGGGCTTCGGCGGCGCGATTGAGCGCGAGGGCGGCTTCGACGCCGAGCGCGTGGCCTGTGCCGAGGCTCGCATCATCTTTACTTAGTTGGGCCGCACGCAGTTGCGCGGCCTCTTTGGCGGCTTCGTCAAATTGTCCCAGTTGCAAATAGGCTTGAATGAGTTTGGCGCGCGCGTCGTGCGCTTGCGGAAAGGCTTGCAACATCAATTGCCAGGTCTTGACGGCTTCGATGAGGTCGCCGTGGCGCAGCGTTTGGTGCGACGCGGTGATGAACCAGCGTTCGCGCTCGCTGACCTTGTCTTTGAGAGCTTCGGCGCGATCAGCGTGGGTGTAAGCGGTTTCGGTATCGCCTTGCTCGAACGTGCGTTGAGCGAGTGCCATATGAGCCAGCGCGAACTCTTCGTCAGCGGCGAGGGCTTGTTGCAACAGTTGCGAGGCTTCTGCCGCTTTGCCGTTTTGTTGCGCCAGACTTTGCGCTTGCGTGAAAGATTGCAACGCCGCTTGCGAAGCCGTGGTGATCGGGTTGGCGTCGAGCTTGACGGATGAACCAGCGGGCGCAGCGGACGAAGGCGCAGCAGCACGGCGCGCGCGTCGCCAGCCTGCGACCAGAATAAGACCGAGCAACAAGGCCAGTCCGGCGACGGCTACGCGACGAATGCGACGTGGCGCGGCGGTGCGGGAAACCATCGGAATGGCGCGCGGGATAGCGTTCACCTCATAAACCTGGTTGACCGGTTGACCGGCTGGAGCCTGCGCGAACAAATCGCGTACATCGAAATCGCCTTCGGATGACGGTTGAGGCGCAGCATAAGTGAAAGCGGGTGCAGGATTTTCCCAAACGGGCCATTCAGATTCGTTGCCCGATTGGCTGCCCGATTCGTAGGCAGATTCGTAGGCAGATTCGTAAGCAGGTTCGCGGGGAGCCACGCGCGCAGGCACCAGGCTGAGGGCTTCATTCTTCGGCGCGATATTGTATTCAGCCGGTATTTCTCTGACCGTGGGCGAAACGTCGGTGAAGGGCTTGGCCGCATGAGTTTGACGTGGTTGCGGCTTGGCGCGGCAGGCTTGTTCAAAGCGCGACCAGACTTCCTGCGCGCTGGCAGGGCGGCCCATCGGTTTTTTGGCGAGCATTTGTTCGATGAGTTCGACGATGGCATCGGGTGCGTCGGGACGATTGAAACTGAGCGGCAGCGGCGGTTCGAGCAGGTGTTGGCGAATCAGGTCGGCCACCGAGCTTCCCTCGAAAGGCAAACGTCCGGTCAGCATTTCGTAAATCATCACGCCGAGCGCGTAAAGGTCGGTGCGCGCGTCAATCGCATTGCCGGGGATCATCTGTTCGGGACTGGCGTAATGCACCGTGCCGACGGCGGTCGAGACGTAATTATCGGCTTCGGTCGCGGCAATTTTGGCGATGCCGAAATCAAGAATCTTGACCTGTATCCCACCATTCGTTGGGCCGTTGGCCTGCGGCAAAACCATGATGTTGCCGGGTTTCAGATCGCGGTGAATGATGCGGCATTGATGGGCGGCGGTGAGTCCCGCAGCGATTTGTTCCAACAGGAGCGCGGTGGTTTCCCAATTGAGCGGCGCGTTCTGGCGAATGATTTTTTCGAGCGTATGACCTTCGAGCCATTCCATAGACAGATAAACTAGGTCGTCCGCCGTGCGTCCGGTGTCGTAAATCGTAGCCACGTTCGGATGATTGATTTGTCCGGCGGCGCGGGCTTCGCGCTCGAACATACGCACCATGTCCGGGTCGTTAAGCGTGAGGTGGGGCAAGAGGATTTTGAGGGCGACCGGGCGCTCCATCTCGCGGTGATAGGCGCGATAGACGGCGCTCATACCGCCTATGCCAGCGAGTCGCTCGACGACATATTTTTTAGCGATGGTGCAACCGACCAGATGCAACAGGTCTTGCAAATAAAGAATCGTGCCGTCGTTAGGGCAGGTATTTTCCAATTCGCCAAACGTCTGTTGGCATTGCGGGCAATACTTCATGCCGAACCTTTCAAGGCACTGTTGGCAGTGCGTTAGAGAGAGCGTGAGGGCGAATTGAGCAGCGTTGCACTAACGAGCAGCCGCTTCATCGGCGGGGGGAGGGCTTGCTGGTAAAGACTGTTGGGCAGCGCGCCCGGCGGCGTCAGCAGCGGCAGCAGCAGGTTTCGCGCGCGTCATGAACAGCGCCAGACACAAGCCCAACGAAAGCACGATGGCAACCACCGCCATGACCTGCTGGCGGCGTGTGCCGGGCAGCGATTCGCTGATCGAAGAAAACGACAAGACGCCGCCGATGGCCGGATTCATGATCGGCGCGGCGATGGGTTGCACGGTCGTGTTATGGCGCACGCTGCCCGACTGATTCGCATTGATCTGGCCTGACGCAGGTCTTCCGTGCATCTGGCCGTGCATCTGGCCGTGCATCTGGCCTGACGGGGCGCGTCCCTGACCCGGACTGCCTGACGACGTATAAGCCGGTTGGCCGGATTGTTGTCGTTGCTCATAGTCGTGAGCGGCAACGTGCGCGTCGCTCGGATATCCGCTGTTCGATAGTCCTATGTCCTGACTGTCAATGGTGCGCGGCACAAAAGAGAAACCGGAAGAATTGTCGTGAACCGGACGAAAGAGTTCTTCGAGCGAATAACCCGGATCATCGTCAGGTGGGGCGGGCAGATGATTGTGGTGAGTTTGCATGATAGGTGCAGCAGTCGTGGTATGCGCCGCGAGGGCGCGTAAGGGAGGAGAGCCTCCCGCCTGATGTTGCGGTTGATGTTGCGGTTGATGTTGGTAGGAATGCGGTGCGTTTATGACGCCGCCGCGCATCTGTGCCAACACCGCTTCAAACAGGTCGGCGATTTCACCGGCACTGGCCGGACGGTAATGCGGCGTCTTGGCGAGCATGCGATTGATAATCATTTCAATCGCGGTGGGTAAGTCAGGGCGGAAGCGCGAAATCGGTTGCGGCGTTTCGAGCAGGTGCGCGCGCACGGCTTCGGCAATCGAAGTGGCGCGAAACGGCAACTGTCCGGTCAGCATCTGGTAAAGCATGACGCCGAGCGAATAGATGTCGCAGCGCGAGCAAATATCGGCTCCGGTCTGAAACTGTTCCGGGCTGGCGTAATTCGGCGTGCCGACCGCTTCTGACACCTGCAAGTCGCTGGTCTGATTACCTGAGACTTTGGCGAGGCCGAAATCTACGACTTTGACCTGATCGTGGCTGCGCGTCTCTGAGCGTTGCACGAGCATGATGTTGCCGGGTTTGAGGTCGCGGTGAATGACGTGCCGCGCGTGGGCCGCGTCAATGGCTGAGGCGATCTGGCGCAACAGATAAGTGATGCGCTCGAAACTCAGCGGGCGACCGCCTTCTATTTCTTTTTCTAGCGTATGGCCTTCGAGCCATTCCATCACGATGTAAGGCACGCCTTCGGGCGTATGCCCGGCGTCGTAAATCGTCGCGATGTTTTCGTGCGAAAGTTTACCGGCGGTTTTGGCTTCGCGCTCAAAGAGGCGCGCGAGGTTGGCGTTGCTGGCCGCCACGTTGGGCAGCAGAATTTTGAAGGCGACGCGGCGATCTACGCCGATTTGTTGGGCTAGATACACGGCGCTCATCCCGCCGATATTCGTCAGTTCATGCACCATGTACTTGCCGGCAATGAGTTCACCGACGAAGCCATATAAATCCTTGAGGGACAATTTTTCGCCGTCTACGGGGCAGAGCGTTTGAGCTCCGCCGTAGGTGCGATTGCATTTGCCACAATATTTCATTACCAATCACCTATACCCGGCTTCTTGCGATCAGGCGAGAATGCCGTCAGCAAGAGTCCTGAGCTGGAGGGTACAAACTACGAAAGCAGGCCACAGGCAAATGCGCGAGTTTCGTAGCGTGCGTGGGCAGTTTTTCGAGTAGAAGTGGGGGGAGTACTCTTCTGAACCGCTCACCGAATCAGGGGGTCAACCGTTGGTCGGGAACAACGGCGTGTGGACGAGGGGCAATTTTCAACAGAGGCGCAACGACCGTGCGTGAGGGAACGCCGACCGTTGCCAATTACTTTCAAGTTACTTTCAAGTTACCTAAGCGTGGAAGCCTCCTTACGTGCGTTGAGTAGTACGGGCAAGCTGGCGTCAGCGTCGCGCCAGACCGTGAAAAATTCGTCATAAGCCTGGCGAGCCAGCGTCTGGTCGCCGCGTAAATGATAAACGCGCGCCAGTTCGAGTTGCGCCAGCGGATAAAGCGGCGAGTAAGCATCCCACCCTCGTTGGGTGCGGATGCGTTCAAATTCGACAGCGGCTTCGCGTTCCTGTTTGAGCCGCATATGAGCCTGACCGCGCAACCAGTTCGGATAAAACATGCCAGCGGCTTCGTAATTGCGCGTAACCTGTAAGGCTTCGAGCGCGGCAGCGGGATCATTTTTCTTCAGCGCGATGGCGGCACGGATGGTTGGCAGCCACAGGTTTTGCGCGAGCGTGTTGCGCGGTTGTGATTGGGCGGCTTCGTCTACGATCTTTTGCGCCGCGTCGGTTTGTCCGCTCAAGGCCAGCGCCACGGTGGCATAAGGCGCGGCGGTTCCGATGGTGAACCGTTTGAATAAATTGGGCGAACTCGCCAACACCTCATTTAACTGCTGGGCCGCTTGCTCAGGCATACCGGTCAAGACGGAATGAGTGGCGTAAGCGATTATCATCGCGGCACTGGCTTCTTTCAGATTTTTCTGTAAGGCCAACTCGCTGCCGTGTCGAGCAAAGGTGCCAGCGGCGCGCAGCTTGCCTTGTGCGGCGGCGGTTTGGGCTTGCCATTCATAGGCGCGATATTCGTCGGCCTTGCCGGTCGCCCATTCGATTTGTTGCCGCATCAGCGTCGCATCGGCTTTGAGAAAGCCCAGTTGATAATGCAGCGCGTGATAGTAAGGGCGGTCGAGTTTTTGTTGCGCCGCCGCTTCTAACACTTGGCGCGCTTCGTCGTAGCGACCCAGCCGGATGAGCAGTTCCGCGCGGTTGGAATAGGGAATCGAGTTACGCGGATCGAGTTGATTGGCGTCAGTGGCATGGCGCAAAGCGGTTTCGAATTGCCCCAGCCTCCCGTAACACACCGCGAGATTGGTGGGCGGACTGATAGTGCGCGGATAAGTTTCTCGCGCCGCCTCAAAGGCTTCGATGGCTTGATCCACTTCGCCGGTCACTGCCAGATAATAGAGCGTATTGATCGTCACGCGTTCCTGTTCGCTGACGCGATCACGTAAGGCGAAAGCTCGTTCAGCCGCTTGCGTGCTGAGTTCAGACTGTCCCTGATTAGCGTAAAGCGAAGCCTGTCCCACAAAAGCCAGCGCGAAGTTCGGGTCGAGTTCGGCGGCGCGTTTATAAGAGGCCAGCGCCTCGGTGAGATTGCCCTTAAACGTATTGGCTTCGCGCCCGGCGGAATAGGCTTTTAAGGCTTCGAGCGAAGCGGTCGTGGCGTATTCGCTGGGCTTGTTGAATTTCTGAAGCGAATGCAGCGATTCGCCCAACGCTTCGCGCAATTCCACAGCGGCGTTATCCAGCGCCTTGATGACCTGATCGTGGGTGGCAGCTCGTTTCTCGGCGTGCGCCAGCACCGTGTTATTTTGCGTATTGAGCGCTTCGAGCGTCAGCGTATACACCGGTTCGTTGCCTTTTATGCTGCCGATAATCAATGCCTTGACGCCTTGCCGCTGACAGATTTCGCGCGCCACTTCGCGGGTCAGCCGCTCACCGGGCTGGCGGCTCATGTATTTGAGTGTCTCGCGTACTTTGTCTTCGGGCAGTTGATTCAGGTAAGGCGTTTGCGCCAGTTGCACGGTCAGGGCTTGCCGCAGCGCACCGTCAAAGACTTCTTCTTTCGTCGTGTTAAGAAAGTCGGCGATCAGAATGGTGTCAGTGGCCGCCATCGTGATTGCCGGATGGGAAAACTTATAGCCGACCAAAAGCATCAAGGCCGCCAGCGCCACACCCGCCAAAGCCACCGGTTTTTTGCTCCAATGCACGAGCGATGCCTTCAGCCACGAAACGCGCGGCATCGCCAGCGTGATCGTGTGTTTGGCGTCAGCGGCTACAGATTCCGTTGCCGTTGCCACTCCCTGACTGTTGTTGAGCGAGGGAATCGGCGACGGCATCGCTGACGTTGTTACTTGATTGCTATTCGAATAACTAACCGTAAAGCCAGGCGGCGGACTGGCACCGGCCTTAGCGCCGGGTTGCGCGCCGAGTTGCGTATTGAATTGCGGGCGCGGACTGGGCATGTCCTGACTGGCAGGCGCGAAGGTCGGCGGCGGTGAAGGCGGTGGCGCAGCCTGTTGCAGCGCAGGCGCAGCGGCACTGGCAAACTCCTGCGGACCAGCCGTAGCGGCTTGAGCCGCTGCAATCGCCAAGTCGCCCGTGCGGCGAAAGCTATGGGTTTTTCCGGGCGTTTTGCCGGTCTCGTTACGCACCAGGCCGTCCATCAACGAGATGTCACTGAGCAGATCGCTGTCTACGAAAGTCGAACTGCCCACATTCGTTTTATGGCTCTGGCACGCGCGGTCAAACAACTGTGCGACTTCGCGCACCGTTTGCGGGCGATAGTGCGGCGTCTTCGCCATCATGCGTTGCAACAATTCTTCGATGCCGGCGGGTAACTCAGGGCGCAATTCGCGGATCGGGCGCGGCATTTCGATCATGTGCAAGCGAATGACTTCGTGAATAGAAGCCGAACTGAACGGCAAACGCCCCGAAAGCAATTGATAAAGAATGACGCCCAGCGAATAGATGTCGGTGCGCGCGTCAATTTCGCTGCCGAGTTGAAACTGTTCGGGGCTGGCGTAATGCGGCGTGCCCACGGCGTGCGAAACCAGATCAGCGGCTTCGGTAGTAATTTTAGCCAGTCCGAAATCCAGTACCTTGGCTTGCTCTTCGCCGTCGGGGCGTTTGATGAGCATGATGTTGCTAGGCTTAAGGTCGCGGTGAATTACTTTTTGCATATGCGCCGTGTCGAGCGCACCGGCAATTTGTTTCAGCAGGAAAGAGGTTCGTTCGAGGCTGAATGTGCCTTTTTTGCGCAACTCGTCTTCGAGCGTAATGCCGTCGAGCCATTCCATCACGATGTAAGCGAGTTCGTCTTCGGTGCGGCCCGCGTCAAAGACCGTTGCGATGTTTTCGTGCAGCAGTCGCCCGGCGGTGCGGGCTTCGCGCTCGAAAAAGCTCACCATCTTTTCGTTATTGGCCGCGAGGTGGGGCAAGAGAACTTTGAAGGCTACGCGCCGCACTACGCCGAATTGCTGCGCACAATAGACGGCGCTCATCCCGCCGATACCGACGAGAGCTTCGATCAGATATTTGTCGTTAATGATGCGGCCGTTTAACCCATACTGATCTTTCAACGAAAGAATTGCGCCGTCCTCATTACAGAAGGCTTGCGAGTTAGGGTAATAAATTCGGCACTTCGGGCAATGCTTCATCGCCATCTCCACCAACAATTCACCGGCAATTCACCGGCAATTCACTGACACATTGATTGGTTGCTCGTGGCAACCAGCAGTCATGAGTAGTTCGATAACCCGCCGTGAAGTTACACGTCGGGAACTACTCCTCTGATATTGAGAGTGGATAAGGTGGGTAAAAATTACAGCTTATAATACATGGCGGCTGGGCATGCACTGCCGGATTCGCCGCCTGAGATTCCTCTGACATAGCCGTAGGAAATGAAGCGCCACCTTGTCAGACAAAAAGCAACAGTAAGCATTTTTGGCGGAAACCACTTAGAGGCGATGGTAAACCGCTTAAAAGCGCCGTTATTGATATTTCAGCAAGTCATTACGGTCTCGACTGTCTAGTCTCATCCCTCCTTTCACGAAGACAGCCGTGGCGTTTAAGCAATCTAGTTTCCCGCACACATATCCGATTCGTTTTCGTGGGAGGCCCCTAATGAGTGAACTGAGTGATCCGATAAAGAAATCCCGTTTCTCGACCTTTTGGAACAGGCTTGTCCAGATGGTTGCCAGCGATGAAACGCCTGCGGCCAATGAGCCAGTAGTTGAACTGCTTCCTCCGCCTGTCGCTGAAGCGGAGCCAGTCGCGCCAGTGGTTGGTGGTGGTGCTGCTGCTGTTGTTGTTGTTGTTGCGGGGCCGAAAGTTACGCCCAGCGGGCCGCTGAATTTGAGCGGTACGGTCACAGCCTCCGCCGCTTTGCATACGCTGGTGGTGAAAATGCCGCAACCTGAAAAACCAGCCGAGAAAAAATCGCGCAAGCGCGAATCTGGCAAGTTATCGGCGACGCCCCATATGCAGGCCGCCCAAATGCAGGCTGAAAGCTGGGGCGAACACGCGCTCGCTTACCTCAACGGAAAACAATACGAAAAGGCGTTGGATTGCGCCGAGCAAGCCTTGCGGATGGACGCAGAAAACAGCTCGGTCTGGCACTATCGCGGCGCGGCGCTCATCGAATTGCAGCGCGTACCAGAAGCCGCCCAATCTTTGCAACGCGCGGTCACGCTGCGTCCGCAAAACGCCGAAGCCTGGGTGAGTTTTGCGCGGGCGCTGTGCCAACTCGAACTCTATCAACAAGCCGCGCAATGTTGCGCCAGCGCGTTGAATTACCTGCCGCAACATGGCGAAGCATTGCTTTATCAGGCGCGGGCTTACGCCAGCTTGCGGCAATATCCGGCGGCGTGCGCGAGCTTTGAACGCGGTCTGAAACAAAGGCCGAACGATGCCGACGCTTGGTGCGAATACGGCGAGAGCCTGTGCCACGTCAATCAGGCGGAAGCCGCGCTGGAATGTTATGAGCGAGTGGCGCAAATCAATCCGACCGCGCCGGAAAACTGGCTGCGGCTGTCAAACTTTTTGACTTATCTGGGGCGTCCTGCCGAAGCCATGGCGGGCTATCACACGGCGCTCGATCTGGCTCCGCATTACCCTGAAGTCTGGTTCAATCGCGGCCTCGCGCTGGCGGCGCTGGGACGGCAGGAAGACGCCGCCAAAAGTTATCAGCGTACACTCGAACTCCGTCCGAACGACATCCCCGCAACCTATCAAATGGCGCTGACTTACATGCAGCGCTTTCTGGAAAGCCTCGAACAAGGCCGTGTCTTCAACGCCAAAGAGCATTGGCAACACGGCGTTCGCTGGGGACGCCAGACGCCTTTGCAGGAGTGGTACGAGTTTGAAGCGCAGTACTTACAGATGGCGGCGGCTCTGGGGCACCAACGTCTGGTAAAAGTGTTAATCGGACGATTGGAAGGTAACCCGTTGCTGGCTCCGTTGGATTGCGCGCTGGATTTTTTGCAAAACCACGATCAGGAGAAAGTTACTTCTCTGCCGACGCACATTCGCCAGCAGGTCAACGCCATTATTCAATGGCTCAATCCGCTGGAACCTGTCCTGCCATAGCGTGAACTCAAATCGTCTTTAGATCATCAGGCCGTAATCGTTCAGAAAGCGACGGGTTTGCGTTAGTACTTCTTCGTAAGGCTGTTGGCTTTTGTGCGACACCTGACAGAGCGGAATGCGTTTGCCTTCGATAGTGACTAGCCGCAAGGCATAACGCTGTTTGGTGTCGGGCGAGGGTACTTCTTCAGCCGCACCGATTTCGAGCCGTGATAGTTCCTGAAAGGCGAATTCCTGCACCGGAGCTGAAAACAGCAGCCGTTTTTTCTGCACGAGGACGCGATTGCGTTTCGGTTCAAACACAGTTTGCAGATTGGACGAAATGTGTATGAGAAACAGTCCGAGGGCGAGTGCGCCTGTGCCCAGCAATAACATCGTATTGGCCGCTTGCAGGTGTCCGCGCGTAAAGCCCAGATAAATCGCTAATCCATTAAACGTGAAATAAAGACCGACTAGCACAATGGCTCCGGCTAACAGCCAACTGCCGCTGGGAGAATCTGACAACGTCAAGCGTTCGTGATCGGTGGTGACTTGCATCCCTTACTTACTCCTCTAGGTGTGTGATAAGCGTCCGACAGGGGAATAACGGCAAATTAACAAGGGATGCGTGTGACAGCCCGAATATCGCGCAACTACCAGCAGATTGCACGCAAAATTTCTCGCCCGTCTTATTTCTAATGTGACCGGCAGCGTGGTGATGGTTTAAGCGCATAAACATGTCAATAAAAAGCCAGCTTGCGTGGAAAATACCTTTCGGCTAGTATCCTGCTTACTCAAGGTGGGCGGACGTGCCCGCCTTTTTTATCTTTTGAGGTTAGTTTTGTCAGGAATTTTCTGGCCTTCACGCGAACCTCACAGCGTATCCCAAGCAGTTACCGTGTAGTTATTGGCAGGAGTCTTGCCCGTTGAAACTCGACCTACGTGTTCAGGAATTAGTCGAAAAGGTGGTTAAGCGCCTCGAACTTGAACTCGTGCATGTCGAAATGGCAGGCGGACGCCAGCCGACTTTGCAGGTTTATATTGATAAACCGGGTGGAGTCACGGTGGAAGATTGTGCGCAAGTGAGCGAACGGATCAGTCTGCATCTTGATGTGGAGGATTTTATTCCTACCAAATACCTGCTCGAAGTCGCTTCGCCAGGTTTGGATCGCGGACTTTATAAAGCGGCTGATTACGAACGGTTTGCCGGACTTCCTTGCCACATCAAGCTGGAAACTCCGCTCAACGGGCAGCGCAACTTTCACGGCAAGCTAATCGGTTTGGATAAAGCGGACGAGTTGATCGTCCTGCTTGAAGATGAAACCGGCAAGCAGCATCGGCTGCCGCTGCCGCAGATCGCCAAAGCAAATGTTGAGATTGAACCTTAATTTGTAACTTTAACGAGCGGCACGGCTTGGTTTTGGATGAACTTCCCCGCCAGCCACTAGCCACTAGCCACTACGAAACAATGAATCTGAGTTCCATCGCCCAAAACATCGAACTGCTGAGTAAAGAGAAAAAGATTGACCCGGCAGTCATCATCAGCGCCCTCGAAGACGCCGTTGTCACCGCGTCGCGCAAACAGTTTCGCACAGGCGAAGATTTGCACGCGCGCTACGACCTCGAAGCCGGGAAGATCGAGCTTTACGCCATCAAAACCGTGATGGCCGAAGTCACCGATCCGGCGCGCGAGATGACGGTCGAAGAAGCCAATGTCGAAGTCGGCGAAGGCGCGGAACCCGGCGACATGCTCGAATTGCCGCGTCCGGTCGAAGACCTCGGACGCATCGCCGCGCAAACCGCCAAGCAGATCATTTTGCAGAAAGTCCGCGAAGCCGAACGCAATAACGTTTACGAAGAATACATCGTCAAACTGGGCGAACTGATTAACGGTTCGGTCAAGCGGTTCGAGAGCGGCAAGCTGATCATAGACATGGGCAACAACATCGAAGCCGTGATGCCCAAGTCGCAACAATCGCGCACTGAAACTTTCACGCAAGGCGAACGGGTGCGTTGCGTATTGCACAACGTCAACCGCGAATCGCGCGGCCCGCAAATTGAGGTTTCGCGTACGAGTCCTGAATTGCTCAAGCGGTTGTTCGAGATGGAAGTGCCCGAAATTTATGACGGCACAGTACTCATCAAAGCCGCCGTTCGTGAACCCGGTGATCGTGCCAAGATCGCTGTGATGTCGAACGAACGCGACGTTGATCCGGTGGGTGCTTGCGTAGGCATGAAAGGTTCGCGCGTCCAGTCCATTATTCGTGAATTGCGCGGCGAAAAAATTGACATCATCGAATGGTCAGAAGACCCAGCGATTTTCGCGGCCAATGCGTTGTCGCCCGCCAAAGTCAGCAAGGTTACGGTGCTGGATTTTGAAGCTCACAAATTGCAAGTAACCGTCGAGACCGAACAGCAGTCATTGGCGATTGGCAAACGCGGCCAAAACGTAAGGCTCGCTGCGCGTTTGGTCGGCTGGGACATTGACATCCGCAGCGAAGAAGAAATGAAGCGCGAAATCGCTTCGCAGATGGAGCAGATGCTGTCGGCTCCGGTGGTGCCGCTGACGTTTATCGAAGGCATCACGCCTTCCGATTCTGAAGCGCTGGCCGAACACGGCGTTGAAACCATCGAACAACTCGCCGAGATGGCGATGGATGATATTTGCGACTGGCTTGATCTCAGCGTGGATGAAGCCGAAGACCTGCTCGAAACCGCGCAGGAAATCGCAGCCGCGCGCCGCGAACGTTTTGCGGCAGCCGAGGAAGAGGAAGGCTCAGGTGAGGCTGAAGGCGCTGAAGAAGGCGAAGCTGAAGCCTCCCTTGATGAAGTAGACGCTGAAGCAGATGAGTTAGTAGAAGAAGTAGTCGAAGAAGAAACGGTCGCAGACACGGAAGAGGTCGGGGAAACTGCAACTGAGGCCGTAGCGCCAAACGCGACTGAAGATGCGACTGAAGACGCAACAACTGAACAATAGCCCATAAGAAAGTAATGAAAAATTCAGTTGTCGCGTATGCCCTGAAACACCAACAAGCCACGTGGGAGTGATTTTTATGAGCAAGCAGGGGCAGCGATGAGTAAGGGAAGATTCGATTTTGTCAC
>JAYSVR010000106.1:0-25740 GCA_043718445.1 Acidobacteriota bacterium | reverse complement strand
ACGGTTCGTTGCAGTAAGGAGAAACCACAATGAAGAAGTTTGCATTGTTATTGTCAGTCGTTTTGCTTGGCGCATCGGCGGCTTTTGCCCAACAGATTACGGGCGACTATGTCGAATCGCGCAATATGGATGTTTATTCCGGTCAGTGTTTCGCCAACTCCGAACTCGGTTTGGTAGGCGATCAGGCCATCGTCGGATGGCGCATTGCCAAAGGCTCATGGAATGGCGTGCAACTCGACGGCCTGCATATCGTCGGCGTCACGAAAGGCGCTGACACGTTGGGTACGCCGCTTTACACCAACGCCTATCCGGCGAAATCGGTGTTGATTGTTGACGAAAAAGCTACGCCCGCACAGCGCGAGGCGTTGGTCGCTTTCGCGCACACGATGGGCGGCGAGATGTTCGATAACATCGTACGCACCGAAAGCGCGCCGATCACTTTGAAGATGCAATATCACGGCGAACATCCGACCGCCGCATCTTTGAGTGCGGGGAACGCGGGCAAGCTCGCGGCGATTCAGACCCGCCCGATTACGGCTAAAGACAAAATCTGCGGCCACGAAGAAATCCTCTTTCAACCGCTGACGCCGACGCTGCACGTGATGCCCGCCGTCGCCGAAGTAGACCAATTCGCCGGACTCGGACTGAATTCTATCTGGTCGCTCAACGGCAAACGCAGCGCGTTCATCGGCAGTTTTGCGCGATAGTTTTTTTAGTTACTGCGAAGCGTGTCCGTAGCCCGACCATGAGAGAGGGCTACCTCGGAATTGCGTCTGGTTATACCGACGGCGCGCATCCTTGAGGTAGCCCTCTCTCATGGTCGGGCTACGGACACGCTTCGCGCTTTTTCAAGTAGGAGATCGCTAAAGACATGGTTCGCAACGCAGTAATCGCCTCATTGTTCTTCTTAGTCGGGTTCGCGTTCATAGTTACACATTCATTTGGGGCAAACCTCGCAGGCGATTTCAAAATCGAAGCCTTGCCCGCTTGCACCGATGCCAAAGCCTCTGACGCCGTGCGCGCCACGCTCAACGACAAAGGCATGCGGCTCATCAACAAAGAAGGCAAGACGATTGCCGATCTGTGGTTGCGCAAAGACATTCCCAACAGCGCCGCCGCCGTCGAAGGTTCGAGCTTCGGTCAAATCAAAGACGGCGTATTCATCGGCGTCATCGTCTTTCCCGAAAAGACCAACGATTACCGCGATCAAAGCGTGAAGTCAGGCACGTTCACCTTGCGTTACGGCTTGAGCGCGCAAGACGGTGCGCATTTGGGCGTATCGCCTACGCGCGACTTTTTCATGCTCACGTTGCCGAGCGAAGACGCAGACCCCAAAGACCTCACACCCGCCGAAGTCATCAAACTCAGTCGCGTAGCCAGTGGCACCGGACATCCCGCGCCGATGGCATTGGCGATTCCTACGACGGACGAAAAGTCCATGCCTAAGCTCGTGGCGGGTGAACACGAACACGTGACGCTCGATCTCAAACTCAAACTCAAATCCGGCGAAGTGGCTGTCGGCTTTGTCGTAGTTGGCAAGACGGCGGAATAACGAAATGAAAACTTACTTCTGGCTGAAAAGCACCTGAACCACCTGCCGCAACGCGCGGAGTTTCCTGCGCGAACAGGTGAGCAAGGACGATCTCGTTGAACGCGATTACGCCAACCAGGCGCTGACGATTGAGGAGCTCGAAACCATTTTTGGTGATGACGAAGTCGCGCCGTTTTTGAATACGCGACATGCCGTATACAAAGAGCGCGGCTTTGCCGAAAGCCTGCCTTCACGCAAGGAACTGTTTGCCTTGATTGGCGAAGAACCCAATCTGTTGCGCCGTCCGATCATTCGCAAAGGCAAGAAACTGGTAATCGGTTTTGATCTGGCGAAGTTGCAAGACCTTTAGTGAAATAGCGTCACAGGAAGCGGCTCACAAGTTAAGCAAATACCTTGCTTAATCTCATTGCGCTCACGCTCCCCCCGTACCGCCTTATCCCACAACCACGGAGCAAGGAGCATTCCCACATGTCAAAGCCCCAAATCGTCAGGCAAACCAAACTGAATATGCCCAATCGCGTCTGCCGCTCACTGAGCGCAGCGTTGCTGATGGGTTTCTTGTTGAGCCTCGCTGGCTGGCAGGGACAACGCGCCGAGGCTACGGCCAAGCTCCCGGCGAGTGCGCGCGACGCTGCGGCGACCTTCACCGTAAGCAACGCCACCGACAGCTTGGGAGCAGGTACGCTGCGCCAAGCTATCACGGATGCCAACGCCAACGGCCCAGGGCTGGACGACATCATTTTCGGCATCCCTCCTTTCAGCACCTCGCAGACCATCAATTTGCTGACCGCCTTGCCTAACATCACCAGCAACCTGACCATCAACGGCCCCGGCGCGCACCTGTTGACGATTTCGGGCAACGACCAAAGCCGTGTGTTTAGTATCGGCAGCGGCTTCACCGTGAGCCTGAGCGGCATGACGATGACCAATGGCAGGGCTTCTTCGATCGGCACTGGCAGTGGCGGCGGGATTTTGAACGCAGGCACGTTGACGGTGAGCAATGCGACGATTAGCAACAGCGCCACCAGTTTTCTGGGTTCGGGCGGCGGCATTTCCAACGAAGGTACGATGACGGTGAACCACTCGATCATCGCTAACAATAATGCGGTTGACGGTAAAGCTGGCGGCATTGACAACGCGGGAATCTTGACGGTGAACAGCTCGACCATCGCGAACAATAAAGCTAGCGGCGGAATCGGCGGAGGTATTCTCAATTCAGGTAATTTGACTGTCACCAATTCGACTATCTCCGGCAACACGACAAACGTCAGCGGTGGCGGCATTGAAAATCTCAGCGCGATGAGTGTGACGAACAGCACGATTGCCAACAATATTGCAGTGAATGGCGGCGGCATTTTCACGCGCGTATCAGCAGGTGCGGGCAACAACGCCGCGACGACGCTCCGCAACACCATCATCGCGGGCAACACGCCGAACAATTTGGCAACTGGTACAAGCGGCGGGGGTACGGCGACGATCACTTCGCTGGGTTTCAATCTGACCGGCGACAACAGTCTTCAGTTCATCAATCAGAGTACCGATTTCGTCAACACCAATCCGCTGCTCGGTCCGCTGCAAGACAACGGCGGAACTACGCCGACGCACGCTTTGCGGTTCGGCAGCCGCGCGCTCGACGCAGGCCACAGTTCCGGCGCGATGACCGATCAGCGCGGATTGCCGCGCCGCGTTGACCTGGCGACGATCAATAACGAACGCGACAGCGACGGCGCAGACATCGGCGCTTATGAAGCGCAATCCGCCCCCGTGCAAGTGACGCCTACGCTGGCGCTCAACGATGTGAGCAAGAACGAAGGCAATAGCGGCACGACAGCGTTTGATTTCACCGTCACGTTGTCTGAAGCCAGCGCGCAAACGGTGACGGTCATTTATCGCACCCAGAACGGCACGGCGACGGCGGGGTCTGATTACGCGGCGACCGAAGGGCAACTGACCTTTACGCCGGGGCAAACCAGCAGGACGGTGACGGTGCAGGTCAATGGCGACACGGCGGTGGAACCGGATGAAACGTTCCTGGTGAGTTTGCAGAATCCGACGAACGCTACGATTGCTGACCCGCAAGGCACAGGCACGATTGTGAACGATGACACCGCCGTCGTTTCGCTGGTCGTACAAAACACCAACGACAGCAACGCGGGCAGCTTGCGGCAAGTGATCGCGGACGCTCCGGCGGGCAGTGTGATTACGTTCGCGCCCACCGTGTTTAACGTAGTGCGCACCATCACGCTGGTGAGCGAAATCCAGATCACCAAAAGCCTGACGATCAACGGGACGGGTGCGAATCTGTTGGCGCTTTCGGGCAACAACGTCACGCGCGTCGTGCGCGTGCAAGGCAGCAACCTCAACGTCACGCTCAACGATTTGACCATCACGAGCGGCAAGGCTACGTCGAGCATCGGCGGCGGCATTCTCAGCAACAGTGGGCTGACGATGAACGGTTGCGTCATCGCCAACAACTTCGCCAGCACGAGCGGCGGCGGCGTTCACTTGCAGCCCGGGGCCACAGGCATATTCACCGCGTGTACCTTTACCAGCAATGCGTCGGCGAGCGGCGGCGCGCTCTATGTCGAAGGCATGGGCAACGATCTCATGCTGGCGCTGACGAATTGCACGATCAGCGGCAACACCGCGACGGCAACGGGCGGCGCGTTGCTGCACACGGCGGCGAGCGGCAACAGCCTGACTGCCATTACGAATTGCACCATCGCCAATAACGAAAGCGCCGACGGCGGAGGCATCTTCCTTCGCGCTACGGCCAGCGCGGCCACGCCCCGCGCGACGACGCGCAATTCGATTTATGCGAACAACACGAATACGAACTTGCGCGTGCTGTCGGAAAACGGCGGCACGGCGACAATCAGTTCGCTGGGTTACAACCTGACCACGGGCGCGGGCAGCGGCTTGCTCACCGCCGTGGGCGATCAGATCAATGCGAACCCGCTGCTCGGCCCGCTGGCGAATAACGGCGGCGCTACGCCGACGCACGCGCTGCTCGCGGGCAGTCCGGCGCAAGACAAGGGGCAGCGTTCAGGTTTCAGCACCGATCAACGCGGCAATCTGCGGCCTTTTGACGATCCGGCGCTCGGCAACGCGACAGGCGGCGACGGCGCGGACATCGGCGCGTTTGAACAAGGCCAGCAACTCTTTCCCGTGTCGTCGGCCAATTACACGACGCCGCTTGCGCAAGAAAGCATCGCCGCCGCTTTCGGCGTCAACCTCTCAAACGGCGTAGGCGTAGCGAGCGCAATTCCGTTGCCGACGAGCTTGAACGAAGCGAGTTTTATCGTACGCGACAGCGTAGGCATGGAACGCCTCGCGCCGCTGTTTTTCGCCGCGCCCGGTCAAGTGAACTTTCAGATTCCGCCGGGGACGGCGCTCGGCACGGCGACGATCATCGCGCGGCGCAACGGCACGCCCACTGCTGGCGCAACGATGATGATCAACGCCGTCGAACCGGGCTTGTATACGGCGAACGCCAGCGGTTCAGGCTTGCCTGCCGGACTCGCCTTGCGCATCAAGGCCGACAACAGCCTGTCTTATGAACCGGTAGCGACTTACAACGCGGCGACGCAACGCTTCGAGCCTGTGCCGATCAATCTGGGACCGGCAAGCGACCGAGTGTTTCTCATCCTTTACGGCACGGGCATTCGCAACGCGGCGAATAGTTTAGGTAACGTTTCAATCAATGTGGGCGGAACGGTGCTGCCGGTTTTATTCGCGGGCCTGGTCGGCGGCTTCATCGGGCTGGATCAAATCAACAGCGAAGCCCTGCCGCGCACGCTCATCGGACGCAAAGAAATCACCGCGACCGTTTTCATCGGCGCGAAAAGCACGAATACGGTGATGTTGGTGATTCAGTGAAGCCTGTGGAGTGCGGCGGCTTTGACGCCGCTTTCCCACGTTTCTTGATCTGCGTCTATTGCGGAGACTTGAGAAAGCGGCGTCAAAGCCGCCGCACTCCATAAGCTACGCCTTCCGCGAATTACGCACAGGCTTCGATTAAGTAACGTGACAGTGAGCGCCGGCATTCTTTGCGGGCGCTCGCACTTTTTCGCGTGTCCTTACGAATTACCTTGCCTACCAGAACCCTTCCGTAGACACTGCCGGAACCACGAAGTATCCGGTGCCCGCCTGATAACAAAGATAAAAAAAGATTCTCAACCATCCCGCAAAAACTGTTGAGAACAACTACCCAAACAATTCATTTCTGTCGGAGGTTTTACCAATGTTCGTGCTGTATTCTGCCTGGCGTCGTGCGATCAAGCCGCGCCAATTAAGTATTCTTTGCCTGCTTTTCGCACTCTTCGTTGCTTTTCATCATCTGCCTGTGACACAGGCACAAACCGTGACCAGTCTGGTTGCGCCCGGCTCGGTGTGGAAGTATCTGGACAATGGCTCAGATCAGGGAACGGCGTGGCGCGCGCCTGGCTTTAACGATGCGGCGTGGGCGAGCGGCGCGGCGCAACTGGGTTACGGCGACGGCGATGAAGCGACGGTTCTCAGCTTCGGCCCGGATGCGAATAACAAATACATCACCAGTTATTTTCGGCGCTCGTTTGCGGTAGCGAATCCGGCGGATTTCGCCAGCTTGACGCTTTACCTCAAACGCGACGACGGCGCAGTGGTTTATCTCAACGGCACTGAAATCTTCCGCGACAATCTGGCGGCGGGCGCGGTGGCATACAACACACTGGCAGCTCTCGCCTCAGACGACGGCGCAGGCTTTATCAGCGCGACGGTTCCGGCCAGCGGGCTGGTCAGCGGTACGAATGTGCTGGCGGTCGAAATTCATCAAACGGCAGTGACGAGTTCGGATATAAGTTTCGATCTCGAATTGGCGGGTTCGACTGCGGCTGTGACGACGACGGTGACGCGCGGGCCTTATCTGCAAAAAGGCACACCGACCAGCCTCGTCGCGCGCTGGCGTACGAACCTGGCGAACGTCGGGCGCGTGCGTTACGGCACGACGCAAACCAACTTGAATCTATTCGCCGACGAAGCCGCCGCGACGACCGAACACAGCGTGGCGCTCAACAATCTGTCACCGAATACGACTTACTTTTATTCAATTGGTACGTCCGCCAGCGCGTTGGCGGGCGGCGATGCAGATCATTTTTTTGTGACGCCGCCGATTGCGGGCACTGCGAAAAACACACGCATCTGGGTGCTGGGTGATGCGGGTACGGCAACGGCGAATCAGAGGGCGACGCGCGATGCTTATTACGGTTTTAACGGGACGCGCTATACCGACCTGTGGCTGATGTTGGGCGACAACGCTTATGCGAACGGCACTGACAGCGAATATCAAGCGGCGGTCTTTAACCTCTACCAAAACACGTTGCGGCAATCGGTGTTGTGGTCAACGTTGGGCAATCACGACACGGCTGGCTCGGCCAATCCGGCTGCGACGCTGCCTTATTATCAAATCTTCGACTTGCCCCAAAGCGCCGAAGCGGGCGGCATCGCGTCAGGCACCGAGGACTATTATTCGTTCGATTACGGCAACATTCATTTCGTCTGTTTGGATTCGATGACTTCGTCACGCGCGGCGGGCAGCCCTATGCTGACGTGGTTGCAAAACGATCTGGCGGCGAATAACAAAACCTGGCTGATCGCGTTTTGGCATCATCCGCCTTACACCAAAGGCTCGCACGATTCCGACACCGAAATCGAATTGATCGAAATGCGGCAGAACGCTTTGCCGATTCTCGAAAGCCACGGCGTAGACCTGGTGCTGACCGGTCACAGCCACGCTTATGAACGTACGTTTTTGATTGATAGCCATTACGGAAACTCGACTACGTTCAGCAATACGATGAAAAAGAACGGCGGCGACGGACGCATCGGCGGCACTGGCGCTTATGCGAAACCAACCGTCGGGCCCGGCGGTCACGAAGGCGCGGTTTACGTCGTCGCGGGCAGCTCGGGACAAGCTACCGGCGGCACGCTCAATCATCCGGCGATGTTTATCTCGCTCAACAATCTGGGTTCGATGGTGCTGGATGTGAACGGCAATCAACTCGATGCGAAATTCATTCGTGAGACGGGCGCAGTGGCAGATAGTTTCACACTCACCAAAGGCGCAACGGCGAATGTGCCGCCGACGGTGAGTTTGACGAGTCCATTAAATGGTGCGGCGTTCACCGCGCCTGCGACGATTACGCTCAATGCCAACGCGGCTGACAGCGACGGCACTGTTGCTAAAGTAGACTTTTATCAAGGTACGACGTTGCTCGGCACTGATACGACCGCGCCATATTCGTTTGGCTGGAGCGGCGTCGCGGCGGGGAATTACAGTCTGACGGCGCGCGCGGCTGACAATCAAAACGCGGTAACGATGTCGAGCGCCGTCAGCGTAACGGTCACTGCGCCCGTGCTGCTGCCCGCCGCGCCGAACAATCTGGCGGGCTCAGCGTCTTCACGTTCGCGCATCAATTTGAGTTGGATTGATAACGCGAACAACGAAACCGGTTTCAAGATTGAACGCTCAACCAACGGTACGACGTTCACGCAAATCGCTACGAGAACCGCCAACGTGACCGCTTATGCGAATACGGGGCTGGCGCGCAATACGCTTTATTACTATCGCGTGCATGCTTACAACGCGAACGGTAATTCGAGCTATTCCAATGTGATTTCAGTGAGGACGCTGCCGTGAGTCGTCAATTATTTTATTTGGCTGTGCTGTTTTGCCTAACGCTATGCGCTCCTGTCGGAGCGCATAGCGGCATTGATGAGCAGATCGCCGCCGTAACGCTGCAACTCAAAACCGAACCGCGCAACGCCCAGCTTTACCTGATGCGCGGCGAATTGCATCGCTTGCACCGCGACTGGACGGCGGCGCGCGCCGATTTCAATCAAGTCGCCAAGCTGGATGCGACGTTGCGCGAAGTCGAATTCAGTCGCGGACGTTTATGGCTCGATGCCGCGCAGCCGCGTTTAGCCGCCGTAGCCTTCACACGCTTTCTCGCCGCGCATCGCACGCACGCCGAAGCTTATATCTTGCGCGCGCGAGCTTACGCACAACTCAAGCAATACCGCGCCGCCGCGCATAATTACAGCCGCGCCATCGCGTTGTTGCCGCGCGCCAAACCCGATCATTACCTCGAACGTGCCGCCGCGCTCGCTCACGCAAACCAGCGCGCCGCCGCCTTGCGGTCACTCGACGAAGCCATCACGCAACTCGGTTCGCTGGTGACGCTGCAACTCAAAGCCATCGAAATCGAAACGCAACTCAAACGCTGGGATGCGGCGTTAGTCCGCGTTGACTTGCTTGCCAGTCAAACGCCTCGCAAAGAATCGTGGCTGTTCAGACGCGCTGAAATTTTGCGACAAGCCCATCGCACCTACGAAGCGCGCGCCGCTTATGACGAAGCCGCCGAAGCCCTCGCCGCCTTGCCGCCCGCGCAACGCCACACCAAAGCTATGGACGAACTGGCCGCGCAAATACAAAGTGCGTTGGCGCATTGAGTGAACACGCAACCGATAGGGTGTACGAAGTCAAAGTTAAACGCCTCTAGCCCGCGAAAGCGGGCGGGAGCATAAAGCCTGGGGTGCAGGCGTGAGCCGTAACCCCAGGAGAATGCGCCCAATATGCGCAAGCCCGCGACGCGGGCGGCAGTTAGTGAGGTCGTCTGCATCCGGCTATCGCCCGCCTTCGCGGGCTTGCAATGGTTCTCCGCTTTTTCCTGGGGTTGCGCGCTACTGCGCTCACCCCAGGCTTTATGCTACCGCCCGCCTTCGCGGGCTGAGACACGATAAGCCAGGTAGGTAATTTAACTTTTACTTCGTACACCCCAACCGCTACTTTGGTTCGCAAAGCCGCATTTCGTTTGTTAGTCTTCAGCCTCCCACAAAAACCTTATTCCCCATATCAAGCTATGAAAAAGTATTTATCGTTTTTCTTATTGGCGCTCGCTGCTTGTGTGTCGGTGTGGCAAGCGAACCGAACGCAAGCCGCACAAACGTCTGATGACGCAGCGCGCAATCAACGCGAAGCGCTTTACCGCGACAACAATCTCGGCGTCGCGTTGATGGAACAATTCAAACACGAAGAAGCCGCCAAGGCTTTTCGTAAAGCTCTGGCGGCGGATGCGAAATTCGCTTTGGCGCGCATCAATCTGGCGTTGGCGTTGTTCTTTCAAAACGATTCGCCCGCCGCGCTCAAAGAGGCGCAGGAAGCCGTCAAGCTCGCGCCTGAAAACCTGACCGCGCAATACGCGCTCGGCTTGGCGTTGCGTAGCGAGAAACTCTATGACGAAGCCATCGCCGCCTTTAACAATGTCATTGCCGCCGACGCGCAAGACGCAGGCGCGAACGTACAGGTCGGACAGCTATACGCGCAGAAAGCGCAATACGAACCCGCGATCAAAGCCTTTCGCGCGGCGCTGGCGGCAGAAAGTTATAACCAGACCGCTGCTTATAGCTTGGCGCAAGCCTTGATTCGTTCGGGCAAAATGCCCGAAGGCCAAGCGATGCTCGCCGTATTTCAAAAGCTCAAGGCTTCAGGGTATGCGACTTCGTTCGGCAATGTTTACGGCGAGAAAGGCCGTTACGGCGAAGGCATCGTCAGCACCGGCGCAGAAAGCGAACTCGTCAGCAAAGAAGCTCCGCAAGTGAAATTCACTGATGCGACGGTTGAGATGGGACTCAACGCGACGTTCGGTAACAAGCCGCTCTCAAGCGCGCTCAATCGCAAAGTCACCAAAGCTGAATACACTGACGCGCTCAAAAGCCAACTCGTGAACCCTTTCGCGGCGACAATTGGGCTGCCCGACATAGACGCCGACGGCAAGCTCGATGTTTTCGCCGCCGGACTCGACGCCAGCGGCAAACCGTTCGTGAAGCTGTGGAAGAATACGGGCGGCAAATTCACCGACGTAACCGATAAATCAAAGCTCACGACCAACGCACCGATCAACGGCGCAGTCTTCGGCGATTTCAATAACGACAATACGCAAGACGCTTTGCTGTTTGGCTACAACTCGCTCGCGCTGTGGGCGAACAACGGTGACGGTACGTTTAGCGATGTGACCGCCGCGACAGGCTTGCCGACGAGTTACAACGCCTGGGCGCTCACCGCTGCATTTGTTGACGCAGACCACGACGGCGATCTCGATGTGTTTGTCGGCAACTTTGCCAACTTAACGAAATGGACTGCGGCTACTGAGACGGCAGTTTTTCCTGATGAGTTTGCGGGTACGTCGAATCGTTTCTTCCGCAACAACGGCGCGAAAGAAGGGAAGTGGAGCTTCACCGACGCAACCGAAGCGGCGGGCTTGAGCGGCGGTGCGCAGAAGACGACAGCAGTGGTGGCGACCGATTACGACAATCGCCGCGATATTGATTTGCTCGTGGTGAATTACGGTGCGCCGGTGCAGTTGATGGCGAATCAGCGGGATGGTTCGTTTAAGGATGTGGCAGCACAAGTAGGCATCAAAGATGCCACGTGGGGGTTCGGCGTCGCTGTTGGTGATTTCAATAAAGATGGCTACTCCGATTTTTCTCTGCCGCGAATGGGCGGCAATGTCGATGAATTTAAGAGCGATGGACGCGGTCAATATAAGCCAGTGTTTAAGCGCGGAGATTTCCCTCAGTCGTTGGCGTCGCAAGCGATTGACTATAACAACGACGGAATACTCGACGTGCTGATGCGTGAACGAAATTCGCTTTCGCTTTTAGGCGGTACTCAGAGACTCGCCGACAATTACTGCCTAGCCTCTGGTGATCTGAATAATGACGGCGCGATTGATTTACTTACCCTTCAAGAGAAAAACCAGTTGCTTGTTTTGAAAAACGAAGGGGCTGGTAAAAACTTTGCTGCCGTCAATCTGGCAGGCAAGACCAGCAACCGCAGCGCCGTTGGTACGAAAGCGATTATTCGCAGCGGCAGCTTGTCGCAGAAGCTGGAAAGTTATGCTTCATCGCCTGCGCCTGCGCCGGCTTCGATGATTTTCGGGTTGGGCTTTCGCACGCAGGTAGACACGCTCAATCTGATTTGGCCTGCGGGCATTGTGCAATCTGAGCTAGCCGTCAAAGCCAATCAGCGCGAAATCATCGAAGAACTCGACCGCAAAGGTACGTCGTGTCCGTTGTTGTATGCGTGGAATGGCAGCGAGTACGGTTTCGTAACGGACTTTCTCGGCGGCTCGGCAATTGGTTCGCGGGTCGGTGGAGGTAAGAATGATTGGAATTATCCTGATACCGATGAATATGTTTTAGTTACGGCTGAACAGTTAAAAGCGAAAGATGGACTTTATTCGCTGCGGTTAAATAACCAACTCGAAGAAGTTATTTATTTCGACGCGGTTAAGTTACTTGCGGTAGACCATCCTGCCACTACAAGCATTTATCCCAACGAACGGTTGATGCCGATGCGTCCTTTTCCGACATTTAAGCTTTACGCGACGCGCAACGCTGTGCCGCCGGTAAGCGCGCGCGACGAAGCGGGACGCGACGTGTTATCCGCCGTGAGTAAGTTAGATCGCAGTTATCCTGATAAGTTCGCATTGCTGCCTTACAAAGGTTATGCCGACGAACATACGTTGACGCTTGATTTGGGAGCTTCGGCCAAACAGGCCAAGCGCGTATTGCTCTTGTTATCGGCCTGGATTGATTACGCCGACTCGACCTCGAATCTGGCGGCGGCGCAGGCGGGCGTGAAGCTCGTGTTGCCCCATTTGCAAACGCGCAATGCGCAAGGCGAATGGGTGACGACGATTCCGCAAATGGGTTTTCCCGCCGGGCTAACCAAGACGATGACGGTTGAGTTACCCAAAGACGCGCTGTGTAACTCAACTGAGGTACGCATCGTGACGAGTATGCGCATTTATTGGGATCAGATTTTAGTGGATACGAGCAACGATGCCTCGCCATTAAAAGTAACTTCGTTGCAGCCTTTGACGGCGGACTTACACTGGCTTGGCTTTCCGCGTGAAATTGCCGCCGATAATAAAGGACTGAAGGCTTACGATTACAACGTGATCGAACCGTTCGCGCCGTGGAAGGCGCATTTGGGGAATTACACGCGCTATGGCGACGTGCGTCCGTTACTCACCAACATTGACGATATGTATGTCGTCACGCGCAACGGCGACGAGCTACAAATTGATTTCGATGCGACGAAATTACCTGTGTTACCCAAAGGCTGGCGACGCGACTTTTTAGTTTTTGCCGATGGCTTCGGCAAGGATATGGATATTAACTCGGCGCGACCTGACACAATTGGTGAGTTACCTTATCACGCAATGCGAGCTTACCCATATGCGCCGGGCGATGCTTATCCGAACGACGCGCGACATCAAAAATACCTGCGCGAATACAACACGCGCACCGTACGCGATCAACGGGCGGCGCGCTGGCAAGGTACGCGCTAAACGCAGATGGCCTGACGCCTAGCTGAAGGGGGCTTTCGCCACAAAAAAGCACATAAACCACAAAAGGAAAGAAGGCCTAGCAAGTTTCACCGCCCAGCTAACAGTTCATTTTATTTTCTATTTGAGATTTTCTATTTGAGATTTGCCATTGCTCCGAATACTTCGGAAGCTAATAACAAATTTCAAATAGAAAATTTCAAATAGAAAATGACTGTTAACTACTTTCGAGGCTGTTGAAACTTGCCAAGCTTTCTTTCCTTTTACTGAAAATTAAAGGTTTCACCGATGATATTTTTTCGCTCCTCACGGATGTTGGTATGGTTAATGGTTTTGGCCTCGGTCAGCCAGGCTCAAATCATGAAGGCCGCGCAACAGGCGCAGGCGCGGCGCTGTTTGCCGATTACGCCCATCGCGGCAGAACGCTGGCGCGGCGAGTATTTCGACAGCCGCGAATTTAATGGCAATCCGATTATGGTACGCGATGAAGGCGCGGCAGATTTGAGTTTCGTATGGGGCTTAGGTTCGCCGAGTGCTGAATGCGGCCTCCCGGTAGACAATTTTTCAGTGCGGTTGACGCGCACCGTAGCCGTGACCGCTGGGTTGTATCGTTTCAGAGTGACGGGCGACGACGGTTTTCGCGTATTGCTCGACGGCCAGACCGTGATCGAAGAATGGCGCGAACAGTTCAATCAAACCAAATCGGTTGAGTTAACTCTGATCGCCGGTAAGCACGTGATCGTGCTGGAATACTTTGATCGTTATGGCAGCGCGACGTTTAAGTTCGCGCTCGAAGCCGCGCCCTGTCAGGTCAAAGTCGCGGGCGATCATTGGCGCGGCGAATATTTCGCCAACGACAAATTGAGCGGAGCGCCGACGTTGGTGCGCGATGACGGCAATGCTTTTCTTAAGTTCAACCAATGGGGACTTGGTTCGCCGAGCGAAAACTGCCTCAAGGCGACTGACAATTTCTCGGTGCGTTGGACGCGCACGACGAGCTTCCCGCAGGGCTTTTATCGGTTTAACTTTAAGGCGGACGATGGCGTGCGGCTTTTCATAGACAAGCAACTCAAGTTCGAAGCGTGGCGCGAGCAGAACACGGCGCACGCGGTTGACCTGGAACTCAAGTCGGGCAATCACACCATCATGGTTGAATATTTTGAACACGCGGGCAGCGCGTTGCTCGAATTCAATTGGGAATCGCATCCCTGCCTGACCAACGTCGCGCCCGATCATTGGCGCGGCGAATATTTTGAGTCTAATAACTCTGCGGGTAACTCTGCTGGTGAGTTCAGCGGCGAGGCCGCCGTCATCCGCGACGAAGGCCAGAAAGATTTGGAACTCAGCTTTCCCCGCAACTTCACCGGACGCGCGAATACAATGTGTTTGACGCGCGAAGCCTTTGCCGCGCGCTTCACGCGCAAGGTGACGTTTGGCACGGGCACATACAAATTCACGCTCGAAAGTCAGCAACGCGCGCGCCTGTTGCTAGACGGTGAAAAGCTGCTCGACCAATGGCAAACGAAAGGCGCACAGCCCGCCGTCATCGAAACGACCATCGTCGCTGGCAATCATCAGGTCGTGGTGGAATACGGCAAAGACGCGGGCGAAGGCGCAGTGTTATTGACTTGGGAACCGGTGGTGAAGGCTTTGCCGGTGAAGCGAAGATAACGCGGCGTTTTGGGGTGAGCGGTAAACCATAAGCAAAATTTGACAACCCTATAAGCCAAATTTACAGTGCGCCGGTCTTACCTAAACACCGACCATTACGCTGATTAGCTGTGCCGGGAGAAAACTAAATATATGCCGAAAAAGAGTGCCAGCACTTTGAATGGCAAAATGCAGCCGATTGACCGTTCGGGCATCACCGAACTGGTCGTCGAGCGCATTAAACACTTGCTCGAAAACGGCGACCTCAAAGCCGGAAGCCGTTTGCCGCCCGAACGCGAACTCGCAGACATGCTAGACATCAGCCGTCCCAGTTTGCGTACGGCGCTCAAGGCGCTGTCAGTGATGGGCATCATTCGCGCCAAGCCGGGCGCGGGCACTTACATCGCCGATTCCTTGCCCGAAGTTTTCACCGAACCGATGCGTTTCATGACGCTCATCAATCAAACCAGCGACGAAGAATTGTTTGAAGCCCGCTTGATTATCGAAGCCGGACTGGCTGAGTTAGCGGCGGTGCGGGCGACGGCGGCGGATTTGAAAAACCTCGCGCACGAAATCACTGCGATGCGTGCGGCGGTGGGTGACGAAGAAAAGTTCCTCGTGCATGACGTACGCTTTCATCGCGCCGTAGCGCACGCCGCTGGCAACAAAATCATGACGGGCGTGATGGATACGGTAGCGGAACTGCTGTTTCACATGCGCCGCCAAACGATTGCAGGCGCGAAAGACTTTCAATCCACGCTGGATTGGCACTTGAAAGTTTACGCGGCGATTAAGGCGCACGACGCGCCGCGCGCCAAAGCCGCCATCACCGGACACTTGCGCGACGCGCTCGCCGGTTGGCAGCGTGAACGCGGCGGGCAGGCGAAATCGCTCAAAGGCGAAAGCTCCGCGAACGACAAGATTCATACCAACTAAATGAAACCACTTTTCCCTGATACCTCCGCAGAGGCTGAACTTATTTTGATTGAAGGGCTCAGACGCACCCCTGTGTGGCGCAAGCTGCAACAAGTGCAAGAACTCAATCAACTGGCTGAACAGTTTGCGCTGGCAACTCTACGCCGACAATATCCTCAAGCCGATCAACGTGAATTGAAGCTACGGTTAGCCTCTCGCTGGCTCACTCCCGAACAAATGCAAGCAGCGTTTGGCTGGTCGGTCGAATAACTTACCTGAAAGAATGAGGTCAACATGGGAAACGCGTTAGTCGTTTTACAAAAGGTGGCGCAGGCCTTGCTGGATTGCGGAATCAATTGGTATGTCGGTGGTTCGATGGCAAGCACCGCGCACGGCGTGTTACGCACTACGCAAGACGTTGATTTCGTGGTGGCGTTGCGGCTGGAACACATTGATCTGCTGGTAAGCGCGCTCGAAAGCGAATTTTATATTGATGCACTCGCCATTCGGCGTGCCATCTTCGGCCAAAGTTCTTTCAACCTGATTTACTTGGGGACGATGTATAAAGCTGATATTTTTATGCTTAAAGATACGCCTTTTGCGCAGGAGCAAATGCGGCGACGCCAGCAAATCGCTTTGCCGGGCGAAGAAGGTGAAACCATCGCCTGGGTCTGCACAGCCGAAGACATCGTTTTACAAAAACTGCTTTGGTATCAGAAAGGCGGTGGCGTGTCAGAACAGCAATGGCGCGACGTACAAGGCGTGCTGCAAGTTCAGGCTCAAGCGTTGGATCAGGCTTACATGCAACATTGGGCGCGCGAACTCGGCCTGACTGAATTGCTGACGCGCGCGCTGGTTGACGCCGGAATGAAAACGAACGAGTGACTGGTATACTTCGCGTTATGCAGGTAATGAGCTTTCCCCAAGTACTAGCGTCTCCGGTTCTCGCTTACGAAGAAGGGCTGAATTTCTTTGAGGGCAAAGGTATGTTGAACGAAACGCTAACCAAGTTGGTGGCTGATTTAGCGGCGCACGAGATTGATTACGTCGTGATCGGTGCGATAGCGTTGAATCAACATGGCTATCAACGCTTCACGAGCGACATTGATTTGCTGATGACCAAAGAGGGGCTGGCGAAGTTCCACGATGAACTAGTCGGGCTGGGTTACGTCGAAAAGTTCAGCGGCGCGAAAAAAACGTTTCGTGAAACCAAACGCAACGTCCCCATCGAAATCATCGTCAGCGGCGAATACCCCGGCGATGGAAAGCCCAAACCGATTAGTTTTCCCCACCCGGCTGAAAGTTTCATCGTCATTGATGGTATCAAAACGCTCACCCTCGAAATGCTCATCACTCTGAAACTAGCGTCAGGCATGACGAATGCAGGCAGGTTGAAAGATTTGGCCGATGTGCAGGAACTCATCAAGCTCAAACAGCTTGATGCTACGTTTGCTGATCGCTTGCATCCATACGTGCGCGAAAAGTTTTTAGAGTTGCAGTTTGGCGCAAGTCAGACAACAGAATTTGAATAACTAACGGCTTCATACCATCGGAGAAACCAATGCTTCACATACCCGTCTTGCGCAAAGGCGCACCCTATAAAAGCGTAGACGTAACGCGCGTGCCGCATTACCAAACGCGCGAAACCTTTGTCGAGATGAGTCAGGCCAACGCCGGACTCATCCGCCGCGACTTGCTTGATCAGGAAGCGATGCGCGCCAAGCTCGCGGCTTTCACCACCGATCAACTCGTGGCGATGTGCAAACAGGCGGCTGAGTTCTATATGAACGATACGCTGCCCGTCGGCGACGAAGCGCAGACGCCGGATGATTACGTGCGTCAGTTGTCGGCGACGACGGGGATGCCGCATGTGCTGGTGCGCAAAAACATGAGCAAGATTTACGGCGCGATGGCGAATGTTGGCAGCAGCATTGCCGGACTCACGCGCGGCGTTTCGCATCAAATTCTCGACGACGGATTCGGTACGCACGAAGGCCACGCGGTGAGTTTCTTTCCGCGTACCAATTCGCTCGGCGTCATTCTGCCGAGCAATTCGCCAGGCGTGCATTCGCTGTGGATTCCGGCGATTGCGTTGAAAACCGCGCTCATTCTTAAACCCGGCGGCAGCGAACCGTGGTCGCCTTATCGTGTCATTCAAGCAATGATCAAAGCGGGCATTCCGCGCGAAGCCTTTGGCTATTACTCCGCCGATCACGGCGGCGCGGGCGCGATTTTGCAAAATTGCGGACGCGGTATGTTCTTCGGTGATTCTTCGACGGTCGGGAAATATGGCAAAGATTCGCGCATCGAATTGCACGGCACGGGCTGGAGCAAAGTCATTCTTGGCGAAGACGAAGTGGATAACTGGGAACAATATCTCGATGTGATGGTGGCTTCGATCAGCGAAAACGGCGGACGCTCGTGCATCAACGCTTCGGGCGTATGGCTGCCGCGCCGGGGCGATACGGGCAAGAAGATTGCCGCCGCCATCGCCGAACGCCTCGCGCAAATTCAGCCGCGCGCCGCCGAAGACCCCGACGCCAAGCTGTCACCTTTTGCCAACCCCGACATCGCGCGCCGCATTTCATTGATGGTGGACGCAGGTTTGCGCGAACCGGGCGCTACGGATTACACCGCCGCGCATCGTGAATCGCGCGTCGTCGAATTCGACCGCGCGACTTATCTGTTGCCTACGGTCGTGCATTGCGAGAGCGCCGAACATCCGCTGGCGAACCGCGAATTCCTGTTCCCTTATGCCAGTGTCGTCGAAGTCGAACCTGACCAGATGCCCGAAATACTTGGGCCTTCGCTGGTAGTCACGGCGCTGACCAAAGATCAAAACTTCATCAACAAACTCGTCGCCGCCGCTAACGTAGACCGCCTCAACATCGGCCCGATTCCGACGATGCACATCTCGTGGGATCAGCCGCACGAAGGCAATTTGTTCGATCACCTATACGGGAGACGCGCCTTTCAGCGTGCAGCGGCAGCCGCTGCTTAGGAGTGCGGAATGCGGAGTGCGGAGTGCGGAGTCTCAACCTCCTCGCTTTCTGAACTCCGCATTCCGCATTCCGCACTCCGCACTTATGAGGATTCTTTACTTCACAGCAGGCGCAGCCGGAATGTATTGCGGCAGTTGTTTGCGCGATAACGCGCTGGCGACTGAACTCATGCGGCAAGGGCACGACGTAACATTGCTGCCGTTGTATACGCCTACGCTGACCGATGAAGCGAACGTCAGCGAAGACAAGGTTTTGTTCGGCGGCATCAGCGTATATCTCGAACAGCATTCGGCGCTCTTTCGGCATACGCCGCGCTGGATGGATAAGCTGTGGGATTCGCAAGCCGCGCTCAAGCAAGCCGCCAAAAGTTCACTCGCCGTTGACGCCAAAGACCTCGGCGAACTCACCGTTTCGATGCTGCGAGGCGAAGACGGGAACCAACGCAAAGAGTTCGCCAAGCTCGCCGACTGGTTAAAACATCAATCAGAACATGTGGCGCCCTATGACGTTATTGATATGCAAAACTCGCTGTTGAACGGCATCGCGGCGACGATCAAACAAACCTTGCGCGCGCCGCTGTGCTGCACGATGCAAGGCGAAGACCTGTTCATCAATCAGTTGCTCGAACCTTATCGCACCGAAGCCTTGCGCCTGATGCGCGCCAACGCCAAACACATTGATTGTTTTATTGCGGTGAGTCGTTATTACGCTGATTACATGGCTGCGTTTCTCGAAGTCCCGCGCGACAAAGTCAAAGTCGTACCGCTCGGTTTGAACTTGAAAGATTACGCTCGCTTTCACGCGCCGACTGAATGGCCACGCGCTGATGCGCCTTTCACCATTGGCTATTTCGGACGCATCGCGCCTGAGAAAGGTTTGCATCTGTTGGCAGAGGCTTTCATCGCTTTGCACCAACGCGCAGGCTTTGCCGGTGCGCGCCTAGCCGCCGCAGGCTATCTGCCGCCCGATCAAAAGACTTACTTGCAAGACATCGAAACCAAGCTCGCCTCCGCAGGCTTGCGCGAACAGTTCAACTATCACGGCGCGCTCGAACGCGAAGCCAAGTTGGCGTTCTTTGCGCAGATAGATTTGCTTTCGCTGCCGACGACTTATGCCGAACCCAAAGGCTTGCCCGTGCTCGAAGCCCAAGCCGCCGGGCTGCCCGTCGTGCAACCGCGTTGGGGTTCGTTTCCTGAAATGATCGAACGCACCCAGGGCGGCGTGCTGTTTGAACCGAACGATGCCGCGTCGTTAGCCGAAGCGATTTATGAACTCTGGCAAAACCCCGAACGCGGACGCGACCTCGCGCGGCATGGCTTTGCGGGCGTGCGCGAACATTACACCGCCGAGACGATGGCTGACGCGGCGCTTTCAACATACGCTTTGCTCAATATGGTTGACTCGCCTTTGCCGCGTTCAGACTTCCAGTACGACCTCACCTAAGCCGTCGCAAGCTCCTTGCTTTACAAGGTTTTGAGCGCGCCTTACACTCCGGCTCCCTTTAGACGAAACAACGAATTACCCCCTCTCAACTTGCTGCTAAAACCGCTTTTGCCGGAGGTGCTTTATGCCGACACGACCTTCAAAATCTTGTGCTTATGTTTTGATGTTTGCTCTGGGATCGTCTGCTTTTCTGCCGAGTCTGGCGCTGGCGCAACGCCAGTCGTCGCCCCAGACTCCTTCGGGTCGAACGCGACGACCGAGTACGACGCCAGCGAAGGACGAACTCGACCGGATTAACGAAGCGCGTATTCGTGAGATGGATGGGCTGGAAGAACCTCTTCCACGTGAGACGGCACGTGAGACGGCACGTGAGCCTGTGCGCGCAACGGGTACGTATGTGGTATTGAAGGAGAACCGCAACTCGTCGGCCAACACCTTGCCCGAAGGTACGGTCATCGTCACCGAAATGCTGACGAAGCTGTCTTCTAAAACGGCCCAAGCCGGAGATCGTTTGCGCGCCAAAGTCATCACGCCCGTCACCGTCAACCGTACCGTATTGATTCCGGCTGGCAGCCTTATCGAAGGGCAAGTGCAAGACGTAGTGCGCGCCAAATCGCGGCGTCGTTCGGGGATGATCGAAATTTCGTTTGACCGCTTGCGCATCGGCAAAGACGTTTATCCGATTGAAGCCACGCTGGCTCCCGTCGCGGCAGGCGACGACAAACGCCTTGATTCAGATCGGCGTCTGACTCGCTCAAGCGGCGGCGTTAAACGTACCGCAGCTTTTGTCGGCGGTGGCGTAGGCGCAGGCGCGGCGATTGGATATGTCGCGGGCAGCGCCTTGTTCGGCGCGGGGATTGGCGCAGGCGTCGGCGTGGCCGCTTTGTTGCTCGCCAAAGGCAAAGAGGCTGAAGTCGCAACCGGTATGCAAATCGGCGCGGAACTGCTGACGCCGATCACTTTGAATCAAGTCGCAGTGGACAATGCTGATGCGCAACTCGATTCGCCCGACGCTTATGATCGTACGCGCCGTCAACCTGCTGCCACGACGGATTTTGTTTACGACCGAAACGAGGTGAAGAGTCGAAACAACGCTGGCGTATCTGTGCCACCCGTCAAAACTACGCCGCGCGTACCAGTGGTCACGCCGGGTAAAGCGTCTGGCAAAACGCCTGTCAAAACGGTGAATGCGGGAGGCAGCACTGTGTCAGCATTGCCAGCGGGGGGGAACTCGTCCAACCCGATCAACCGCGCTGATCGGCAAGCGGTCAACGTCACAAACCTGCTGGCAGAGCGTGGCTCTGACGATACGATACGCGTTTCGATCACGGGGCAAACGCCTACGGCAGGCTGGAAGCTCGTGCCTGAATCCACGATTGAAAACGGCGAATTGAAGATCAAACTTTTCGGTGCGCCTCCGCAAAGTCTGGCGGCGCAAGTGATTTCTTCGGCGACCACTCTAATCATTGAGAGCGATCCCAATCGCACGATTCAACGTGTTTCAGTGCGCGGAGCGACAAACTTCCGCACGACGGTTCCGATTTCACGCGACACGCGCAACACGGGCGGGAACAGCACGGTTCCGACTTCTAATAGTGCTGCTAGCTCTGGCAACCCCAACCGCGAAGACCTGTCGGCGTTGGGCATGCGCGTCGCCGACAAGAGCGATGCCTTAGTCGAAGATTACGCGCGGTCGTTGCGTGCGTGGAAGACCAACAATAAATACAACTTTGAAACTCCGCGCGACGAGGGCACGCCCGAAGCGCAACTGCTTTATGCTTTCGACCGTTTGAGCGAAGCCGCCGCCGTCTTTCGCAGCCCGCTCAACACTGAAGCGAAACGCCGCGCGGTGCGCGATCTGATCAATACCCATGCCCAGGTGAACCGTTTATGGGCGCTGGTCAAAGTGTCTGCGGAATTCAAACAGCGTTGGCAGGATATTCATAACGATTCGAATCAGTTGTCTGCTTCGGTTCCGGGTGCCACTGCGCCGCGCACGATCAACCCGAATCAACCGCGTCCACGTGGATAAACCAGTCAAATTCCTTTTACGAAACAGCCTGAATTTCTAGGAGCGCGTTACTTGGCAAAGCCTCGTTTGTTTGCGTAAAGTGCCAGCCATTCATAGGGCGCAGCTACCCCGTCGGTTGCGCCGATTCATCATTGCTTTCACGCACGAGGATATTTTTCATGAAAAGCGACAAAGTCGGTATCGGATTGATTGGGACGGGGTTCGCGCGCACGGCGCAGGCTCCGGCTTTGCGGGCTTGCGAAGGCGCGCGGCTTGCTGCGGTGTGCAGCGGTAGTTATGAAAACGCGCAAAAGACGGCGCAGGAATTCGACATCAAACACGTTTGCCGCGATTACCGCGAACTGCTCGCGCTCGAAGAAATCGAAGCCGTCATCATCGCTACGCCGCCGTCTTTGCATCACGAAATGACGCTCGCCGCCTTAGCCGCAGGCAAGCACGTCCTGTGCGAAAAACCGATGGCGATGAATGCCGACGAAGCCCGCGCCATGCTCGAAGCCGCGCAACAACATCCGCACCAACTCGCCATCATTGATCACGAATTGCGTTTCAATCCTACTTGGCGGCGGCTAAAAGAATTGCTGGATGAGGGTTACATCGGCGACATCCATCACGTTAATTTCACGCTGGCAGCGGGCTTTCGGCATTCGTCGCTGCGTCCGTGGAACTGGTGGTCACAACTTTCAGCGGGTGGCGGATTGTTGGGCGCATTGGGTTCGCATGCGATTGACGCACTGCGTTGGTTGCTGGGCGATGTCACGGCGGTGACGAGTACGCTGGCGACGCTCGTCGGCGAACGCAAAGACGCCAAGACCGGTGAACTGCGCGCGAACGAAACCGATGATTACTGTTCGTTCCTGCTGCGCATCAATCCTTCGTTTTCTGCGCGCGAAACCGACAGCGTGAAACCGATTCACGGACAAGTGCTGCTCTCAGGGCTTTATGCCAGCGGTGGCAAAAACAATCTGACCATCGTCGGCAGCAACGGAACCATCGTGCTGGACGGCGACGAAACGCTCTCAGCCGCGCAAGGTTTCAATCATCCGTTTGAAGACTTTTCGCTCGCCGACCGCGCCCGCGAAATTTCATGGATCCCCGACAATCTGTGGGCGCGTTCGTTCTATCACCTCGCGCGCGAAGCCGTGCAGGCCATCCACGAAAACCGCACCGACATTCCGCACGCGGCTACGTTTGCGGATGGGCTGCGTTGCCAGCAGGTAATTGATGCGATCAAGCTGGCGCACGCTGAACAGCGTTGGGTAGAAGTGAACGATTGAAAGTACGTGGCCTAAAACTAGAGAAAAAATATTGAGGTTATGAAAATGGAAAGCGAGAACACCTTTAGCTCAGTGCTGGATGCCGCAGATGCTTTATCTGTAGAAGAACAAGAAACGTTGATTGACGTGTTGCGGCATCGAGTAGCTGCTGCCAATCGCCAACACTTGTTTTCAGAAGTGCAAAATGCCCACCGCGAATTTGCTGAAGGCAAATGCCAGGTTGCCACAGCGGATGAGCTGATGAAGGAGTTGTTAGCGTGACCCGCAACTTGCTCAAGTCGGCGGCTTTCATTCGTTCAGCCAAACGCTTGTTGAAGAAAGATCCGCGTGTTGCTGCTGATATGCAGGCCACTCTGGAAAAGCTGAATGCCGATGCGTTTCATCCCGCGCTCAAGACGCATAAGCTGAAAGGCCAGTTGGCCGATTGTTGGTCTTGCAGCGCGGGATATGATTTGCGCATCGTCTTTGAGTTCGTTCAGCACGAAGGCGAAGAAGCCATCCTGCTTTTGACGGCTGGCACGCACGACGAAGTCTATTGATTCAATCGCGCTACTTCACCAATCCAATCGCCTCATCAATCGTCTTAATCGCAAAGTCGCATTGCTCACGGTCAATCACCAGCGGCGGCGACAGGCGAATCGTACTCGTCCCGCAACCCAACGTAATCATCCCGCGCTGAAAGCACGTTTGCTCGACTTGTTTCAAGGCTTCGGCGTGCGGTTCTTTCGTCGTGCGGTCTTTGACCAACTCAATGCCGATCATCAAGCCCTTGCCGCGTACGTCGCCGATGATCGCGTGCTTATTCATCAAGTCGCGCAAGCCTTCCAGCAAGTATTCGCCCATCTTTGCCGCATTCTCAATCAAGCCTTCTTCCAGCAACTCAATCGTAGCGAGCGAAGCCGCAATGCCCACCGGGTTGCCGCCAAACGTAGAGGCATGCGCGCCCGGAGCCCACGTCATCAAATCAGCGCGCGCAATCGTCGCCGATAACGGAATGCCTGACGCGATGCCTTTCGCCGCCGTGAGAATGTCGGGTACGAAATCGAAATGCTCTGACGCGAACATCTTGCCGGTGCGTCCAAATCCACTTTGCACTTCGTCGGCGATGACCAGAATGTCGTGGCGGTCGGCGATGTCACGAATCGTCGAAAGAAACGATGCGGGCGGCACGATGTAACCGCCTTCGCCTTGAATGACCTCAAGCACAACGGCGGCGCATTCGTCAGCGGGTACGGTCGTTTTGAAAAGCAGGTCTTCGATCACGCGCGCGCAATGTGGGCCTTTCGATTCAAGTGCGCCGCAAGTTTCTTGCGTCAGGTTGTAAGGGCAACGGAAGCAGTTCGCGTAAGGAATGTGCGTCACGTCCAGCGCCTGCGGGCCGAAGCCTGCGCGTTGCCGCGCCTTACTGGCCGTCAGCGAAAGCGCGCCCATCGTGCGTCCGTGAAAGGCTCCGAAAAAGCCGATGAACTTGTGCTTGCGCGTGGCATACATCGCCAGCTTGGCTGCGCCTTCGACGGCTTCGGCGCCAGAGTTGCCAAAGTGAATGCGCTTGTCGTGCTTGCCCGGCGCGAGTTCGCTGATCTTTTGCGCGAGCTTCGGCAAGCTCGGAAAGTAATAGTCCGCCGTGCAGATGTGCAGAAAATCATCTACCTGATTTTTGATCGCTTCGACGACGCGCGGATGCGCGTGGCCGGTCGAACACACGGCGACGCCTGCGTTGAAATCGAGGAAGACGTTGCCGTCTACGTCTTCGATCATCGCGCCTTTGGCGCGCTTGACGACCAGCGGATAAGGCCGCGTATAAGACGGCGAAATGTATTGATTGTCGTGAGCTACGACTTGTTGCGCGACGGGGCCGGGCAGGGAAGTTTTGAGAATAGGGAGCTTGTTCGCTTCGAGTTCGGTTTTAACAGCTTGCATGGTTTTGATACCTCCAAAAGACCAAGCCGTATCGCAACCTGTTAGGTTGCGATGACCTGGTGATGCGTGAATTGATTCGATGGTGAAGGCTGCGCAACCTGACTGGTTGCGCGACGGTTGAAGCAAGCGGCGTTAATCAGCGAACAGATTTTTGCGGGAAAGCATGGGTACGTGATGCGCCAGCCAGCAAGCCGCGCAATGCCAGACCGAATTGGCGAAGGGTTGTTTCACGCGCCGGATATTAGCACAGCGCGGATGGATTCATTCACCGTGAGATATTCGGGCTAATTCAGAGCAAACGATATTGGCACACTGAATGCGCCACGGGGGACACGGGGAGAAGGGGAATATCTGTGGTTATTGAATTCCCCCTCTTCCCCCGCGCGTCCCGTGGCTAGCTCTGTTCCCAATCGCCGATGACGCGCTGTTTCAATCCGTTGTGAATGAACGCAGCCATCAGCGGTGCGTTGTCGGCGTCGGCTTCACCCCAGCCCGTCGCGCCGTTGCTGGCGGTGACTTTGACGAAACACGCGCCCGTGACGACGAAGGTTTCGACGCTTTT
>JAYSVR010000105.1:0-7657 GCA_043718445.1 Acidobacteriota bacterium | reverse complement strand
TGATGTGGCCGTGGCGCGATTGGGCGATCAAGGCGTTTAACCAAAACCAACGCTTCGATCAATTCACGATTGAACAGTTGGCGGGCGACTTGTTGCCTGATGCGACACTCGATCAACGCATCGCGTCAGGATTCAATCGCAACCACATGATTAATTTCGAGGGCGGAGCGATTCCCGATGAATACCAAACCGAATACGTCATTGATCGCGTAGAGACGACGGCCAACACCTGGCTCGGCCTCACGATGGGTTGCGCGCGTTGCCATACGCACAAATACGATCCGATTTCGCACAAAGAGTTTTATCAGTTCTTCGCCTTCTTCAATAACGTAGCCGAGATCGGCCTCGACGGACGCAAAGGCAACGCCGTACCGCTGTTGCCGCTGCCGACTGAAACCCAAAAAACCAAACAGGCCGAACTCAAACAGGCCATCGCCAACTTAGAACTCGCGCTCTCAGACAAAAACCTCGCGCCGCTGCAAACCGCTTGGGAAAAGCCGTTGCTGGGCCAGCGCGCCGTAGCCACCACGAAAGACTTGCTCGCGCATTACGACTTTGACGGCAGCCTCGCCGATTCGTCAGGACGTTATCTGAACGCGCGCACCGTCAAAGGCGACCCGACGTTCACCAACGGAATGATCAGCCGCCAGCTTACCTTCGACTCGCAAACCGAAGTCGCTTTCGGCCATCAATCTGTGTTCAAACGCGCCCAGCCTTTCACGCTCGCGGTCTGGATGCGGCCTGGCTTGGGCAAGACGAATGTTTACGGCTTGCAACAGATTGCGGACGAGACTTCGCGGCGCGGCTTAGAGATGTCGTTTGAGAAAAGTTTTCTGTTCGACATTCAGCGTTGGGCGGCTCCGCTGACGATTCGGCTGACGGCGAACTCACCCGACGACGCGCTTGTCATTCGCACCAAAGAACCTTTTTACAGCAACGAATATCGGCACGTGACAATGGCTTATGACGGTTCAGGCAAGGCTGCGGGCTTACGCCTTTATCTAGACGGCAAGCTCGCCGAACTCATTGTCGAACGCGACACGCTCACTGGCGATTTCGCCAACGCCGCCGAACTGATGATCGGCACCAAAATCGCCAACAAAGGTTACAGCGGTTCGCTCGACGATTTGCGTTTGTATAGCCGCCCGCTCGAAGCGCGCGAGGCTTATGAACTCGCGGTGAACTATCCGATTCAAACCATTCTTTCGGGCGTCAGCGGCAAGCGCACCAAAGAAGAGATTGAACGTTTGCGCGAACACTTTCTGACTTACATCGCCAGCCCCGAACTCAAACAACAGCACCTAGACCTCAAACGCCTGAAGAAAGAACGCACAGCGTTTGAAGAAACCATCGTCAGCACCATGGTGATGAAAGAACTCGACAAGCCGCGCGATTCGTTCATCCTCGCGCGCGGCGATTACCGCAATAAGACCGACAAAGTGACGGCTGCCGTACCCGCCGTTTTCACGCCGATCAAAGCCGATAAAGCCTCGCGCTTAGATTTGGCGCGCTGGCTCGTAGACCCGTCGCATCCGTTGACGGCGCGCGTCACGGTCAACCGTTACTGGTTCATGTATTTCGGCACCGGCCTCGTCAAAACCACTGAAGATTTCGGCGTGCAAGGCGAACGCCCCGTCAATCAACCGCTGCTCGATTGGCTGGCGACCGAATTCATCCGCACTGGCTGGGACGTGAAAGCCATGCAGCGTTTGATTGTGACTTCAGCGACCTATCGCCAGTCGTCCAAAGTTACACCGCAACTGCGCGAACGCGACCCTGAGAATCGTTTGCTCGCGCGCGGCCCGCGCTTTCGTTTGGCGGCGGAACTGGTACGCGACAACGCGCTCGCGGTGAGCGGCTTGCTCAACGCGACCATCGGCGGCGCGAGCGTCAAGCCCTATCACCCGTCAGGCCTGTGGGAAGAAATGGCTTTCGGCGATGGCTTCACCGAACAGGCTTATGTGCAAGGCCACGGCGCAGACCTCTATCGCCGCACGATGTATACGTTCTGGAAGCGCACCGTCCCGCCGCCGACGCTGGCTTCCTTCGACGCGCCCGACCGCGAGAAATGCACCGGACGCCGCCCGCTAACGAATACGCCGTTGCAGGCGTTGATTACGATGAATGATCCAACCTACGTCGAAGCCGCTCGCGCGCTGGCTACGCGGGCTTTACGCGAAGGCGGCAAGACGACGGAAATGCGTTTGGGGCTTGCGTTCAAACTGGCTACGTCACGCAAGCCGACGGCGAACGAGTTGGCGGTGCTGCGCGAATTGGTTCAACAACAACTCGCCGCCTATCGCGCGAATCCGGCAGCGGCAGAAGCATTGCTGAAAGTCGGCGAATCGGTGATTGATGCCAAGCTGGATAAGATTGAGTTGGCGGCGTGGACGATGGTGGCGAGTACGATTTTGAATTTGGATGAAGTGATTACGAAGGAGTAACGACTTTTTGATTCGCATTGAGGTAAGCTAACCGTGAGAGGAAAAACAATGAGCGCATTAAGAGCTTACGACGAAGTTATCGAATTCATTGCCGAAACCAATCCGGGCAAGGTGCTGGCCTTTCGTCCATCTGAAGCGGCGAAACAGCGCGTCTCTGATTTGATCTATCGGGAAAAAACCACTGGCCTCAACGCCGAAGAAAAAGCCGAACTCGATCATCACATGTGGCTCGAACACGTGATGCGTATGGCAAAAATTCGTGCCCGCAAACTGATGAAATCATGAGCCGTTACGTCAACGAAGAATTACGCCGACTGGTCATTGCCCGCGCTGGCAATCTTTGCGAATACTGCCTGGCCGACGTTCTAGCGACTTTTTACGGCGGCGAGATGGATCACATCATCGGTGTCAAACATGGTGGGCCAACCGAAGCCGACAATCTGGCTCACACCTGCCAGCCCTGCAATCGCTGCAAGGGCAGCGATCTATGCTCGATCAACTGGCAAACCGGCGAACTCGTGCGGCTTTTCAATCCACGCATTGATCAATGGGCTGAACACTTCACTTTAGATGGCGCAGAGATAAAGCCCTTAACCGTAATCGGCGAGATGACGGTACGCATTTTGGATTTCAACGACGCCGACAGAATTGAAGAACGCGAAGGTTGGATTGAAGAAGGAAGCTATCCGCCCCAACCTCAACAGTGAAGGCATGCGAACCATCAATTAGCAACGTCGCGCTGCGCAGTATTCAACCTTACCTTGCCGCGTAATTGGACTCGCGGCGTGGACGATGGTGGCGAGTACGATTTTGAATTTGGATGAGGTGATTACGAAGGAGTAGCGCCCAATGAATGTGGAACAAGATGGTATCTTGTTCCGCTGAGACAGGAACAAGATACCATCTTGTTCCACAGGCTGAAGTGCTGCGAACCAACGAGGTGACTTTTATGATTCGTATCCCAACCCATCGCGCGCCAACACATCCGGGGGAAATGCTGGAAGCTGAATTTCTCAACCCGCTCGGTTTGACTAAGCGGGAACTTGCCGAAGCCGTAATGCTTCCCTATCGCCACATCAACGAACTGGTTAATCAACAACGCAACGTGACGCCCGCCGTCGCGCTACGCTTGTCTAAATACTTTGGCTTGTCCGCAGACTTTTGGATGAACTTGCAACTGCGTTGGGATTTGTATCACGTTCGCCAACAAGAGGCGGAAACGCTGCGCGAAATTCAGCCGTACCTTGCTGCGCAAAATGGCTGATCGCCTGTTCCAACAGGCAGGCTATGAAATTCCTCTGATCTGCACGCCGGAAGAATTGAAGGAAAACTTATGACACAAGACACGATCATCGAACAGCTTCATCAAGTCCGCGAACAACTCGCGCAGGAATTCAACTTTGACGTATTTGCCATCGTCGCCGACGCGCGCGCCCAACAAGCGCAAAACAACCACCCCGTCGTGTCGTTCGTCCAAACTGGCGCGCAAACCGCCGCACAACCACAGGCAACGACCGCGACACCAGCCGTAGTTGAAAGTGAGCCGATGCGCCGCGCGGCTTAATGCGAAAACCTTGCAACGCCATAAGCCCCAGCCTTGCGCCATCAGCCGCGTATCGGTTAGATAAATCCGCTCAGTTTCGTGCCTCGAATTTCTGCACTGAGCCGTAAGCAATTCAATCACCGCCCACGGACTGAGAGGACTCCCACTGATGGCGCAAATTTTCATCAGCTACGCACGCGAAGACTTTCAACAAGCCAAGTCGCTTTACCAACAACTGGCCGGGCATGGCTTCAGTCCGTGGATGGACAAAGTTGATTTGGTCGGCGGACAGCAATGGCGTCCGGCGATTGAGCAGGCGATTCGCAAGGCAGACTTTTTCCTGTTGCTGCTCTCGCGCCACTCGGTCAAAAAGCGCGGCTTCGTGCAACGCGAAATCCGCGCGGCGCTCGACTTGTGGAAGGATAAACTGGCCGACGATATTTACCTGATACCGCTCATGCTCGAAGCCATGCCGTGGGCCGAAGTGCCGACCGAAATCAGCGAGTTTCAATGGATCGAACACTACGAAACGGACGGCTGGGAACAGTTGCAGCGCGCGCTGGATTACGGCATTTCGCAGCGCGGCCTGTCGAAAAAGCCTGTCATTCTCGTGCCACCGCCAGCCACACCGATGGTCGCAACTGAACTGACGCAGCCCAAGCCGCAACCCGTGATCGTCAACCTCAGCGGAGGCGTCAAGCTCGAATTGCTGCCGATTCCCGGCGGCGCTTTCGAGATGGGATCGAATGAATCTCACCGCGAGAAGCCGATTCATCGCGTAACCATTGCGCCGTTTTATCTGGGCAAGTTTCAAGTCACACAAGCGCAATGGCTGGCCGTGATAGGCGGCGACAATCCCAGTCGTTTCAAAGGCGGCGAGCTGCCGGTTGAATCAGTCTCGTGGCACGATGTCATGAAATTTTGCGAGACGCTTTCACAGCAAACTGATCGCAGCTTTCGCTTGCCCACCGAAGCTGAGTGGGAATATGCCTGTCGCGCAGGTTCATCAGGTAAGTGGTGTTTTGGCGATGATGAAAATCTGCTCAAGCAATACGCCTGGTATGGTGAAGACTGGGACAAGGGAAAGACTCATCCGGTGGGACAGAAACAAGCCAATGCTTTTGGCTTATTCGATATGCACGGCAACGTGTGGGAGTGGTGCGAAGATGTTTGGCATGACAATTACAACGGAGCGCCAACTAATGGCGCAGCCTGGTTGAGCGGCGGAGATTCAAAGTCCCGGGTGCTGCGTGGCGGTTCGTGGTACTACGTTGCTGCGCTCGTTCGCTCCGCCCATCGTAATGGGCTCGTACCCGGTGACCGCCTCAACCGTATCGGTTTCCGTGTGGTGTTGTCGGCGAGGACTCTGTAACCCTCTGCCCTTTTTACCCTCTTTACCCTTTTACCCTTGCGAGCGAAGCGAGCATGAAATTTTTTTTGAAATAATCATGACTTATTGATCTTTCGCCGGACTCGTATGGGCGAGACGGCGCAAGCGGGTGACGCCACCTTACCGGGTGCTGCGTGGCGGTTCGTGGAACAACAATGAAGCGAACGTTCGCTCCGCCCATCGTAATAGGAACGAACCCGGTGACCGCAACAACAATAACGGTTTCCGTGTGGTGTTGTCGGCGAGTACTCCTCATCGTCAGAGTCGGTGTGAGTGATTGCATCGAGCGTACACCAGGAGTCCAGTGCGTTGTCCGGCGAGGCGAGTGATTGCCTCCGAAAATCAACCGAAACCGCGTGGGCTGGTAGCTGAATAAGCGAACGTCAGCGCGGTTTCACTCTCCCAATTAACCAAACGAGGAGGAGGTATATTTATGAAATGGCGTGTTGCGTTGGAATACGATCAGGAGACTGAGGATTGGGCGGTTTGGTGTCCTGAATTGCCGGGTTGCGCTTCAGCGGGATTGACGGAAGTCGAGGCGCTAGAAAACATTCGTGAAGCGATTGAGTTATACCTGCAACCTGAGCCGCTAAAGCTAGCCGCAGGTGCCAGACTAATGGAGGTCGTCGTCTAATGAGCGAACGCATGCGCCGCCTGACTGCGCGTGAGGTCGAAGGCTTGCTGACAGACTATGGCTTTGCGTTAGTTTCGCAAAAAGGCAGTCATCGCAAATGGCGCAATGAACAATCCGGCTTGCAGGTAATCGTACCGGAACATCGCGGGCGTACGCTGCCACTGGGTACGTTGCGCAGTATTCTCAAGGGAGCCGAAATTCCAGAAACGGAGTGGAGAGAGTAATGGCTGCTCAATCAAAGACTTTCACGCCCTCCCCCATCTGCGTCACGAAAACTGGCGATAACCAAATGAGCCGATGAGTCAACCTCGACAAACACCGATTCAACTCAATCCGCCGCAAACGCTGGCGACTGACGAAGCCCTCAACGCGGCGCGCGAAATCATTGCCGCGCTCGACCGCGAACAAATCGCCTGGGCGTTGGCGGGCGGTGTAGCGATGCACTTGTATGGTTACGCGCGCGCCACGCAAAACGTAGACCTGCTGGCCGAACGCCTGCCTGCTCTCGCTTCATCGCATCGGCTTTCTTTCGGCGGCGAGAGTTACACCGTGACCGTAGGCGACAAGACCGTTCCGGTGGATGTCATCGTCCGCGATGATTTTTTTCGCAGTTTTTATGAAGCCGCTTTGCGCGATGCGTTCACGAGTGAAGATGGTTGGCGCGTGCTGACGCCCGAATGGCTGGCAATCCTGAAATACCAGGCCGGACGCAGCAAAGACCAGTTGGATTTATTGTGGTTACTCAGCCGTCCGTCACTGGTTGATCGTTCGTTGATGACCGAACATCTGACCGAAATACTCGGCGCAGCAGGCGCGCAGATGGCCTTGCGCGGCTTGACTGATTTCTTTCAGCGCGCCGATGCGATGCAAGCCAGCGACCGAGAAAACCCATAACTACAACTCAAGGCGTGAGGGCGGCATAAACCGTACGCGAAATGGCGGCGATGAGTTTGTCGCTTTTCTTTTCGTCGGCGATGCCGCGAGTCAGTACGACGATGATGTAAGGCTTGCGCAGTGCGGGCATCACCAGCGCCGCGTCGTGATTGTTTTTGGTGATAGAGCCGGTCTTGTGCGCTACGGTGGCGTCGCGCGGCAACCCGGCGGGGATGCCGTCGTTGAAGCGTTGTCCGCCGAGAATCTGAATCATCCGTTCGCAGGCTTTGGCGTTGCCGACTTTGCGTTCGTGCAACGCCTTGAGCATGAGCATTAAATCGTAAGCCGTCGTCGTATTGTTCTTGCCCGCGTTAAAAGCCTTTTGGTCTTCGACGCCACGCAAGACTTTGGTGTCGTTGATGCCGAGCTTGGCAAGCAGTTCGGCGATCTTGTCGGGATTGGCTTTTTCGATCAGCAGATTCGTCGCCAAGTTGCTGCTCATCGTAATCATATGTTCGGTGAGTTCGAGAATCGTCATCGTGGAACCGATTCGGCGATAAACCTCTTCGTCACTGTCGTCATCGCGGTTGAGCGCGTATTCGCTGCCGTCCACGATGCTGAAGAATTTATTTTTGACTTCAATGCGCTCTGACAGCAGCAACCGTTTGTCGCTCGCGCGGCGAAAGAGTTCCATCATCACGGGCAGCTTCATCGTGCTCGCCGCGTGAAAGACTGCGCGTTCGTTAAGCAGCAGGGTTTGTTTGTTGTCGGTG
>JAYSVR010000104.1:0-2617 GCA_043718445.1 Acidobacteriota bacterium | reverse complement strand
GCAAGTTTTTCTTTGAACTGCACGCCGAACAAGTCCTGTGCTTGCGCCATCGAACCGCCGAGGATGATGACTTCAGGTTCGAGCAGCGCAATCATCGTTTCGCACAGTGCGTAAACATCGTTGCCGTAACTTTCCCACGCCTGCAACGCGGCAGGTTCGCCCTTACGTGCGCGAGTGGCTACGTCAACGGCGGTGAGGCTTTCATCTGCCAGGCCACCCGCCGCGCGATAGCCCCGCACCAAGCCCGCGCCCGACACAAAGTATTCCAGAAAGCTGTCACGACAAGGGATGCGCCAGACTTCGCCTGCTTCAGCGTTTGCGCCCGTGATGAGTTCACCGTTGACCATCACAGCTCCACCTGCCCCCGTACCCAACGTGATGCCGCAAGCGTTGCGCGTGCCGCGCCCTGCGCCGAAGCGCGCTTCGGCCAACAAAAAGCAGCGGGCATCGTTTTCAAGTTTGACGGGAATGTTGCCTAACGCGCTGCTGAAAAGGGCTGGCAAGTCGTACGCTACGAGGCGAGGCAAGAAATCAGAGGCGGCCAAACGCTGCTGCCGAATTACGCCAGTGATGCCTACGCCGCAAGCGCGAATGGTTTGATTTGGCAACGCGGTTTGCACTTGCAGCCACATCTGTTGCAATTCGCACATGAGGTCTTCGATCGTGACGTTTACGCCAGTGGTCGCTACAAAAACTTCGGAGGTTAATTCACTGGATGGATTCACAGCCGCAAGGCGCAGTTGCGTACCGCCGAGGTCAATGCCGATCACTAGAGGTTCTGACATAGAGGCTTATTTGGGCGGCTTATTTGGCAACGGCAGCCAGCGCCCCCGTAGCGACTTCCGCCTTCGCCATTTCTTTTTCGACCTGACTGGGCGGATTGAAACCCGGATAACTGATGCGTTGGTGATAAGCCGTCTTGAGCGTTTGCACGAGCGATTCGCGGATGACGGTCAGTTCGCGCAAGGTCAGATTGCATTCGTCGAATTGCCCATCAGCCGCGACGGTGTCGGCGATCTTTTTGATGATCGCGCGGATGTTTTCTTCCGAACGTTCTTCGAGCGAACGCACCGAAGCCTCAGCGCCGTCAGCGAGCATGAGAATGGCCGCCTCTTTGGTTTGCGGTTTCGGGCCGGGATAGCGGTAATCTTCAACGTTCACAGCCTCGCCGCGCTTGTCTGCGGTGGCTTTAGCCTTGTGGTAAAAATAAGCGACGACGCGCGTGCCGTGATGTTGTGGAATAAAATCAATAATGGATTGCGGCAGGTTCGATTCTTCTGCCATCGTGATGCCGCGCCGCACGTGCCCCGTAATGATCTCAGCACTTTTGGCGGGCGCGACTTTATCGTGCGGATTCGCGCTGCCTCCCTGATTTTCGATGTACATATTCGGCGCAGCCAGCTTGCCGATGTCGTGATAGAGGCAGCCTACGCGCGCGAGCAACGCATTCGCGCCGATGGCTTTGGCAGCGGCTTCAGCGAGTTGCGCAACCATAAAGGAATGATGATGCGTACCGGGAATTTCAAGCGCCAGACGACGGAGCAAGGGCAAGTCGGCGTTTGAGAGTTCGAGCAATTTCACGTCGGTCAAAATGCCGAAGCTGGATTCGAGAATCGGTAGCGCGAAACTCACCGTGCCTGCTGTGAGCAATGCGCCGATGAGGCTGCACACGACGACGCCCATCAATATGTTGCCGTTGACCACGTGTCCCGCCAACAGCAATACGCCAATGCCCATCACGATGTTGACGACCATCAGCAAGCCGCAGGCATAGGTGATCGCGTTGCGGTCGCAGTATTTTTGTACGCTGTAAACTGCCGTCACCGAAGCCGCCAACGCGAAGGCAGCCATCGTCAGATCGTGCGCTGAAATAAATCCGGTCAGCAACGTCGCCATCAAACCCGTGACCAAACCCAGTTGCGTATTCGTCAGCAACGTCAGCGTCAACGCGCACACGGCAAAAGGAATAGCGAACTGATAAACCAGCGCATCGCCGAAACGCATCGTCTCAGGCCGCGTACTCAACACGGCTGCGCCGAACATGCCTCCGCGAATGAGTACGGTTTGCAGCAGCAGCGTAAGGCCAGCCAGCCAGAATGCCTTGCGCGGAGTGATGCGGCTCGTTGGGTTATTGAGCGCCGTTTTATAGAGCGCGAAATACAACACGATGACGGCGAGGATGAGCCCCAGCAAACGTTGTGGCTGACGTTGCGAAAGTTGATAAGCGCGGATGGTTTGTACTAAAGGCAATTGTGAGGCGGTGATTACGTCGCCCGCGCGTACGATCACGCGCGACTGTTGCAATTGTTGGGTAAGGTCGGGCGCGAGTCCGCTGACGTGGTTGCGTGCCCAATCGGATTGCAAGTCTGCCGGTACGATAACGTCTGCGAGCGCGGTGTCGCCTGTGTAGTAGTTGGGTAGTAGCGAAAGCGGGAAGTGTGAAATGAAAAACGCCGTTGGCAAGACCAACAGCGCGAAACATAAGGCAAACCGGAGGTGAGAAGGAATGCGGTAATACTGTGTAGAGATTTGTTTTCCCGCAACTTGCGGCGAGCGCCAAAGGCGCGAAGACCAGGGAATATGTGCTGCTAAACTCATTGCTGCAATTTTCACGTTC
>JAYSVR010000103.1:0-25852 GCA_043718445.1 Acidobacteriota bacterium | reverse complement strand
TCCGGCTCCTAAGCCCACATTCAATTATACTAAGCCGCTGGAATCATTGGAGATAGAAGCACGAAAAGTTCCCGGATAGCCTCTAAGACTGCAAGTTGGCTGCCGATAGAAACATTTTGGGATAGAGGCACGATGCATCCACCTCACAACCATAGAGACGGCTCAACCCAAAACCTTGATAAGAATTCAGAAAAGTATTTTCAACCTCTGTCATCAAGCAGCTCTTCCAATCTCTCTGCCAATTCAATCTTCTTTCGATAGACGGTCGTCACTTTGAGATTCATCTCGCACGCAATTTCCGCATCACTCAAATCTTGTCGAATCAATTCATAGAGTTGCCGCTGGCGCGGTGTGAGTTGCTGGGCAAGCGATCTCACCAGGTGCACTTGCTCTTTAGCGTACAAGATTCTCTCTTGCGCAGGCGGTTGGTAAAACTTGGCAGGCGGCGCTTCTTCCACCGCGACGTTTCTGCCTTCGCGTTGCAGGAAATGCGCGACTTCGTGATTCACCACGGTTTGCAGCCACGTACCCAATTGCGCCCGCTGATCGTAAGTGCGCAAGCGGCGACAATCGTCTTCCAGCAACAGCAGGCTCAGCCGCTGGCAGAATCGCGCTACGTCTTCGGACGTAGGAGGATGGTGATAACGCAAAAAAAGCGCGGCGTACCGCTTGATCAAGCAAACCTATGGCTTGCGTATAAAGTTCTTCTGGCGTGGAAGGTGTTGAATCGAACTGAGACATATCCCTATAACTCCTTAATGATTGGCGATTAGTTTTAACGGCTACAGCGGAGGGCTTGCTGTATCGCATCAGCAGACAGTAGTTCCCGCAGGAACGCTGTGTTGCTTGAGGCGCAAATTTGAGTGGTCCAGCGCGCGTCGAAAGAGTAGCGAGCCGCCCCAAGTCATCGGCCAGATCGTAAAACTGCTGGGCGAGCGTTCGTCTCAGGCAACGTGAGAGTTCGAGGTCTTTATTCACCTGCTCAAGGAAGCGCGTGGCGGAAAGGCGATACATTCGACATTCATTCACGGTGATGGCGCTTACCCGAAGAGGTTTCTGGGTGTCGAGTGCGGCTACGCCGAGCAGCTTGCCCGGCGAGCGAAATGTGACGACGACTTCGCGTCCCTCGTGGTCTGTATGGGTCAACCTTACCCAACCGGCCTCAATCAGATAAACGTCGCGGATCATGTCCCCTTGAGAAAACAACTCCATTTCAGGCGGATAGGCTTGTAGCTCACCTAAATCACGAAACAGCTTCATAAATCCGTTTGGTGTCAAAGATTCGTGCGAACCGCGTGTGGCATCAGACATAGCAGTGGCTCCTGTTTTCCGACTATAGGTGACTAAAAAGACAGCGGAGGAAGTGGCTGTCGTTATCGGCGCGCGGATGGTAGCCAGCACGGTTACGAGCGTCAATGCCTGTATCGAAAGGTCGAGATAAGCGATGTTAAGCCGAGGGAGCTTGGCTGGCATCCGCGCACAGTGCTTTGCTTACAGCGCGCAATGGCACGCTGATCGTGCAAGGCGACGGCTGGGCTTCGTCTCTCAGGCGCTGACTTGATCGTGGCGGGCAAGCTGCCCGAACCGCTGCGCGATGATTTGGGCTGCATCGCTTCGCGGGCGAATATCAAAGGCTTCGCGTTTGAATACATGACTAGCGGACGCCGCCTCGCCAAAGGTGCAGCCGACATCGCCATCGAACCCGTCACGAGCGAAGACGAACTAAACCTGCGCGAATTGCTGACCAAATACATCACCGTGCTGCTCGACCACGGCCAACACGAAGAAGCCGAATGGACGCGGCGTTTGCTGAATGAATGGCGGGATACGTTTGTGAAGGCGGTGCCGAAGAAGAGGTAGGCAGGCTGCCGGTAGAACAATTTGTCTTTGCAAAAAAGCACAAGGCACACAAAGTAATAGTCGTGCCAGAACGTACTCGCATCAGTGCTGCTCAACACCTTACGTGCGAACCTCAAGCGATCTGCCTGCGCAGATGGTTGCGGTGCGCCGCGAGATTCAACCACTCGATCCGAACCTGCCCGTCGCCAACAACACGCTCGTCGAAAAACTCAGTCTGCCGTTATTGCCTGCACGGATGGTCGCTTCGATTTTGGGAGGCTTCGGCTTGCTGGCATTGGCGCTCGCGGCTATTGGTATTTACGGCGTGATGTCTTTTGCCGTCGCGCAACGTACGCATGAAATCGGAATTCGCATGGCGCTGGGCGCGCAAAAATCCGACGTACTCAAACTTGTCATCGGCCAAGACATGACCCTGATGTTCATTGGCGTAGCCCTTGGTCTGGCTGCGGCGTCGGCTTTAACGCGCCTGATGAAAAGCGTGCTGTTCGGCGTGAGCGCGACCGATCCGCTGACGTTCGTCGGCATTGCTTGTGTGTTGACGCTGGTCACCTTGTTGGCTTGTTACCTGCCCGCGCGCCGTGCGATGCAAGTTGATCCATTGGTCGCGCTGCGGCACGACTGAGGCATACGCGATGAGACTGCATCTGCGGCTGATTCAATTCATCCTGAGTTTTTGACGCACATCCAACACACGAAAAAAACTTCTTACCAGTCGCTCGGCGTTTGACAAAAGGCTATGTAGATATTTATACGTATAGGTAGCTACAAAACTAAAGCTGAAAATTATCGGAGGACTCCATGGGCAGAAATTATCTCTCTTACACGATGGCCTTGATTTTACAGGCGTTGGACAACGGTTATTGCTACGGCTTTGACGTGATGACGATCACGGGCTTGCCGAGCGGCACGGTCTATCCGGCGTTGCGGCGACTGGAAGACGCGCGTTACGTCGTGTCGAAGTGGGAAAAGCAAAGCGTCGCCGTGGCGGAACAACGTCCGGCGCGCAAGTATTACGAAGTGACGAAAGCGGGCGGCAAAGCGTTGATCGAAGCGCGCGAACGCTTCCGCTTGCTCGCGCAACTCGAATCACCAACGAAGCTCGATCCGGCAGCGGAAGAAGGGTGAGGCGATTACCGAATGAAGAACGGAAAATTTTATCTATGGTTGATTCGCTTCATCGGCTTAATCGTACCGCAACGGCTGCGCGCTGATTGGCGGCAGGAGTGGGAAGCCGAGTTGCGTCACCGCGAAACGATGCTGGCGGAGTGGGACAAGCTGAATTGGCAAAACAAATTTGAGTTGATACGCAATAGCCTCGGCGCGTTTTGGGATGCGCTGTCATTACAACCCCGCAGACTGGAGGACGAAATGTTTCAAGACTTACGCTTTGGCGTAAGAATGTTGTGGAAGAGCCCGGCGTTCACGTTGGCGGCGGTGTTGTCGCTGGTGATTGGCATTGGCGCGACGAGTGCGATTTTCAGCGTCGTGAATGGGGTCGTGCTGCGTCCGTTACCTTATCAACAGCCGGAACAGTTGGTACGACTCTGGCACAGCAAGCCGCAACTTGGCATGACGCAGATGGTGATTTCGGGCGGCAATGTGCAAGTCTGGCGCGAACGCGCGCAATCGTTCGCGGGCGTCGCGGCGTTTCAGCAAACGGGTTCCGTCTTCGCCGATGATGTCGCGCCTGAACAAGTGTTGGGCGCGCGCGTGAGTGCGAACCTGCTGCCGTTGCTCGGCTATCAGCCCATGCTGGGTCGCGGCTTTTTGTCTGCGGAAGAAAAAGTGGGCGGCAATCCGGTCATCCTGCTCAGTCATAAACTTTGGCAACGCCGCTTCAACAGCGACCCCGCCGTCAATGGACGCACGATCACTCTCGATCATACGAATCATCACACCGTCATCGGTGTCATGCCGCCGCAGGCAACGTTTCCCGGTCAGAGCGAATTCTGGAAGCCTGAAACCGTGACTGCGTTGCTGCTGGCGGCGATTGGTTTATACGGCGTGATGTCTTATGCCGTCGCGCGACGCACGCGCGAGATCGGCATTCGTATGGCGTTGGGTGCGGATGCGCGTTCGGTGCTGCGATTGGTTTTGCAACAAGGCTTGTGGCTGACGGGTATTGGCATCGTGTTGGGCTTGACGGCGGCGGTCTTGCTCACTCCGCTTGCTGCAAACCTTGTTATTCGGTGTCACTGCTACTGATCCGTTGACGTTCGCAGTGATGGCGTTGTTGTTGGCGAGCGTAGCGTTGCTGGCTTGTTATCTGCCTGCGCGGCAAGCCACGAAGGTAGACCCGATGATCGCTTTGCGGCACGAATGATGAAATTACCGTTAAGACTGATTCAATTCATCGGCTTGATCGTACCGCAGCGGCTGCGCGCTGATTGGCGGCAGGAGTGGGAAGCCGAGCTGCATCACCGTGGAGCGCAACTGGCGCAGTGGGACAAGCTAGATTGGCAAAACAAATTTGATCTGTGGCGGAAGAGTTGCGGCGCATTCGTTGATGCGCTGTGGTTGCAACCGCGACGAATGGAGGACGAAATGTTTCAAGACTTGCGATATGGCGTAAGGATGCTGGTGAAGCGTCCGGTGTTTACTGTGATAGCGATGCTGTCGCTGGCGTTGGGGCTGGGGGCGAATACGGCAATTTTTAGTTTGATCAGTACGCTGATGTTGCGTCCGTTGCCGATTGCGCAGCCCGACCAACTGGTCGCGCTCAATTACGCCGACGACAACCGTATGTTCTCGAATTTCTCTTACCTGAACTTTCAGGACTTGCGCGCGCGCAACGAAGTTTTCAGCGACCTGATTGGTTATCGCATCACGCCCCTGAACGTAAGCCACGATGGCGTGAACGAGCGGCGCTGGGGTTATGAAATCACAGGCAATTATTTCGCGGCGTTGGGGGTGCAACCTGCGTTGGGGCGCTTCATTGCCGCCGATGATGACAAGACGCGCGGCGCGCATCCCGTGGTCGTGCTGGGTTATCAATACTGGCAGCGCAGTTTGGGCGGCGCTGCGGATGTGGTCGGCAAAGAGATCGTAGCCAATGGACGCCGTTACACGATTATCGGCGTAGCGCCGCAGGGCTTTCTCGGCACTGAGATCGCTTCGGCAGCAGAGTTGTGGTTTCCCTTGGCGATGCACGCGCAAATCGCAGTCGGCAGCAATGCGCTCGATCAACGCGGCGCTGACATGCTGTTCGTGCAAGGCCGTCTCAAACCCGGCGTGAGTTCGGCACAAGCGCAAGCCTCGCTCGATTTGCTGGCCGCGCAACTCGAACGCGAGCATCCCGAAGAAAACAAAGACCGGCGAATTGCTTTGTCACCGCCGGGCTTATTCGGCAAAACGATGCGCGGCAATCTGTTGGGCTTCACCGGCTTGCTGATGGCGGTGGTCGGATTAGTCTTGCTGTTGGCTTGCATCAATTTGGCGAACCTGTTGCTGGCGCGCGCGGCAGAACGACGCCGCGAGATTGCGGTGCGGTTGGCGTTGGGCGCGAGCCGCTTTCGTTTAATCAGACAACTGCTGACCGAAAGCCTGTTGCTCGCAGTCGGCGGAGGCTTGCTCGGCTTGTTGCCTGCGCTGTGGCTGGTGAATTTATTGAAGGCTTTCAAGCTGCCGCCCAACGTACCGGTGGTCTTCGCCATCAAGGTTGATTATCGCGTTTATCTTTTCACGTTTTTGTTGTCGCTCGTGACGGGCGTGCTGTTCGGCTTGCTGCCCGCGTGGCAAGCGACGCAAGGCGATCTCGTACCCGCGCTGAAAGACGAAGGCGGACACGCGCGGGTGGCGCGTACGAGTTGGCTGAAAAGCGGATTGATCGTCGCGCAAGTTGCGCTGTCGCTCGTTTTGCTGATCGGCGGCGGATTGATGGTGCGCGCGTTACAGCAAGCCAATACGTTAAAGCTAGGCTTCGAGCCGCAGCGCGCGGCGGAACTGGCTTTCGACTTGCGGTTGCAAGGTTACGAAAGCGCGCAACGCAAAGAGTTTCAAAAACGTTTGCTCGAACGAGTACGCGCTTTGCCCGGCGTTGAAGCCGCAGGTATGTCAGACCTGTTGCCGGTGGATTTGCACTTTTCGCGCACTGGGGTTTACGTCACGGGGCAAGTGGTCGAACGCAACGCGCGCGTGCCGAGCGCGATGTATGGCCTTGCGAGCCCCGGTTATTTTCAGGCAATGGGTACGCGGTTGTTGCAAGGCCGCGAGTTCACCGCGCAAGACGATGAACAAGCCGCACAAGTGGCGATCATCAACGAAAGTTTCGCGCGCCGCTTTTTCCCTGACGCCAATCCGCTGGGGCAACAAGTCAGTCTGGGCAACGCCGAAGCACCCAAAGTGCAAATCGTAGGCGTCGTCGAAGACGGCAAGTATGCCAACCTGAACGAAGACGGACGCCCTTATGTCGCGCGTCCGATGTGGCAATCGCGCATCGGCGCAACCAGCTTGGTCGTACGCGCCTCGTTACGTGTTGGGGGCGACTTGCCTGCGCTTGCCGCAGCAGCACGCGGCGAGATTCAGCAACTCGATGCAACTCTGCCGGTCTCGGTCAATACGCTAGCTGAAAAACTGAGCTTGCCCTTGTTGCCCGCGCGGATGGTCGCTTCGATCTTGGGCGGCTTCGGCTTGCTGGCGTTGGCGTTGGCTGCGATTGGCATTTACGGCGTGATGTCTTATGGCGTCGCGCAACGTACGCATGAGATTGGAATACGCATGGCATTAGGCGCGCAAAAATCAGACGTACTCAAACTCGTCATCGGACAAGGCATGACGCTGACGATGTTAGGCGTAGGCTTGGGGCTTGCCGCGTCATTGGCGTTGACGCGCTTGATGAAAGGCGTGCTGTTTGGCGTGAGCGCGACTGATCCGCTGACGTTTGTCGGCATTGCTGGCTTGCTGACGGCGGTTACGTTGTTGGCTTGTTATCTGCCCGCGCGCCGTGCGACGAAAGTTGATCCGTTAGTGGCTTTGCGACACGAGTGAGTGAACAGCCTGTGGGCTTGGGTAGATGATAAAACGTTGGCGTGGGGCGGTGTCAGGGCCGTGCGGCGGCTTGTTGGCGTTTGCATTCGCGCAAGGTCGCGTGCAGCGTTTCTGCCGCCAATCCGTGCAGCATCAGCCGGAACCCGGCGCTGAGCGTGGTCAGCGGCACCATCGGATGTTTGTTGTTGATGAGTCCCAGATATTGCGTGCTGTTCAAAATCCGCGCGACATAAACGCCGATGGTTTCGTCTAGTTGCAACGAGTTGGCCGCGCGCCAGAAATCGTTGTCGGTCAGGAACAGTTGATAAAGCGGCGTATAAAGTTCGATGGCTGTTTGTGCGTCAATCACATTTGTGAAGCGGCGCGGAAACTCGGCCAGGTGAAACGGGCCGTCGGTGATGGCGTCAAAGTTGACGGGCGTCTGCGGCTTGATCTCGCAACCTTGCGCGCGCATTTGCCGATTCAATTCGATCACGAAATTGAACAAATTGAGGTCGTGCTTGAGAAACACATCGTCCAGCAAATCTTCCAGCGTAGCGGGCTTGAGGGGACGCAACTGCATGTTGATGGTGGGTGCGTTGTCGGCGATGAACGCCAGAATCTCAGACCCCAGGTGAAAATGCCGCACGATTAAAAAATTGGCTTCGGGGCTGACGAAGTATTTCAAGCCCCAATAGATCAAGCGATGCAACACCCTTGAAGAAGTGAAATTGTTCGGAATGAAAATCTTGATAAGTTGAATGACCACCATTCCCAAGCGCGCCAACGGGCGCATCACGGGCAGCAGAAATTGCCGTGATCGTGAACTCATGGATTTTAGCAAAGCGAATTTCGCTTCGTCGTCGAGTTGAATGCTGCGGTCAAGATAAAGCGCCAGCCACGGATTGGGATCACGCGGATCGTGAGCGAGTGCGTCTAAAGTCAAAGGGGGCGTGGGCATTTGCATCTGTTGTTACTCCAGTCATTGGTTAAGAGTTGGGGATTAAGCGTCAGTGGTTTGCAATCGGTGCGCTACTCGGCGGGCATCCGGCAATGCGGCGAACTGTGTGAGCGATTTTAGACGTTGCCGATTTCCTCCAACTGCAACGCATAAAGCCGCGCCGTGACTTTTGCCGTTTTGACGATGCGCGCGGCCCGCTCTTCTGTGAGAATGCCGCTTGCCAGCGCCGCTTCGAGCTTGGCGAAATGATTTTCGTCGTTGGCCCCGTGATAGAGCAGAAAAGAAACCTGGGTTTCATCGAGTTGCAATTGCGCGCGAATCTTGCGGCCCCAACGCTCGGCTAGTCGCAGCCCCAGCCCTTCGATGATGAACATAGCCCCGAGCAAATCGAAAGGATTTTCCTGGCTGGCGCGGTGGAACATCCAGGCCGAGAGGGCTTCGGAGCCGAGGTTTTTTTCGGCTTGTTGAATTTCTGCTTCCGCGCCGCCGACTGAAACATAATCTCGTTCGAGCATTTGAAAATCGCGGTGTTCGGCATGGGCGTGGCCGATGAAGGCGGAACGCAGGGCAAAATGCTCGGTGGTGACATTTGACGCCGCGCGCGCAATCCAGCGCCCGCCATCCATGACTTGTTGCCGCAAGTTCAGCAGCAGTGCGCGGTAATCTTCCAACCGCAGTTTGCCGCGATTGAGCTTGTCAATGATGGGCACGCGATTGAGTTTCGTCTCGAACTCGATCCAGACCTGCGCCAGTTGACGCGCCAGCGAAGCGGCTAACGCGCCAGCGGGCAAATTGATTTCGGCCACGCTATCGTGGGGGAGTTCGTCGGCCTCTGGTGACGCAGGCTGCTCGGCTCCGACGACGGTCAAATGCATATAAGAAATCACGAAACGTCCGCTCTCAGGCACCATGCACAAAATCTTCTGTCCCGGTTTGAGCGTGCCTTCGTTGAATAACTCTTCGAGCATGATGAACACCGATGCCGCGCCCGTGTTGCCTTTGGTATAGAGATTGGTAAACCAGCGTTCTTCGGGAATCATTCCGCCGCCTTTTTTTAGCAACTCGATGATTTTGCCGCGAAAGACGTGCGACGAATAATGGCAGAGCAACCAATCTACGTCGGCAGGGTGGAGCCAGCCGCGTTCGATCAATTCAAAATAACGCGCCACGCCTAACGTCACCATGTTTTCTAACAGGTGCAAATCCTGTTTGAGCAAAATCGCGCCGTCGGCAGCGGCGGCGGCGAAATTCGGATAGTCATACCACGAGCGCCCTAACTGTTGCTCCGCGTTTTTGTTCGCGCCGGAATACATGCAGACATCCAGCCGGTCGGCGTAAGAGATCAGGTCAATCCAGTCAATGCGCAATGACAGGCCGTGGGTATTCGGACGCGCTTCCACCACGGTTGCCCCCGCGCCGTCAGACAACATCCAGCGTAAAAACTCTGCGTCAAAAGGCACGCGACCCGTCTCTTTGAATTCGCGGGTTTCTTCAAACAACCCCGCTCGAAAAAAACGGCTAGTGAATTCGCTCGCGCAGACCAGGGCGTTACGTTTATCGCCTGAGCGCACCGCCAGCCAAGCGTTTTTGAGCGCCATCACGCCGCTGGCGCATACGCCGTGCAAACTAGCGATCTCACACGGCGGCAAACCCAGCTTGCCATGCACCAGACTGGCGAAACCCGGTGCCAGCAAATCGCTTTGCGAAGTGGCGGCGGCCAACAATTCAATGTCAGCCGGCGACAGTTCGGCACGCTTGAGCGCATCCAGCGCCGCGTTGGCGGCCAGATCGCAATTCCAATAATTCACTTGGCCGTTACGATCCAGCGCGTAATGCCGGGTTTGAATGCCGTTCTGCTTGAGAATGCGCGGCTTTAACCGCGAAGCCTTGCCGCCGATCAAACCCAGATGGGCCTCCATCTCATCATTGGTGATTGGTGGGCCGGGCAAAAATTTGCCGAGGGCTGTGATGTAAACCGGATTGTTCATTGCTTACTCCTTTTTGCTGCTTGCCATCGTTTACGTGGCGCGCGGACTTTACGGCTGAAGGTGCGACGTGGCGAGAGCGTTGTGGCAGTTTAATGATTGTCACGCTTCTATCGTCATAAGGTGCTAGTCAGCCGCAGGCCGCCGGTAAACGTATTCAAACACCGGCGACGCCGCTAGCGTAGTCGCAATCGCCATAAACACCATCATCGTGAATAGCGACGGCGTAATCAGTCCGCGTTCCAAACCAATGTTGAGAATGATGAGTTCCATCAAACCGCGCGCGTTCATCAGCGTACCGATGGCTAAGGCTTCGCGGTTGCTTTCACCGTGCCAGCGCGCGGCGGCCCAACAGGCGACGCCTTTGCCGAAACAGGCTGCGAGCAAGATCACCAGCGTCACAGCCCACAGCTTGGGACTGTTCACCAATCCAAGCCGCGTATTGATCCCCGAATAAACAAAGAACAACGGCAGCAGAAAGTTGGTCGTCAACGGTTCGAGCTTCTGTTGTAATTCGCTGGTCAGCAAGCCGCGCGGCAGGGCTACGCCGAAGATGAACGCGCCGAAGACGGCGTAAATACCGATGGCGTCGGTGAACCAAGCGCATAGCATCAACAGCATCAGCACCAACGTGAGCATGCCCGAACTCAATTTGCCTTCGCGTTCGACGGCTGTGCCCAAGCGTCGCAACAGCGGGCGCGCGAAGCCGAGTATGGTTACGGCATAAAGTACGCCGCCGCCAATCGCCAGCACCGCAATGCTGGCCTTGCCGCTGAAACTCGCCAGCACGACGGCGAGAATGCACCACGCGGCGGCGTCATCTATCGAACCCGCCGCCAGCGACAATGTGCCCAACGAAGTGCCCGTCAATCCGCGTTCATAAATAATGCGCGCCAACATCGGGAACGCAGTGATGGACATGGCTGCACCCAGAAACAACATCGCCTCATAGTTGGATACGCCCGCCGTGAAATAGTCAGGCGTTTTGTTCAGCCACAATGCCAACAGGCTGCCCAGCGCGAACGGCGTCAAGATGCCCGCCAGCGAAACCGAAGCCGCGCTGCGCCAGCGTTGCCGAATCAAATCAATCTGAAATTCCGTGCCGACCAGAAACATATAAAGCACCAAGCCCAGTTGGGCTACGGCGTAAATGATCGTCTGCGAAGGTTTGGGGAAGAGATAACCTTGTGCAGCAGGCCAGAGCCAGCCGAACAGCGAAGGCCCCATGACTACGCCCGCGATCATTTCGCCTACGACTTGAGGTTGGCCGATGCGCTGACCGAGCCAGCCGACCAGACGACAAACCGCGAGGATAAAAGCCAATTGCAAAAAGAAACGGACGGAGAGATCAAAATTGGTCATGGTTTTTAGGGTTGAATACGTCGGATATTGCTGGGAAAACTGCTTGGTAATAAAGCGATTCGCTGTTGTGTGCAACCTGCGTGCGAGGGAAGCAGCCTGATTTTTCAGTCGCTTTGCTCTGCGCGCCGTTGACAGCCAGAGGTGGTGCGGCTATATGTGGCAACGCAATCTATGGAGACACCCTTGATATGGCTACTCTGTTCGACAAAGAAATAAAACGCGGAAGCACCGAAATGCTGATTCTGGCGCTGGTCGAAGACCGCCCGCGCCACGGTTACGAAATCGCCAAGCTGATCGAAGAGCGTTCGGACGGCGTGCTGCAATTTCATGTGGCGTCGCTCTATCCGCTGCTTTATCGCCTCGAAAAGCGCGGCCTCATCAAAGGCACGTGGGTCGAGAAAGCCGGTGAACGGCGACGGCGCTTTTACAAACTGACAGCGGCGGGCCGGAAGGTGCTGGAAGAGCAACGCCAAACCTGGGCGGACTTTTTCGCGGCGCTCGACCGCGTAGCGAAGATCAATCCTGCTTGAGTGATGCGATGAATCCGAACTGGCAACAAATCGTGCGGAGGCGATTGGCAGTGTTGCGCCTGCCGCCCGCCCGCGAAATCGAAATTGTCGAAGAGGTCGCGCTGCATCTCGAAGCGATTTATGACGACGCGTTGTCAGAGGGCTTGTCGGAAGCCGAAGCGCAATCATGCGCTGTGCAAAGTTATGACTGGCACTTGCTCGAATGCGAGTTAGGTCGCGTCGAGCGTCAATGGCACCCACCAGCCGCAACCCTTGAATGGCTTGAACGAAAAGGAGGAATGCAAATGGAATCATTATGGCAAGACCTGCGCTTTGCCGTGCGCAGTTTACGCAAACGGCCTGGCTTTACGTTGCTGGTGTTATTAACGCTGGCGCTGGGCATCGGCGCGAATACGGCGATCTTCAGCGTCGTCAATGCCGTGCTGCTGGCGCCGTTGCCCTATCGGCAGCCCGAACAACTGGTGGTGCTGTCGGCGAAGAACGACAAGAAAGGCGTGAGCCAACAACCCGTTTCGTATCCCAACGTCAAGGACTGGAAAGAACAGAATCAGGTCTTTGCACAACTGGCCGGAGTGCGCGGCGAATCATTTAGTCTAACTGGCAGCCTGACGGATCGCACTGAGCCGGAGCGCGTCGCCGGATTGCGCGTCAGTGCCAACATTTTGTCGTTGCTGGGCGTGCAGCCCTTGCTGGGCCGCGATTTTTTGCCGGAGGAAGAACAGCCGGGACGCGAGAAGGTCGCGCTGGTCGGTTATAACCTTTGGCAACAGCGCTACGCGGGCAGCCCGCAATTGGTTGGGCAAACGCTGGCTTTGGATGGCAATGCTTACACCGTCATTGGCATTCTGCCGCGCGGGTTGAAACAGCCGGGGCTGACGCTGCCAAGCGTGCCGCCATCGGGCGCGGATGTCTGGATTCCGCTGATTCCAGCGACGAGTGAGCAAAATCGCAACATGGCGACTTTTCGTGTGATGGCGCGGATGAAACCGGACGCGACCTTCACCCAAGCGCAAACAGAAATGAACACGCTCGCCACGCGGCTGGAACAGGAATACCCCGACAGCAACGCGGATTTGGAGGTGGACGTGGTGCGCCTGCACGATCATTTGACCGGGCGGGTAAGGCGCGCGTTGTGGATTTTGCTGGGCGCGGTCGGATGTGTGTTGCTGATTGCCTGCGCCAACGTGGCAAACCTCTTGCTGGCGCGCGCGACCGAACGGCAAGCCGAAATGGCGGTGCGGGCGGCGCTGGGCGCAACCCGCTGGCAATTGATGCGGCAGTTGTTGTGCGAATGTCTGGCGTTGAGCGTGACGGGCGGTTTACTGGGTTTGATGCTCGCCGCCTTTGGCGTACCGCTCTTGACCGGGTTGAGCGCCAGCAGCATTCCGCGCGTCGAAGAGGTCGGCATCAGTTGGCCGGTGCTGGGCTTTACCTTGTTGGTGGCCTTGCTGACCGGCGTCATTTTCGGGCTGGTACCGGCGTGGCAAACGTCGCGCTTTCAACTGGTCGCGGCCTTGAAGGAAGGCAAGAAGGGAGCCATGGGCGGCGTGCGTGCGCGGCGCTGGCTGAATGGGTTGGTCGTGGTTGAGTTGGCTTTGGCACTGGTTTTACTGACCGGCGCGGGGTTGATGCTGCGCAGCTTCCGCGCGGTCAATGCCGTCGAGCCGGGCTTCGATCCAAACCATGTGCTGACCCTGGCTGTACCGTTGCCGGTTGGCAGTTACAAGGAGCAGGCGCAGCAATTGCAATTTTACGAGCGCGCGCTGCCGGCGTTGAACCGGTTGCCGGGCGTGCTGTCGGCGGCGGGCGTATTTCGCCTTCCGCTCGTTGGATTCGCCACGAGCATCTTTACCGTGCAAGGGCAACCGATTCCGCCGGGGCAGGAGCCGCAAGCGGATTTCCGCACGGTAAGCTTCGACTATTTCCGTACCATGAAGATGCCGTTGGTGCGAGGCCGCGATTTCACTGAGCGCGACAACGCCCAGGCTGCCGATGCCGTGATCATCAACGAAGAGCTGGTGCGACGCTTCTTTCCGAATGAAGACCCGTTGGGTAAACGACTGCAAGTCAGACAGGAAAAGACGCGCTGGCGTGAGATCGTCGGCGTCGTCGCCAACGCCAAACTGACGGGGTTGGAAGCCCCAACCGACCCGGCGATCTATCTTCCCTTTCCGCAAAACACCTGGCCGAACGCCTTGCGCAATAGTTACCTGATCGTGCGGACGGCGGGCGATCCGAAACAGTCTCACGCGACGATTCGGGCGGCGTTACGCGAAATTGATCCGGCGCTGCCGTTGGCGCAGTGGCGCACGATGGAAGAGATTCTGGCCGAATCACTCGCCGCGCGGCGTTTCAATACGGCCTTGCTGTCAGTCTTTGCGCTCATCGCGGGCGTGCTGGCGGCGGTCGGCATTTACGGCACGATGTCGTATCTGGTGACGACCCGCACGCCGGAACTCGGCCTGCGCATGGCGCTGGGCGCGCAAGCCAACGACGTGTTGCGGCTGATCGTAGGGCAAGGAATGTGGCTGGTGGCGCTCGGCGTAGCGAGTGGACTGCTGGCATCGCTGGCGCTAACGCGACTGTTGAAGAGTTTGCTGTTCGGCGTGAGCGGAACGGATGGGCTGACGTTCACAGCCACGGCGGCCTTGCTGGCTGCGGTGGCGCTGCTGGCTTGTTGGATTCCGGCGCGGCGCGCGACGCGGGTTGATCCGTTGATTGCTTTGCGTAGTGAGTGAAAAACGCAGCGAGGTCGCGTTATTCAGGCTCAGGCGGGTGTTTGCCTACGACGTAAAGGACTTCGCGTAAATTGATTACGCCCGGACGATTGAGTTGCAACGTCGCCAGCGTAGCGCGTCCGTTCGGCGTCAAGCCGATGACGAGGGTGAAATTTTCGTTCCAGGCAAAGTGTTCCAGCCAAAGTTGCTGGCGCGGATGAAACAACGGAGACGGTAGTTTGGTGAGTGGGTCAACGGCTTCGACCTTGATGCTCTTGTGGCTGTTGCAGCCCTGACAAGCCAACGCGAGGTTTTCCGCCGTCGTAGCGCCGCCTTTTTCTATGGGGATGATGTGTTCGATGGAGAAAGAAGAGGTAGCGTGCGACACCGGGCAACGGCAGTATTCGCAACGCCCTTTCGCACGTGCGATCACCAGCCGTCGCAATTTGGCGGGAACGTAGGCATTAGACATAAGGCATTAAACATAAGAAAGGGGCGGCAGGCCGAGTTGCTGGAAAACTTCGTCGAGCGAGACTTGGCGAAGTTGCGCCAATTCAATCAGGCGTTTCATGCGTTCGGCTTCGAGCAATTCAACCTGATCGGTAAGGCGCAACAACTCTTGCTGTTCGTCGGTTGAGAGCGTGCGGGCGTCGCGGCGCGCGAGCAATTCGTCGTAACGCCGCTGCATGTCAGCGGGAACCGGCTGATTGATTTGCGCCAGCAGTTCCGATTCGGCGACGGAAAGGTTGCCGCGTTCGTGATTGGCGCGCACTCGCAATACGTCTTCGACGAAGCGATTGAATTCAGGGCGCGGCATTTGCCGCGCGGCGTTGAGCAATTGTTCGGACGATAAATTCGCTTCGATTTGAATGGTTGGCATAACGATGACTCCGTTGAAATGACGGAGCGATGATACTGCTTGCGGTTCGGCTTTGGCTACCAGAGGCGGGCAAGCGGAACGATATGGCGCGCGACTGCGGCTGCGATTGAATGCGCTTCACATGCCCCACACCGTAATGCTGTGGCCTTGATGTTTGCGGGTGCGGCGAAAGATTTTGTCGGCCCACTTGCGCCGCCGCCGGTCGAAGATGACCAGATGGCCTTCGGCGGCGTCGCTGCGATCCATGTATTCAGCGGTTTGCGCCAGGCCTTCGCTGATGAGTTTGTCGGGCGCGGTGCGGGCGACTTTGAGTTCGATGACGACGCGCTGCGTGCCGGCGGCGTAAGGCCAGATGACGAGCAAATCGGTGCGCATCCGTCCCAAACCGTATTCGCGGCGGATGTCGCCGCCGCCGTTCACAATGCGTTGCAGAAAGGCTTGCAACAGCAGGTGCGGCCCGGCTTCTTTGTAAGCGAAGCGTTCGAGCCAGGCTTCGGCGTTTTCGCGGAAGTATTGCTGAAAGGCTTTGAGCAGTTTGCTCATGTCCAAGCGCCCGTCGGCGGCGACGTACCAGGCCGTCTCTTGCACCATGAATTCCTGTGTGACCCAGGTCAGTTCGCGGGGGATGACCTCTTGATAGATGCGGTTGGCGATGCGCGGCAGACCGCTGGGCGCGACCAGCCCCAGGTCGCGCGTGTATTTGAGATCGTCGGGCGGAATGGTTTCGCGCTCCGGCGTGCCGCTCAGGATGGGTTCGATCACGCGGCGCACGCGGTCTTCCTGCAACTTGTCTGCCAACTGATCGAGGTGTACGTCGCGGCGCAAGATCAGGATTTCTTTGGCGCGTTCGATCAAATCGCAGGTGACGGTTTGCGCGCGGTCTTTGCCTTCGGGCATGCGAAAGCAGACTTCATAAGCGAGCGCATTGACGAGCCAGGGCTGGCCTTCGGTGAGTTCCCAGACGAGCGGAAAAATCGCTTCGTCAAAAACCTGTCCCGTCTCAACGGTGTGCTGCGCGTAAAGCTGCCGGATGTCGTCCGCCGTGAAATTGCCGAGCCGCCAACTCGCGGCCTTGATGTTAAAGGCGCTGCCGCCGGTGATGACGGCTTTCGTGCTGGAAGAGTGAATGCGGTAATCCTGTACGTCGCGCACGCCGCACAGAATCGCGCATTGCGGAAAGGCCGCCGGACGGTCGGGATAACCCGAACGCAACTGGCGCAACACCGAAATCAACGTATCGCCGATGAGCGAATCTATTTCATCGAGTACGACGACGAGCGGGCGCGGGTCGGCGGCGCTCCATTGGCTCAACATCCAGTGCAACGCGCCAAAGACTCGTTCAGGCGCCAGCGCGGCCTTAAGGTTTTGCGTGGGAAATTCGTCTTTGAGTTGCAAATGCGCCTGCCAGGCGAGTTGCGAAAGGATGGCACCCATCGCGGCGTCTACGTTTTCGCGCGCGGCTTGCCCGGTCTCGACGTTGAAATAGAGTGCGCGATATTGCCCGCTTTCATTCAAGGCTTTCATCAACGCCATCATGCAAGTCGTCTTGCCGGTCTGCCGCGGCGCGTGCAAGACGAAATACTTGCGCGCCGCAATCAGGCTGGTGACTTCGTCCTGATTGAACCGCGCGAGCGGCGGCAGCACGTAATGAATGTCGGGCATCATCGGCCCTTCGGCGTTGAAAAATTTCATCAGGTTTTCTCCGGCATTGACCGTAGCGAAGCCGCATCCTAACGCACTCGCCCGCGCGCGGCGAATGCCGAACGATGAAACGCGAAGCACATCCGCCCGCACTGCGGCACCCCCACAGAGGCTACGATGAAAGATTGGAAACAAATTGTCCGCACGCATCTCGCACCCCTGCGCCTGCCGCCGGAACGCGAGCTTGAGATTGTCGAAGAAGTCGCGCTGCATCTCGAAGCGATTTATGACGAAGCGCTTTCTGAAGGCTTGTCTAAAACCGAAGCCGAAGCTCGCGCTGTGCAAAGTTATGACTGGCGCTTGCTCGAATGCGAGTTGAGTCGCGTCGAATGGCAACCGTTATACGCGGCCAGTGAATGGCTCGAACGAAAAGGAGGAATGCGAATGGAATCGTTATGGCAAGACCTGCGCTTTGGGGTGCGAATGCTGATGAAGCAACCGGGCTTCACGTTGATTGCCGTGCTGACACTGGCGCTGGGCATCGGCGCGAATACAGCGATTTTCAGCGTAGCCGACAAAGTGTTGTTGCGTTCATTGCCCGTCAAAGCGCCGCAGCAACTGGCGCTGGTGGCGGGCGAGACGGTCAATCCGAAGTTTCAAAACACCATCTTCACTTATCCCGATTACGTAGATTACCGCGCGCAGAACGAAGTCTTCGATGGCTTGCTCGCTTATCTGCAAACGACGGTGCGACTCGGCGAAGGCGAGCGATCAGACAAGCTCAGTCTCGAATTAGTCTCAGACAATTACTTCGACGTGTTGGGCGTAACCGCCGGGCAAGGCCGCGCGATTCAGGCCGAAGACAATCGTAATGAAGACGCGCATCCGGTGGCGGTTATCAGCTACGCTTTATGGCATCCTTACGGTGGAAGAATATCTGGCCGCATCGGTCGCCGCGCGGCGCTTGAATATGCTGCTCATCGGCGTATTTGCTGGCTTGGCATTGCTGCTCGCCGCGGTCGGGATTTACGGCGTCGTGGCGCATTCCGTCACAGAGCGCACGCGCGAGATCGGTATTCGGATGGCGCTCGGAGCAAACGCTTCTGAAGTCTTGCGGCTGATGCTGCGCGACGGCCTGACGCTGGCCTTGCTGGGCGTAGCGTTGGGACTCGTTGCCGCGTTAGTGCTGACGCGGATGCTGAAGAGTTTGTTGTTCGAGGTGCCAGCGACCGACCCCGTGACCTTCGCCGCCGTCGCATTGTTGTTGACGGTGGTGGCCTTGCTGGCCTGTTGGATTCCGGCGCATCGGGCGACAAAGGTTGATCCGATGATTGCGTTGCGCAGTGAGTGAGTTACCTCAAGTTGGTGTCTGATGATTTGTACTTGCCGGGCGGGTGTTTGTGGATGAGCAACAACAGCTTGCGCTGATTGACGACGCCTTCACGGTTCAAGTTCAACGCGGCAACCGTCGCTCGTCCAATCGGCGTCAGGCCGATGACCAGTGTGTAATCGTCGTTCCAAACGAAGTGTTCGTGCCAGTCGTGTTGGCGTGGATGAAAAAGCGGAACCATCGTTAGCGTAAGCGGGTCAAAGGCGTGAGTCTTGTCATACTTGAAATTGTTACAGCGTTGGCAAGCGCGCGAGGTTGCCAGCGACGCTCTTGCCACCCGCCGCGCGAGGAATGATGTGTTCGTTGATGAAACCGTCAGGGCCGTAGCTTTCCTGGCAGATGCAGTATTCGCAGCAATCCTGTGCGCGTTTCACGACTAACTGATGCAGCTTTTTCGGGATTCGCCGTCTAGTCATGAGGCACAGGCTCGATGCCCAACTGGCTCATTACTTCGTCGAGCGTGACGTTGCGCAACGCGGCCAGTTTGAGCAGGCATTTCAAGCGCTCGACGCCAAAGGCTTCGGCCTGATCGTTGAGTTGAATCAGTTCTTCGAGTTCGGCGGGAGTGATGAGCCGATTGTCTCGCTTCTCAATCAATTCGTTCATGCGTCGGCGCGCGGCAGGAGCAATGTCTTGATTGATTTTGAGCAACAGTTTGCTTTCCGCTTTCGAGAGGTTGGGCGTTTCTTCCCGCGCCTTGTCAGCAAAGAGCCGCGCGAAGAGGCGCTCCAATTCAGGGCGCGGCATCTGGCGCGCGGCGTTGAACAATTGCTCAGACGATAAATTCGTTTCGATTTGAATGGTCGGCATAACGATGACTCCGTTGAAATGACAGAGCGATGATAATGCCTGCGGTTCGGCTTTGGCTACTGCGAGGTCAACGATGAATGAATGGAAACAGATAGTGCGCGAACGTCTCGCTGTGTTGCGCTTGCCGCCCTTACGCGAGAATGAAATCGTCGAAGAAATCGCGCTGCATCTGGAAGCGATTTATGACGACGCGCGGTTGGAAGGTTTGTCAGAAACGGAAGCAGAAGCCAGTGCAGTGCGCAGTTATGACTGGCACTTATTGGAATGTGAGTTGAGCCTTGCTGAACAATCACAGCTTTCGCGGTGGTTGCCGCTGCTGCCAGAAAAATCGAGAAAAGGAATTGCGATGGAAAACTTGTTACAGGATTTGCGGTTCGGCGCGCGTACGTTGCGCAAACAGCCGGGCTTTACGTTATTGGCGGTGTTGACGCTGGCGCTGGGCATTGGCGCGATTACGGCAATTTTCAGCATCGTGCATACGGTGTTGCTGCGGCCTTTGCCGTTTGCTGAACAAGCTCAACTGGTCGCGTTGTGGAAGCGTGACCTGACTTCTAGTCAGCCGTTTGTCGAGCTATCCATTGCCGAGGTACGCGACTGGGGGCAGCAGGCGCAAACGCTTTCCGGCGTAGCCGTATTGCCCGCGACAGCGTATGGCTACGGTTATGTACTGACGGGGCGCGGCGAAGCCGTCCAACTCGAAAGCGCCAAAGTGTCAGGCAGTTTCTTTTCGTTGCTCGGCGCACAAGCGGCGCACGGGCGTGTCTTCAACGAAAGCGACGACGTAGTGAATGGCGCGAAGGTCGCCGTCATCAGCGACCGCGTATGGCGCGAACGGTTCAACGCCGACGCGAATGTCATCGGGCAGAGCGTTACGTTGAGTGATAACAATTTTACGGTGATTGGTGTGATGCCTGCGCAGTTCGAGTTTCCCCAAGGCGTAGACCTTTGGCTGCCGATCAAAACTGTCGTGCCTGCGCGCTGGACGGAAAATTATGATTCATCTTTTTTGACCGCCGTCGGCAGGCTCAAACCGAATGTGACGTTCGCGCAAGCCGAAGCCGAATTGAACACCATCGTCGCGCGCATCGCGCAGGCGCAGCCCCAAACGAAGGCGGACGGACATCGCATCGTCATCACGCCGCTGGCCGCGCACTTGTTCGGCGATGCGCGTCCGGCGTTGTGGTTGTTGCTGGCGGCGACGGCGATGTTGTTGCTGATTGCGACGGCGAATATCGCCAATCTGTCGTTGGCGCGCGCTACGGCACGGCGACGTGAGTTCGCGGTGCGCGCTGCGTTGGGCGCAGGACGCGGACGATTGGTGCGGCAATTGTTGACCGAAAGTTTTTTGCTCGCGTTGGCGGGCGGCTTCGGCGGCGTAGCCTTGTCGTATTGGCTCATCAAGTTGCTGGTGCGCGTCGCGCCCGCTGACATTCCGCGCATCGAAGAAGTTTCGCTCAACGTCACGGTGTTGCTGTTCAGCCTCGGCGTAACGCTCCTGACGGCGTTGTTGTGCGGACTGGTTCCGGCACTCGCGGCTTCGCGCGTAAACCTGAATCAATCACTTAACGAAGGCGGCAACCGGATGTCGAGCGGCGCAGGTGCGCGTACGCGCAGCGCATTAGTCATCGCCGAGGTTGCCGTGACCGTAGTTTTATTAGTCGGCGCGACACTCATTTTGCGTAGCTTCGTCAATCTCAGTCGGCTTGATCTCGGCTTTGATCCGTCGAATACGCTGACGATGCAGTTGCGCTTACAAGGTGCGAAGTACGCCAACAAGCCCGAAGCGCGCCGTGCCTTTTACAAAGAGTTGATTGAACGCCTCGAAGCGAAGCCCGGCATCGAAGCCGCGAGTGCGGTATTGATTCGTCCGATGGAAGGCGCAGTCGGGTGGGATGTGCCTTTTGCACTCGAAGGCCAATCTGAAACCGAAGCGAAGAAAAATCGAGTCCCTAATTTTGAAGCCATCACGCCGCATTATTTCAGCACGATCAAACTGCCGCGAACGGCTGGGCGTGAGTTCAACGATTTCGACACCGATCAATCGCAACCCGTCGCCATCATCAGCGCGACGATGGCGCAAACCTTGTTTGGCGCGGGCGTTGATCCGATTGGCAAACGCCTCAAGTTGGATTTAGGCAATGAAACTTTGCGCACCATCGTCGGTGTCGTCGGCGACACGCGCTATCGTGCGTTGCAAGACGTACGCTTTGATCTTTACGTCCCGTTTGCACAGTGGGGGCCGGGTTTCGTCAATCACTTCGCGGTGCGTACGGCACGCGATGCCAACGCGATATTGCCGTTGGTGCGCAACGAAGTCGCCGCGCTTGACGCCACGCAAGCCATCACGGGCGTTGCTACGATGGATGAGTTGGTCGCCGCGCATTTGGCGCAGCCGCGTTTCAGCGCCGTCTTGTTGAACTGGCTTTCAGCATTGGCGCTGCTGTTGGCTGCCGTAGGCATTTACGGCGTACTGGCTTATTCCGTCGCGCAGCGCACGGGCGAGTTTGGCATTCGATTGGCGTTGGGCGCGGGCGCAGCAGACATTCTCAAACTGGTCATCGGACAAGGCATGCGACTGGTCGGCGTTGGATTGTTGGCTGGACTCGTTTTGTCTTTCGCGTTGACGCGGCTATTGACGCGTTTGTTGTTTGGCGTGACGGCGACTGACCCACTGACGTTCGTGGTTGTCGCCGTGCTGTTGTCAGCGATGGCGTTGCTCGCGTGTTGGCTTCCGGCGCGGCGAGCTACGAAGGTGGATCCGCTGGTTGCGCTGCGGCACGAATGATGAGCAGGTGAAATTAGTCTTGGTTATTAGATTCGTGGCGACAGAAAACATTGTGGGATTTGCGTTTCGCGCCCATCGCTGCCCCAAGCTATTTGATGACCGATATTGTCCATTATCAATTCTCAATTATTGGCAAAGGCCGTCTTTATTGAGGGTTATCTCTGCTTAAGAATTGAAAATTGATAATGGACAATGCCGGTCATCAAATGGTTAGGGTTGATTGAGGTGCAAAAACGCAAATCCTCCAATGTCCTCAGCCGCAACAACTCTATTTTTGCTCTTTCGCTTCCGGCTTGGCTTCAGGCCGCGTGAGGGCGAACGTGCCCGTATAACCCGCGCTGGTAAAGAAACCGACGAATTCTTTGTCGTTGGCTTTGCCGATCCAATCGAACACGCCGCCGTCTTTCGGCCCCAAATCTACTGTTCCTTTGAACAGAATAGACTTGCCGACCTGACGGCCTTCCATCTTGATCTCGTATTTATACGGCCTGCCGCAATCGCCTTCGAAGTTGGCGAGCCAGACTTCGCCTTTGCGTTCGACTTTGGCGAGCAGCGTCTTGCAGATATTCACCGGCGGCGTCGTACCTTTGGCCGGACTGTAAATCCCCCACGTACCCGTCCAGTCGCCGTTGATGTTGGGCGCTTCGCCGGTGGACGGAGCAGGTGTTTGCGCCGTGCTGACACTGAGCAGGAAGACGATGCCGAAAAATGCGATCACGATACGTTTGGTCATGAAATTGATTCCTTTCAGAAAAAGTGACGGTTGATTCGATGTGATGGGTTGGCGGAGTATAAAGTCGTGGTCGTTCAGGCCGCAATCCGGCTGAAACCATTGCCCATCAGACGCCGAATCCCGGCACGTCAAGTGAGCCTTATGGAGTGCGGACGGCTCGCCGCCGCTTTGCGTTCGCAACGGAAAAGTTCACGGCTAACGAGTGCTTACGCATTGAGCCAAGCATGGTGGAGTGCGACAGGCTCGCTGCCGAAAGGTTCGTGGCAAACAATTGCTTGCGTGGCGAACGCTAAAGCTGCGTCGAAGCCGCAGCACTCCAAAGTTATTTGGGCGCGCGCGCGCCGATGCGTTACACTGCGCGCCGTCATTCTTTTACGCGGCCTGATAAACGGGCTGCGATCATTCAACGAAACTCACAAGGAGCAGTGTTTATGAAACAGTTTAGCAAAATATTCTTTGCATTTTTGATCGTGGGCGCGTTGGCGTTCACGGCAGCGGCGCAAGGCGCTAAAAAAACAGCAGGTAAAGCGGCCCCGAAAGCGGTGAAATTCATGGGCAAGGGCGATGGCGTTACGACCTGTCCCGTGACCGGTGAAGAGATGTCGAACAAAGACATGCACGCCGACTTCCACGGACGCACGGTCTATTTCTGCTGCGGCGGATGCATGGCGAAAGCGCAAAAGAGTCCGGCGCTGTATATCAAAAAGACCGAAGCGGCCCAGCAAGCGGCGGTTGCTGGCATGGCGAAATCGGAAGGCCACGGACACGGCGATCACGCGGCGATGAACCATGGTGCGCAAGACAAAGCCGTAGCCACGAAATACATCGGCAAAGGCGACGGCATCGAAACTTGCCCCGTGACTGGCGAACCCAACAACAAGAACCTCAAAGGCGAAGCGATGGGACGCGAGTTTTATGTTTGCTGTGAAGGTTGCATGGCGACGGTCAAAAAGAATCCTGAAGCCTATCTGAAACCGCTGCCGAAAAAAGAAACGGCGTTTCTGGGCAAAGGCGATGGCGTTGAAACCTGTCCCGTCACGGGCGAACCGGTTGATAAAAAACTGTTCAGCGAAGCCAACGGACAGAAATTCGCAGTGTGCTGCGCGGGTTGCGTTGATACGGTTAAAGCCAATCCAGCGGCTTATCTGAAAGCGAAGAAGTAAGCCGAAATAAAGTCATTCGTGATTAACTTGAAAGCCAGTCTGCGTCAGTGGACTGGCTTTCGTGTTCTAGGCCGGCGGTATCGTCCTACGTAATAATTCGCACGCGCGTCCACTCAAATCCGAAGCAAGTCGAATGCACATCCGTTTCTCGACACAACCACGAATCGCTCATCGAAATATCGCAACCTGATCGCAGATTGAGTCCCTTTATCACAAAGGGAAACTCCCGCACGCATCCACTCCCCCTTAGCGTTAGTCATACAGCATGCTGTCAATTCGTTTCCCCTTTTTGGCATCGTCCGGTTTAAGTGTGTCTTTTGGGTGCGTCTTGATTCAGATGTGGCACGACGGCAGAGCAGGAATAGGCAAAACATAAAATAGACCAGAGGCAATAAGCACTCGGTCAACGACGTAAGAAAAAGGTGCAGGCAAATTGTCTGAGGAGGCAATGGTGATGAAAACAGGAAAGCTCGACGCATTGCGCGGGTCGGTGGGTTCGGCTATCGCTCCGGTGTTCAATGCGTTTATCAAAAGTTCAGTTGTGCGCAAGACCGCCGAACTGATGTTGCCCGAAGGCGCAGACGCGCTGGACGGTCACGAGATGAAGGTCGGGCGACCGACCGGGCCGTTGCAGGATTTGGCTTCTGAATTGGGAGCCAACCAGATGTCGCAACAAATGCCCGTCGCGCCTGAACTCGCAGGCGTAAGGCTCGAAGCCGACGACCCTTTAGCGCAACCCACCAGCCATCGTTCACTGGGGCCGCAAGTCAGCAAAGCCACCAGCAAAAGCAAAAAACGCGACTCGGCCAAATTTACCAAAGCTGAAACTTACATCTTGCAAGCCGTGGCTTATTACAGCATCGGACGCCACAGCAAGGCGCTCGAATGCGCTGAATACGCGCTGAAACTCGATAAGGAAAACGGCTCGGCGTGGCAATTGCGCGGCGCGGCGTTGCTGGGGTTGAAGCGTAATGATGAGTCAGTCAAAAGCTTCAAACGTGCGCTTGTATTAGAGCCGGACGACTTTGAAGCATGGATCGGTTACGGTCAGGCGCTGATGCAACTCAATCAGCCGCAACGCGCGGCGGCGTGCTTTGCGCGTGCGTTGGAAATCATTCCTAATTGTTATCCCGCCGCGTTGCAACGCGCGCGGGCGCTGGCACAAGCGCAACAGATCGAGGCCGCCAATGATGGCTATGCGTTGGCCTTGCAACTCAACCCCGATGACATTGACGCTTGGCGCGAACGCGGCGACTTGCTGTTGCAACTCGAACGCGCCGCCGCCGCCTTGGATTGTTATGACCGCGTATTGCAACTCAATCCTTCTGACATCAATACGCTAATGCGGCGCGGCATCGTGTTGCGTCAGTTAGGACGCGCTGATGACGCGGTTGCGGCTTATGACCAAGCCTTGAAAATCGCGCCGCAACAACCGGCGCTTTGGTATAACAAAGCCATTGCGCTCGAATCGCTGGGACGCGAAGCCGAAGCCATTCGCGCTTATAAGACCGTACTCAAATATAACCCCAGCGATGACGCCGCGTGGACAGCCCTCGGCAATATCTATTTGCGCAGCTTCATTGATTCGCTCAATCACAGCGATATGCCCAACGCTCGCACCAACTGGCAGGAAGCCATGCAATGCGGACGGCGCGGCAAGTCAGCAGACTGGCATCAAGAAGAATTGCAATACCTGCAATCGGCGGCTTCGCTCGGCCATCACAAACTGGTGAAAGATTTGATCGCGCGCAATCAGGGCAATGAACTGCTCGGCCCGCTGGCTTCCGCCGTTGAGTTTTTGATTACGAAGGATCAGGAGAAAGTGACTTCGCTGCCGACGCATATTCGCCGTCAGGTCGAAGGGCTGATTCGTTTGCTGCGGCCTTTACCGGCATAAAATGCCGCACTGCTAAAAACCAAAAGGGGAGCGCATTGCGCTCCCCTTTTGGTTTTTAGCAGTGCCTGGAGGCGGGATCGAACCGCCGACCTGCGGGTTATGAATCCGCCGCTCTAACCATCTGAGCTATCCAGGCAATCGCGTGGGCAATGGGTTTGAGTTGTCAAAAACGA
>JAYSVR010000102.1:0-7710 GCA_043718445.1 Acidobacteriota bacterium | reverse complement strand
AAGATTCGCATCTGGGCGATTTCATCGAAGACAAGACCATCCAAAACCCGGCGGAAGCCGTCATCAACATCAACCTCCGCGAAATCACGGAAGAAGTGTTGAAGACGCTCACGCCGCGCGAAGAAAAGGTCATCAAGATGCGCTTCGGGCTGGGGCCGAACGGCTCAGAGCATACGCTCGAAGAAGTCGGTCAGCATTTCGCCGTGACGCGCGAACGCATCCGCCAAATCGAAGCGAAGGCGCTGCGCAAGCTGAGGCATCCGTCGCGGTCGCGTAAATTAAAAGCGTTTTTGGAGAGCGGCAGGCCATAAGCCTTATCGCGTTGCCAAGATCAATCAAGGGCGCCCGGGAAACTCGGCGCTCTTTTGTTTTGCAGGAGAAGTTTTATGAGTGAAACCAACAGCAACAACATCATCAAAGTCACTGAAATCAAAGTCACCGAACGCGGCCCCAGCGTGATCGGTGACTTTGATTTCCGTGATGCCATGCTGCGTTCCGACATTGACGACCCTACGCTTTAGCGCTTCGTACAGGCGCACGGATTTCTCGCCGGATTCTGGCTCGAACTCATCGGCGGCGTAACGCACAATCTGGGCAAGCTCGGTTAATAAATGTGTGCTGAAGTAAGCGATTGGGAACGATCGCAAGCTGACAGGCGCTCACGAGCATCTTTCACCGCCAGCGCCGCGTGGCCTGCGGCGCTGGCAACGCTCAAACAAATTGGTTTGCATACATCACCAATCGCATAAACCAATGGCTGCGCCGTCTGCTGATTCGCAAACGCTCGCACATAGCCCGCCTCATCCAATTCGATCTGCCCGGCAAACCATTCTGTATTTGGTAAGATGCCCGCGCGAACGAAGGCCGCAACGACAGGCAACGTATTTAGCGCACCTGTTTTTACGTTTTGGATTTCGATGCGATCAGCGTGAATTTCGCGCGCTTGGGTGTTGCCCAAGATCGTAACGTTTGGCGCAGCCTCTGCCGCCGCGAGCCATTCTGCACGTGCCCGAAATTTGTCAGAGCGGTGGATGAGCGTCACGTGCGCGGCGGTGTGCGCGAGGATGTTCGCGTTCTCAACCGCGGAGTCGCCTCCGCCGATGACGCAGACAAGTTGATTGTGATAAGCGCGCTCGGCGTTGGCGTCAATGTGCCATGCGAGATTTTCGCCGGGGATGCCCAGCCAGCGCTGCCGCGCGCCCGTGGCGATGATAATCGCTCGTGCCGTCAGCGTTTCGCCGTTACAAACCACGGCTTTATTCGCCAAACCAACTGACTCAATCCGACAGCCCAGCCGATAGCCCAATGACAATTTATCAACGTGCTGTTTGAACGTATCGCGTAACGCCGCGCCATCCGCAGGCAGCAAGCCCGGATAATCAATCACCGGATGAAACATTTGCAGCAACTGTCCGCCGAGTTCGTTAGCCGTCTCAAGCAACAAGCCGCGCAAGCCAACCGAATGCGCCCAAAGCAGGGCCGCGATGCCGCCGGGGCCTCCGCCGAGAATGAGTATGTCGGTGGTCGGTGGTCGGTGGTCGGTCATTGGGTTTCAGCACTCAGTAAAGGTTTCCATTCAGCCGGTAATGGCGCTTGCATTTGCATTGATTGGCCGGTCGCGGGATGGCGGAAGTGCAATTGCGCAGCGTGCAGCAACTGATGTTTGAGGCGATGCGTTTTGACCAGCGAATCAATGCTGTCTTCGTCGCGGTAAACCGCATCGCCCACAATCGGATGTCCGATCAATAGGCAATGAATGCGCAACTGATGCGTGCGTCCGGTGAGCGGTTCGAGTTCAAGCAACGTGTGCGCAGCGAAGCGTTGTTTGACGGTGTAACGAGTTTGCGCCCCGCGTCCGCCTTCGGTTTCGGGCATTACGCACCAGCGCGGCCAGGCCGTGTCGCGCGCGCCGATGGGCGCGTCAATTTCGCCGGAATTCTTTTCGACTACGCCGCTGACCAGTGCCACGTAAAACTTTTTGACCCAGCGTTCGCGGAAGTGTTTCGCCAACGTGCGATGCGCGCGCGGCGTTTTTGCGATGACGATTACGCCTGACGTATCGCGGTCGAGCCGATGCACCAAGCCCGGACGAATCGCCGCCTTGTGCGTTTGCCAAAAGTGATAAGCGAGCGCGTTGAGCAACGTGCCCGATTTTTCGCTGTGCGAAGGATGCACCAAGATTCCCACTGGCTTGTTGACGACGATCAAGTCGTCGTCTTCATAAAGGATTTCGAGCGGAATGTTTTCCGGCGTGGCAGATGACTTTTCCGCCGCGAATAGTTTGACGGTGACGGAATCGTTCGTGACGAGGCGATAGCCTTTTTGCGAAGCCGCGTCGTTGACGGTCGCGTCGCCTTCTTCGATCAGGCGGCGGATGCGTGTGAGACTGACGCGCGGCAATTGCTGCGCGACGAATTCATCCAGTCGCGGACCGCGTTCTTTGTGCGCGGGCGTTTGGGTGAACTGAAAGGTGAACGAGTCCTGCTCTTCAATTTCAGCCATGCGATTCACCTGAATTGGTCGGACGGCGAATCAAATAAACCATCAGCAACAACGTCGCCAACAAGTTGAAAGTCATCAGCCCTACTGAAGCCTGATGGTATCCATCAAAAACCGATTTCACGGCTTGCAGTGCAGGAGAAGTTGATAACGCTTCACCATACTGCGCGCGCAACGAGTGCAGGTTTTTCGATACGACGAATTTTGACAGCACCATTGCCAGCGTCATCAACGCCAACGTAACGCCCTCAAACCACAGCGCGCGCCGCGTCGGTTTGGCCGCCAGCAACAGCAATAACAAGGCAATGCCAACCACGATGCCGATGATTTCGGTTACGCCCAGTACGCTGTTTACGACATTGCCTGCGAGCCACCGTGAGGGCAATGCTTTGAACGCAGCGGGCGCTACGACAAAGCTGAATAGGCTCGCGGAACCCAGCCAAAGGCTTAACAGCGCCAGACGGATTTTTAGCAGCATGGAATCAAGCTCCTTTGGGTTGATGGGCGTGGGCGAGAATGCGGTCAATCAAGGCTACCAGGTCGGGCGGCGGCGAAGGACACTTGTCGAGATACAGATTGAGATAAACGTCAGGCGGAAAGCTCGGCTTCAGGCGTGAGAACCTGCTGTAAAGAACTCGCAGAACGTGTTTGCCGGAAACTTGGGTTTCGTGAAAGGCCGCATCTCGTTCGCGCAAGTGTTCCAAGCGTGTTTGAAACATCTCCGGAAAATCCTCCGTCGCACCCAACTGGCCTTGCCAACTCGACAACGCCACTGCCATTGCTTCGTCATCCGTATTCTTCTGAAAGGGCTCAAGAAATTTGCGCGATTGAAAGCCTAGCTGTGCTTCATAGACAGGAGTGATCTTGTTTACGACCCAATTGTGCGCCGCGATGCCGAGACAGAAGTGATAGGCCTCGTTGATTTGTTGGGCGACAAAATCAGTTTGATCCCAACTCCGCGCGGCAGCGGGGTTGCGGCTGAAGATCAGTTGAAAGGTAGCTGCCCAACATTGCGGATCAAGCAAATAGTTTTCGAGCGTGAAGCGTGACGTGCGCAAAATGCCGGGCGTTTCAAAGTCGCGGTCAAGTTCGTGGTCTGCGCAAAAGTCGCGGTCAATCATGCCGTAAACAGGAATTTCCAAGCCACGTTCCCGCAATGCTTTCACGGCTGTCACCACTTGCGTCCAACCGTTTTGTGGATAGAAGGCAAGGTCGTCTGAGTGTGTGTCGAACCATTTGCGGTAGTAAAAAGGATCGTCGGCAAACGTGTCTCCTTCAACGATGACGGCAATGCCTTGCTTGCCGGTAATGGCGATTTCGAGTTCGTCCACAGAAGGAAAGCGATTCACGCGGCGGCCTCCGCATAAGCCTTAAGCTGTCGTTCATATCGGCCCGGATGGTCGAGGTTAATGAGTCTCGAAGCATGAACCGAGCGCATGATTTCCAGCGAATGTGTCGCCAGCAGGAGTTGGCAATCCCACGCACTGGCGAGTTTCATCAGCTTATAGACCAGCCCGCGTTGCAATGATGGATGCAAACTCGTTTCGGGCTCATCAATCGCAATCACTGCGCCAGGACGACGACGACGGGTTAGCTCACCCAGTAAAAACAAAAGCTGTTGCTCACCTGAAGGCAATTGATCGAGCCTGACCCAAGCAAGCTCGCCGTTGTTTTTCCAATCTGCCTGCACTAAGACACGGCCTTGTCGGATCATAAACTTGCGGTCTCTGCCCAAGGCTTCTTCCGCATATTCGATAAAGGGATGAAGGTTGGCATGGTTGCCATAGCCGCCATTCCCGTTAGCCGCTCCGGCTTCCAAGTCTAAATAGTTTTGCCAGACCCAGAGCGCCTCCAAACTACCTTTCCATTGGCTGGGAGAGCCAACCTGAGATACCCATTCAAACGACTGTGGTTGATCTTCAACTACTACAGCATTTATCGAAGCGGGAAAGGGTTGGCGAGCTTGAGGGAAATAAAGCAATCCACCGTGCCGCGCTGTTTCCACAGCCTGCATGCTGCTGACCTTGCTAACTAGCAATTGCCGGAGCGGCAGGTCGTGCCCAATCCGAGGAATAGCAGATGCGGGCTGGGAAAAAGTAGAAAGGCAAAAAAGCGATTGCGGCGGTATTTGCTGAGGCGCTAACTCTCTTTTGCCTACCATCAAGCACAACGTTTGAGGTTCTAACAACAACTCACTTTCAGGAAAATCAAGTGAGTTGAACTCAAGCGTTAAACTAACGAATCCATCTTGGGCAACATGAGCTAGCAATGAATTAGGTCGAATCTCTAATGTGATGGCGAATTGAAACAACTCATTAATGGTCTCAAGAATCGTCGTCTTGCCAGTGCCATTGGTTCCCGCAATCACCGAAATCGGACTCGCCAGATCTGTCAATTGGTCAACAAAAGAAATGCGGTGTTCGCCGCGAAAGGCGCGCACGTTGTTGAAGATGATTTCGCGGATACGCATAAGTCAGTCTCCGAGCTTGGAATCGAGTTGCCATTGAATGGTGGGATATGAAACCGCACCAGCCTGCGCAGCATAAACAGCACCGAAGAAAGCCTCAAGCTCGCGGGAAAGCTGGCGCAGGGCTACGCCGTGCATTTGGTCAGGTAGATATTTGAATTTGCTTTGGGCGCGGGCGTGCAGGCTCATCGCCCCTTTGCGATTGCCGCGTTGCGCGTGGCAGAGCGCGATGGCGGATTGAATCAGTGCGTGCAGGAAGATGCGTTCATCGCCCGCAGCAGCTTGCCACAGCGGTTCGAGCGTTTCGTGGCAATCGAAAAATTCGCCCACGTTGAATTGAGTGATGGCAAGTTGAAAGACGGCATCCATTTAGCGCGAACCATCAAGCAGGCGCGAGAGGCGTTCGATGTCTTCTTTGGCGTTGAGCAGTTGGCGGCGGCTCGCCATGTAACCCTGCCAGTAATCGCTTTGCGCGATGGGTTTGACGCCTTCTTCGCCGAGGCGCGCGGCCATTGTACCGATCACGAGTCCGGCGAGTTGAGTGTGGTCTACGTAACGCGAAATGATTTCGTAGGCGAGTTCGACCGTTGCGCGATCAAAGTCGGTGAGTTCGGGTTTGGGTGTTTTAGGTTCTTCTGGCATATCAGATCAAATGAACGGCGTTGCCGCCAATTCCGCCTTGCCAATGGATTGCGTGTCGCGTTGCAGCGCGAATTCAGTGCCTTCATTCAAAAAGTGACGATGCACGTAGCCGAACCCAATCTCGCGGTCGAGCGTGAAGCTGTGCGCGTGACTGGTGATGTCGCCTACTTTTTTGAATGTGCCTTGCGGGTCGTTCGCCCACAACTCAGCGCCTGCCAAATTGGATTCTGATGATTCGAGCAGCAAGCCTTTGAGTTGTTTGGCGGGCTGACCGCGCCAGTGGATGCGCGCGATGACTTCCTGCCCCAGATAACAGCCTTTGGTGTAACTCACCGTTTCGGCAAGATTGGTTTCGTTGATGATGTAGCTTTCGTTCACATCGGCGGGTTCGAGCGGCAGACCTGCTTCGAGCCGCGCGCTGTTGAAGGCAGTTTGTCCGGCGGGTTGCGCGCCGTGCGCGATCAGCGTTTGCCGCAACGCAGCGGCTTGCGCGGTCGTGACGAAAAGATCGAAGCCCGCCGCGCCGGTGCGATTGCGCGTGGCAATCTCGACCGAAGCAATCGGGAACGAACGCATCGTACGCGTTTCGGTGTATTCAATCGTCGTGTTCGACGCCGCCGATAACACAGCGGCGGCTTGCGGCCCTTGCAACGAAAGCAACGCGAGTTCGGTGGTGACATCGGTCAGAAAGAATTCGCCCGCCGCGACGAAGCGCGAAAGGTTTTTGAAAATCTTCTCGCGGTTGCTGGCGTCGAGTTCAATCAGCAATCCATCACCGCTGTTATAGATCACGGTCAGCGCCGCGACTTTGCCTTGCAGGTTGGGGAAGCAAGCGGCTACGCCTTGATAGGGTTCGAGCGATTTTACGTCGTTGCTCACGAGGCCGTTGAGAAACTGAGTCGCGTTCTTGCCGGTGAGGCGCAGCTTGGCGGCGGGTGAGAAATCAATCAGCGCCGCGCCGTGGCGAATCGCGTCGTATTCCTTGCGCACATCGCCGTAATCGGCGGGCAACGCGGTTGGTTCGAATTGTGGTGTGAATTGGGATGGCAACTTAGGATAGATGTAGGGCAGGTTCTCAACCTGCCCGGCGTGTGCGCTCAAGCTGTGGGGCAGGTTGAGAACCTACCCCACACCTTTGGGTTATGCCGAGAACGAAGTGCCGCAGCCGCAGCCGCCGCTCGCGTTCGGGTTGCTGAACGTGAAGCCCGAACCCATCACGCCGCTGACGTAATCAATCTGGACGTTTTCGAGATATTGCGCGCTGAACATGTCTACGAAAACGCGCAGGCCGCTGGTCTCTACGACTTCGTCGGTCTCTTGCGGCGCTTCCTCGATGTTCATGCCGTATTGAAAGCCAGAGCAGCCGCCGGGTACGACGCGCACGCGCAAGCCGCCTTCGGTGCCGACGCTTTCGCCTTCAATAAATTTTCTGACTTCGGCTAATGCCGATTCGGTTAATGCGAGATTCATGGTTTGGTTCTCCTTATGGTTGATGTGACGACCTGGTGTGATCGCCGGTGGTTAATAGTGCGTTATTCAAAGTTTGGATGTTTCGAGCGCGTACTCGAAATCATACGAATGTTTGCCGTCGGCGATGTTGATCGTCATTTTGCCGGTCAGCCCTGCGAGTTCATCGGTGCCCGAATCAGGAATGACGGTGACGGATTGTTGCGCTGCGCCGCGCGTCATCGTGCTGCTGTGTTGCAACAGGAACGTGCCGCTGTGCCCGTGCAACTTGCCGGTGACGCGCTCAATGGCGACGTAACCGCCTGAACCTTTCGTCGCCGTCATTGCGCCTAACATTTGGCCGACGCTGACCGCTTCGAGATCGCCGTGGAATTGCTTGTCAAGGAGCATTCGGCCCAGCGGCGCGTCTTCGGATTGGTAATCCTGTTGCGCGGTGAGCTTAACTTCAAACGGGCCGCTAGCGTGGTTCACCTTATCTCCTTCTGAGCAGTTGAGCTTCTCGACAAGCCACTCGACTTACTTATCGCGGGTTCAAGCGTGCGCGTCGTATGCTCTGTGACGCTTAACACCGGTTCGATGCCTGCATTGAGCGCGAGTTTAGAAGTCGTGTTAGCCGCCGACAGGGCGGCTGGTTC
>JAYSVR010000101.1:0-7720 GCA_043718445.1 Acidobacteriota bacterium | reverse complement strand
CTTCTGACGTGAGAATTTCGAGATGCTGGTGCGGGTCGAGTCCGGCGTCGAGTTTGGCGGTGAGCAATTCGAGATGCAGCACCATTGAGTGCAGCGGATTTTTGACCTCGTGCGCGACACCGGCAGAGATGCGATTGAGCGCGGCGACCTTGCCCGCGAAATCGAGTTGCGTTTCGAGCCGTTGAATCGTGGCGAAATCGCGCAACGTGAGCAAAGCTCCGGCGGGCTGTCCGCGATCCTGAAACAACTGCAACGAAGCCAACACGGTTTGCGGCGCGGCTGTTCCTTGCGCTGGCAGTTCGGCGGTTTCCTGCAACGACTGATTGGTTTGAAAAGCCTTCTCGGTGAATACGGTCAGCGGATGCTGGCGTGAGAGTGCTTCGCTCAAACGCGAACCGTGCAGATGACGCAGCCCATTGTTGTCAGATGAAGCCGTCATCAATAATTTTTCAGCTTCGGCGCTGGCGAGCAATACGCGCTGTTCGCGGTCGAGCAAGAGAACGCGTTCGGTCAGGTTGCCTACGAGTTGTTGCAACTGATCGCGGATGGTTTCGACTTCGGTGCGGCTGCCCGCAAAACGGCGTCCGAGTTCGCGCAAGCGTTGCGCGACGTTTTGCATGTCCCGATTAGGCGCAGGCTCTTTGGCTTCAGCTTGTGCATTGGTTTCGGCTTCTAACTGTTCGATGCTTTTCATCAGTTCGCGCAAAGGCCGCAGCACGAATCCGCCCGAAAACGTAGCGATCAAAATGCCCAGCCCCGCGAGCATCGCGGCACTCATCAAGATCAAACTGACGGCTCCGGCCAACTCGCGGCGTAACTGTGCAACCGGGAAGCCCGCGACGATGGTGAGAAAGGGTTGGTTGTCCAGACTGACGGCGTTTTTTGCTTCGATGACGTAATCGCCGCGCCAGACTTGCCAGAGCAACCTGAGCCAGCGCGCACGTTCGAGCGATTCGAACGACACGACGCGCGAGTTCGGTTGCCGCGCGCCCTGCGGATCAGCCACAGCGACTTCCTGTCCGTCTTGGTTGATGAGCAGGCAATAGCCAAAGTCTTTGGTCTCGCCCGTCGTGGCTTGCAATAAAGTGACGACGGGCGGCGTTTCATTCAAGGCTGCACGATTGAGAATCGCAGCTTGCGCAAATTGTGTGAGTTGGTCGGTGAGCGTTTCGATGGCGCGACGTTTGGCGCTGAGCTGCTGACTGACCAGACGTGCCAATGCGAAACTCGCCAGCGCCGTGACCGTAAACAGCACGAGCGCGATGCAAATCGTTAAATGGCGCGTTCTCACGCTTGGGTTCCAGCGCATAGGCATTTTTTCTCCGTCGCAAACGTCAAAAACGAGGGTGGGTTTACACTCAGGTTCCGCGATTGTAAAGCATCGTGAGCGGGTTCGTTGCGGGCGTCAGGGATTTGGCTATAATCCGCTCACTGATCGGTAAGTAACGCGACGAATTACGCGACTAAAGATTACTGAAAGACAACAGGCAAGGTTTTGAGAAGGAGCCACCAAAGAGCCTGTTCCCCATTCCTATAGATACGCAAGTAGTAACCAAATACACGAACTGAGTTTTGCTGACGATTGTGCAGGGCTAGCTGGCAAGACAGTCTGCCGACAGACTGTCTAAAAGACACGCGAAGAGTGCAGTAACGGCTTTTTGTTGTCAGCACTTTTAGCGCGAGCTTCCTGTTGCTGTTGACTGAATGGGTCTTCATTCAGTCAACGCGATTTATCATCATGCAAGCCCATCTAAGGCTTTCGCCGTCTCCCACCGTTGGAGGCGAAATTTGCAGTACAAAACAAGGAGAAACACAATGAAACTCTCGAACTCATTACTAACTACGCGCCTGATAATGGCAGTTTGGTGCGTAGTGCTGTGCGCGGTAATGTCACTGGCACAAGCACCGACGGGTACGATTTCCGGTACGGTCATTGACGCCGCCGGCGCAGTGGTCCCGAACGCTAACGTCACAGTCAAAAACAAAGCGACTGGGACCGAGCGTAAACTGACTTCGGATGACGCAGGCAATTTTTCCGCTCCGTCATTAGCCGTAGGCGATTACGAAGTCACGGCGCAGGCCAAAGGCTTTCGCACCACGTTGCGTGAATTCACTGTCGCGACTGGTTCCATCGTGAAAGCCGAGATGCAGATGGAAGTCGGCCAGCAAAGTGAAATCGTCACTGTTGCGGGCGATGGACAAGCGCAAATCAATACGGAATCGCATTCGATTGATGGCGTGATTACACGGCAAAAGATTCAAGAATTGCCGCTCAACGGACGCAGCTTTTTGCAGTTGGCGTTTTTAGAACCGGGCGTTTCAGCTTCGGCAGGCTCGACCTCGCAATACAATTCGCTGTTCACCGTTTCGATTCTTGGTGGCGCGTCCAACAAGACCGCGATCACCGTGGACGGCGGCAATGTGCGCAATTCCATCGAAGGCAATACCAGTATGAACTTCTCGCAGGAAGTCATTCAGGAGTTTCAGCTTTCGTCCTCCAATTTCGATCTCTCGACTGGCATCACCAGCGTTGGTGCCGTGAACATCGTCTCGCGCAGTGGTGGCAATGATTTTCATGGCTCAGGCTATTACTTCTTCCGCGATCACAACATGTCGGCTTATCCGGGCTTGAAGCGCGTCTGTCAGGAAACGCCGAACAATCCGGTTTGCACGAACGCGGATTCACGCAAACGCGTCGAAGATCCGTTTTTTGTCCGCAGCAATCCCGGCGTCTGGATCGGCGGCCCCATCAAAAAGAATCGGGCCTACTTCTTTACCAATTACGAATACAGTCGGCAGACACAGGCCTTTATTGTGCAGCCCAACGTTCCTTCGTTGGCAGGCTTGGCCGGCAACTTTAGCAGTCCCTATAAAGGCCATTTGTTCAGCGCCAAACTTGATCTAAAGGTCAACGATAAGCACAACCTTTTTGTACGTTACTCGCGCGATCAAAACAAAGGCTTTGGCCCCAACGGAGGCCCGGTGCTGCCGTCGAATTGGCTGCAAAACACCAACAGTTCAAGTCAAATGGTGACCGGCCTGACTTCGGTCTTCAAGCCGACGTTGGTCAATGATTTCCGGTTCAACTTTACTTACTGGCGCAATCGCAATCTGTTTGCGGATGATCAAGTTTGCCCTGGTTGTTTAGGCTTGGGCTTCGGACAGCTTTCGGTCAACGGCACGAACTTCACGGTGGGCAATACTTCCAACGCGACGCAGGGACGTGATTTGTATCGCTATACCTTCACCGACAACTTAACCTGGCAAAAAGGTTCGCATCGGCTGCGGTTTGGCACCGAGTTCGAACATGCGCCGGGCACGGGTTTCTGGGGCTATTGCGACCCGTCTTGTGACGTGGCCGCTTCGCCTGAACTGATTCGCAGTGTCGTACCGGCAGCACTGGTCAGTGCCTTCTTCCCCAACCTGCCGACGGTCGTTCGCACGAATGCAGATTTGCTCAATCTGCCCTTCCTCGGTGGTGTCATAGGAGTCGGAGACCCGTCGCAACCACCGCCTTATAACGTAGGCAAGGCGAAGCTCAATCGCCGCCTGCGTTTTTATGGTCAGGATACTTGGAAGGCGACTTCCAAATTCACGCTCAATTATGGCTTGGCGTGGAACTTTGAAAGCACGCTGGTCAACCGCGATCTCGATAAGCCCAAATATCTCGCGCCGTTGTATGGCAGCGATTTGAGTCCGACCAACAACAATTACAATAACTTCTCGCCCTCGCTGGGATTGGCTTATTCGCCGAACAGCAAGACCGTCATTCGCGCCGGAGCAGGAATCTATTGGGACACCGAATTGCTTTTTCGGCGCTTGCAGGAACGCGCCTTTACCGGCCCGGTCGGCAATGGTCGCATCCAGGTTCCCAACACGGTTTTTGTCAACACCTTTCCCGGCATCTTCAACATTAGCCGTGGTGGAACTCCCATCGCGGTGGGAGCGGCTTTACCTAGTGGCGAAGTCACTAACTTGACCGTCGGTCAATACCAGCAAATCGTCAAAGCTCAAATCGGAGCGATTACGGCGGCGTTGGCTCCGAGAAATCTCAACGACCTTACCGTCCGCAACATTCAGTTGAATAAATCGGCAGCGCAGCTCTATCCCAAAGATTATCCGGTGCAACGCAGCTACCACATGAATGTCGGGCTGCAACGCGATTTGGGTCACGACATGGTTATTAACGTAGATTTCGTGCGTCGCGTATTTGTCAATCTGTTGCTGGGCGACCTTGACCTGAACCGTTTCAATCGCCGGGTCAATGGTGTGCAAGCGCCGATCATTCCGCTTTGCGCCACTGCGGCTCAACGCGCCGATGTGAATGCGCAATGCTCGACCGGCGGCATCACCTTCTGGGTGCCAGGTGGACGGGGTACTTACAACGGATTGCTGGTCAAACTCGACAAGCGTTTCTCGAAGCGATACCTCTTCACGGCTTCTTACGCCTTGACGAATAACCATGGCTATAACGGCATCAACAATTTGGATAATTACGCCCGCACCTGGGGGCCGCAGGGTGGTCGTCATTCGCTCAACGTTTCTGGTTTGGTTGATCTGCCCAAGGGCTTCTCAATCGGCGTGATTTCGTCCATGGGTAGCAAAGGGCCGTTAATGCCGCTGGTTACGGGCGTTGATCTGGATGGCGACGGTACGACGGAAGAACCGCTGCCCGGCCTTGAATGGAACTGTTTCAATCGTGGTTGCGGCAAGGACGATCTGAGAACTGCCGTGGCAGCTTGGAATACGAAATATCCAACGGGTTCGCGGGATGCTCGTGGTTCGGCGATTCCGCAATTGACCTTGCCAAGCGACTTCGAATTCGGCGACAGCTTCAGCTCGCAAGATGTTCGGGTCACGAAGAAGTTCACCTTCAAAGAAACGAGAACGCTCTCGATTTTTGCTGAAGGTTTCAACGTTTTTAATATTGCGAATCTGGGCGGTTACAACTTCACCATCAACTCAGGCGGAGCATTTGGCTTGGCACAAGCGCGTGCCTCACAGGTGTTCGGTTCGGGCGGTGCGAGAGCCTTCCAACTGGGTGGACGCCTCTCGTTCTAACTAACTCCATTTTCACTTTGTTCCAACAAGCCGACAGGAAGCTCACGGGCTTCCTGTCGGCTTCATCTGTTTTAGGTAAGCAGCGTTATGAAACGAGCCAAATGGTATTGGCTAATATTGATTTTGCTGGCTGGCAGCTTGATGGTGCCTTTGCGTGCGCAGGAAAAGGCCGTCGCCTCTGAATCCAAATTCAGGCAAGTCATCCCTTTTCCGGCGATGTTGTTTTACGAAGAAGCGCGCGCTTTGCTCAAAGCCGACAAGCGTGACGAAGCTACGGTTAAGTTGCGGCGTGCGTTGCAGGAATTTCCCGACTTTATGCAAGCGCGCATTGATTTGGCGCAGGAGTTATTGGGGCGCAGAGAATTTATCGAAGCGACTGAATTAGTCGAAGGCGCGCGCCGCGTGAATGATCGAGACCCGCGCGTCTATCGTTTGTTCGGCTTGATTATGTTGGAACAGGGCAAGCTGAAGCTGGCGGAATTCGGCTTTCGTCAAGCCATCGAACGCGATCAGACCTTCGCGCAAAACTATCAGGCACACGGCGCGACGCTGGTTGATTTAGCTCTCAGCCAAGATACGCCGCCCGCAGCGCGTGCTAATTGGCTTACGCAAGCCGAACAGCAACTGCGCAAGTCGCTGGAAATGACCGAAGGCAAGCTGGCTTTCTCGCACCTGCATCTGGCGCGGGTTTACGAGACGCGCGGCGAGAAACTGAAAGCGGCAGACGAACTCGAAAGCTTCATGCTCAAGAACCCCCGCGCCGCCAATGAGAAAACCATTCTTGAAGCCGTCACCCGACTGAGAGGGAGTGAAAAGTGAAAAGTGAACTGTGAAAAGTGATTACCTAGCCCGGTTCACCGGGCTTTGCGGCGCAGCGGCAACTAGGCCAGTCGTTCACGACTGTTACGAAGCGGGCTGATTTCGCAAGGGCGTTTTAACGTCCTTGCTCTACGGGCTTTAGCTAGATGCGCTCGGCTAAAGCCTACTGAGCAAGCACGCTGAAGCGCGCTGAGGAGCGACGACTCACCGCGAACCAGCCCTCGAAGGGCTGGCCTAACTGCCCTAACGGGAAAGCCCGGTGAACCGGGCTGAGAAGTTACAAGTGAAAAACGCTATGAGCGAACCTGCCAGTTGCCCCCTTTCACTTTTCACTTTTTCAGCGTCCGTAATCGTCCTGCAAGCGCACGATGTCGTCTTCGCCCAGGTATGCGCCGCGTTGGACTTCGATAAACACGAGCGGTTCGCTGCCGGGGTTTTCGATGCGATGGGCTGCGCCGGTGGGGATGTCAATGTATTCGCCTGCCGTTAGCTGAATGTCTTGGCCGTCGAGCGTAACCTTCGCCACGCCACCGACGACCATCCAGTGTTCTGAACGCTGCGCGTGTTTTTGGTAACTCAGCCGTTTGCCTGCCCACACGACAATCCGTTTAACTTTGTATCCGTTGGCTTCGTCCAGCACGGTGAAATTGCCCCACGGACGATCATCATATTTTGGCGAGTGGTCTATCGTTGCTGCATTGGGTGCCGCTGCATTTACTGACATTCAACTTACTCCTTTGTTGTGTTGTTCCAGCCAGCGTTTGAATGATCGTTGGCTTTCGCCGGAAGGCTTTCCGAGCGATAGGTTTTCGATGCTTACGTCTTCGTCCAAGTCAGGCCAATGAATGCCTTCGCGGTCGCCGATCAGCCGCCAGTTGGCACGCTCCTGGGTCGTGCCGTGTAACAAGCGCGGATACCAAGCCAGCGGTATTGCGATGGATCGTCCATCCAACAACTCAACCAGCAAGGTGTCGTCTGTAACGGTTATGCTCTGCGCTTTTGCTTCAATGGTTAAAGTATTCATTCCAACCCTCCAATAACGCATCTACGTTTTCCTCAACCAAATTTTGCAGTTGGTTAAGCTCGTGTCTGCTAAAGCCTCCGCTATTTTGCAATCTACCGGATCGAGCCAGAGCTTTGCGATCTTGCTATCACGTTCTATGTGAACGTGGGGTGGTTCGTCGCGGTCACCTGCATAGAAGAAAAACCGATAAGGCCCATGCCGTAAGACTGTTGGCATAATAACAATCCTTTATTGTTCGCGTGAAGTCTCGCCGAAAAAGCTGCGTCCAAAGGCTCCATGCCGCTGTCGCGCCTACGCCAGCACGTCGGCTTTTGCTTGCGTGATGTTACTTGGTGGTCTCCTTAATGATTGTGAAGAAAGGCGTGATACGCCGATGAGCCAAGGGTAGGTGAGAGGAAGGAAAAACAAAACTAATCATCTATTCAAACAGCCTGCAAAAGTGCCAAGGCGTAACGGCACAGGCAACGGGAGGAGGGAGAATTGCCGGGTCGTTACGCCTTGCGGGAAAGTGCGTGGGGAAAGTGTGCGTGGACTTCGTGTGAATAGAGCAGCGCGCGGTGATTAGACGCGCTGATACTTGAAATCAACTTCCCAGCCTTGACCCGCTTTGGGTGCCAAGAGGGGAGCGTGCGGTGCTTGGTTGTCTACGGTCATATCGTCAACTTCGGCGATGCGTAACCGTGCGTTGGGGGTTTCAAAGTAAATCAACCCGTTTTCTGCGGCTTCTTCGGCTTGCCACAGCGCATCAGGCGGAATCGTGATGACATGGCTGTCGCCGATTTTTTGTAGCTTCCAACCGCGCGTGTTGAAAAACAG
>JAYSVR010000011.1:0-8724 GCA_043718445.1 Acidobacteriota bacterium | reverse complement strand
AAGAAGCTGGCGGTGGCGGAGCCGCTGCTGCAAGGCGCAACGGGTTAAGCGAGGCAACAATGTTCTTCAGGAAAATGATTGTTACGTTCGTGCTGCTGGTCGCCGCTCTCGCCGCGATGCGGGCGGTAGTGTGCGCACAGTCACTAGACGATCCCGCCGCGCGGGCGATGCAAAGAATTGAAGCGGCGGTCGAGCGGCGCGCTGCTGTTGCAGAGCGAGTCATCGCCGCCTCGAAACTGCTCAATGAAAGCGTCGCCGCCAGAAAGCAGGGAGAACGCGAGCGTGCCGAAACCGCACTGAAGCAGGCTGAAACGATCATCGCTGAAATCGCGCCATCACAGCAGAGTCATCTGGTTGACGAACTGGCGAGTTCGCTTGCCGCCGAGCGCGCCGCCTTGAACCCTGCGCCGCCGGAAAAGCAACAGACGCTTTTCGAGACTGCGCTGCCTGCACGAAGGCTGACCCGGAATGTGGTTGCCAAGTACGGTGATTATCAAAACACGCTGGCGCGCATTCTGGTTGAAGAACAGGTTCCCATCGAACTGCTCGCCGTGGCTTTGGTGGAAAGCGGCTTCAACCCGCTGGCGCTCTCGCCCAAAGGCGCGCGCGGCATTTGGCAGTTGATGCCCGCAACGGCTGCACGTTATGGCCTGACGGTAGAGCCACAGAATGATCACCGCACGCATCCCGAACATTCGACACGTGCGGCGGCCAGATACCTGCGCGATCTTTATCAGCAGTTCGGTGATTGGAAGCTGGCGCTCGCGGCTTACAACTGGGGCGAAGGAAAGGTTCAGCGGGTCATTAACAAGACTGGCCTTCGTGATTTCGACGAAATAGCGCGACGCGGCTTGCTGCCACTGGAAACACGAAATTATGTGCCGACGGTTTTGGTTGCCTGGGCGCAATTGAGCCAACGCCGCACCACAACAAAATGAGAGGAGAACGTATGCAAGTCCTGAGATGGTTGGTCGTTGTCGGAAGCGTGTTCTTGTTCGCGCCGTCCGCCTTCGCACAAAGCTTTACGTTGCAAGTCGAACACGAACACACGCTGCGCAATTGTCGCGGCACGCTCATCATCACGCCTGAGCGGATTGAGTACCAGACTTCTGAAAAGCGTGATGCGCGCATTTGGGAATACGTCGAAATCCGGCAACTCACGGTGGTGTCGCCAGTCGAAATGGAACTGGCGACTTACGAAGATCAGGAACGACTGGCTGGGCGCGACCGCATCTTCAAATTCAAGTTGCTGGAAGGAAGGATTACACCGGAGATCAGCGCCTTGTTGTTGGAGAAAACGACGCATCCCCTGGTGACCAGTGTGCCGCCGCAGAGCGAAGGCGCACCGCAGTTCGCCATACCAGTGAAGCATCTGCATACCTTCGGCGGTTGTTCAGGCACGCTCAAAATTTACGCCGACCAGGTAGTCTTTGAATCGCAGACGGACGCGCGTTTCTGGCGCTATGGCGATATTCAGAACTTCAGCCATTCGGAACGTTTCCGGTTTGAAATCATCAGCGATGAAAACAGAGTCGGCGGGCCGAAGGCTTATAACTTTCAGTTGAAAGAAGAACTTCCGGCGACGGCCTACGATTATGTATGGGCGCGCGTTTACCCAACGAAGTTCCACCACGGCGGCCGTCTTGCGCAGCCAGCCGAAAGTCGGCTGGGAGTGAAAAACTGATAGGCCGACACACAGACATTCAGATGCCGCAGATGAAATTAGCTTGGTTCCTCCCACGCCTGTTTGTGATCGCCGTTCTGGTCAACTACGTCTGGGAGCTTGTTCAGTCCCCGCTTTACGTTGGGATGGGGAGTTTCAAGTTGGTGTGGTGGCACTGCGGGGTGGCGGCGCTGGGCGATGGGTTGCTGATGCTCTTGATCTATGCGGTTGGCTGGGCTGTGTTGCGCAGGCGGGATTGGTTCGTGCATCCGGGGACGATTGGCTACGCCGCGATGCTGCTGACCGGGCTGGCAATCGGCGTCGGCATCGAATGGCTGGCGGTTTTCGTCGCCCAGCGATGGTCCTACACGGCGCAGATGCCGCTGGTGCCATTGCTCAACGTCGGCCTCGCTCCTATCGCGCAGATGCTCGTGCTGCCGCCTTTGATCTTCCGCATCGTCGCCGCCTGGTATGACCGCAAAACAATTTCCGCCCTCGTTCAATAGTGAACATCCATTTATCTCAGAGTAGTCAATCATTCATGTGAAACTTGGAAATTTATCCGTCGGCTCAGAACGCAGCGGTTGGTTCGCTGTGTTCGTGATCTCGGCACGCGCCGAGGCAAATCTCAAACTGTTCTAAAGGAGAAAAAAATGAAGACAAAAATAATTTCAACGATCTTGCTGGCTCTCTCGTTGGGAGCCTTCAGCGCAACGGCAATCGCACAACACGAGGGCCATTTAACCAAGAAAGCCCCTGCTAAATCAGCGCCGCAAGGCAAGATGGCGCACGACCACATGATGATGGAAATGGCTAAGGATCCGCATCATATTTTGGCAATGGCTTATCACCAGAACCTGGCGGCATTCGCCAGGGCGTTGCACCAACAAACAGTCAAAGTCGGTTCCGTCAATGTCGAATTCGCGCGCGCCGCCACGACCGAGATGCGGCGCAGTTTCGACCAGATGAATCGCCATCATCAAGACCACATGCGCGCGATGAGCGCCGAGATGCACACCAAGATGGCCGACATGATGAAACAGATGGAAACCCATCACAGCGAACTGAGTGCCCAACTGACGGCGCTGGAACAAGCGGTTGAAGCAACGACGCCAGACGCGCAGAAGGTCACGGCTCTGGCGGCCAGCGTTAATTCGCACCTTGACGCCATGTCAAAAATGCATCAGGGCGGTAAGAGCAGCAAGGTGAAAATGAAGATGTAAGTTGATCGCCCAAAACAATTCAGTGTAACCGCGAAGCGTAAAGGAGTAAGAGCAATGCTGAATATCAAAATCGTGAGCTGGTCGCTGGGATATTTACTGCCATCAGCTTCGTCCTGTGCGTCATCTACGGATTGATCGTGCCTCCCAGTATGCACATGCCAAAGGTCCTTGAGATGGCGCTGCCGGGTTTCAAGTGGCTGACCTTGGGGGGCTTTTGCATAGGTCTGATCGAGAGCTTTCTTTACGGCGCATACGCCGGACTCGTGTTCGTCCCCATCCATAACTTTCTCACCCGTCGGTGGGGTGTGCCAGCAAAGCAGTAATTACACAGATTGAATTTCGATCTAAAAATCTGAAGGAGAACAAGAAAATGAGTTGTTGTAGTGACGTGATGAAACCAATCGAAGCGTCTTCGTGCTGTACGCCGCAAGACACGGCGGCACACGCTGCGCGAGCGATACGCGATTCAGGCTGCGGCTGCGCCCCGCGTCGGCGTGTTGTGGCGCGGATGAGCCGGTTGCAGAAGCGCGCCGGAAACTCCACGAGCAGCGCGCGACGAGTTTGCCCGTGGTGGACAAGGCAGGCGGTTGCTGCGGCACCGTCAGCGTCCACGGTTTGGAGCAGTCGTAACGCAACGGAATCAAAGAGAAAGGAATAAAACATGAAACACCAAACGAATACGAACCTCGTTATCCTTGCCAGCCTTGCCTTGGCTTTGACGCTGGTCGTCCGGTCTTCAGTCCGAGCGCAAACTGCCGAGCCTCCGAATGCACCGATGACCAGCATGAAACCAGGCGGCGACGCTTCGCAGGGTGCGAGGCAGGCCGGGAGCATGACTGAAATGATGGGCGCTCCCGGCCTGGTGCCTTTCGATATCATGACCGGACAGGCCGGAAAATGGATGGTCGGCTATCAGTTCATGTTTGAAAAGATGGACGGCAACCGCGACGGAACCAGCCACGTCAGCGAGGCGAAGATTCTCGAACGCTTCTTTGCCGCCCCCACTGACATGACGATGCAAATGCATATGGGGATGGTCATGTATGCCCCAAGCGATAAGCTCACGCTCATGGCGATGCTTCCTTACATCGTGAAGACGATGAACCATGTCACCCGCGAGGGCACGCAATTCATCGAACGAACCAGTGGGCTTGGTGATCTCGAACTGCGCGGCCTTTATTCCCTGCATGCGCGGAAAGACCTCCGGCATCGGTTTCTGCTGAATGCCGGAATCGGGCTTCCCACCGGCTCCATTAACCAGCGCATGGGAGAGGTGAGGCACCATCGGCTTGAGTATCCGATGCAACTGGGGTCGGGGACTTTCTCGTTGTTGCCCGGCTTCACTTATCTGGGGCAGGTATTGCCGTGGGGTTGGGCCGCAGATTTTGGTTCAACCGTGCGGCTTGGCCGGAACGATAACGGCTACCGACTCGGGAACCGTTACCAGTTGGGCGTTTCGATAGTGCGACAACTCAGGCATTCGGTGAGCTTATCGGCAGGCGCTCGTGGCGAGTTCTTGAGAAACATTCGCGGGTCGGATTCTCTGCTTGATCCCACCGATGAGCCTACAAAGGATCCAAACATGCAAGGCGGGAAGCGCCTCAGTGCCTTGTTTGGATTCACTTTTCATCCTGAGGAAGGGGTCTTCAAAGGCCAGCATTTTCACCTCCAGTCGGAGGTGCCAGTCGTGCAATCTTTGAACGGCCCGCAACTGCAAAAGCGTTGGACCATCCGGCTGGGTTGGCAATTGGAATTCGGACCCTACAAGCACTTTTGATAGTCAAACCCACCGTGAAAACAGAATTTTGAAAGAATAGATTGGAAAAGGGAAAAATAATGCAGGCACATTCAGCACAAATCGCAACGAAGTTAGAGCAGTCCCCCACTCTCGCAACACCGACAACCAAGACGGAATACACCTGCCCCATGCACCCGGAGATCGTGCGCGATGCGCCTGGCTCTTGCCCAATCTGCGGAATGGCGCTGGAACCCAAAACGATCACAGGTGCTGACGTCGAGAACGAAGAGCTGTTGGATATGACGCGCCGGTTCAAGCTCAGCTTGATTCTGACTATCCCACTGCTCTTACTGGCAATGTCAGACCTGATCCCGGGCCAACCGGTGCAGCACGCGGTCTCGATGGGACTGCTTAAATATATTCAGTTAGCCTTCGCTACGCCGGTCGTGCTTTGGGCAGGCTGGCCGTTCTTTCAGCGCGGTTGGGCTTCCGTCGTCAATCGCAGCCTCAATATGTTCACCCTCATCGCCATCGGTACGGGAGTGGCCTACGGGTACAGCGTCATTGCGACCTTCTTTCCCAACATTTTCCCAGCTTCGTTCCGTAGCCAGAGTGGTGAAGTCGGCCTTTATTTCGAGGTCTCGGCGGTGATCGTGGCGTTGGTGTTGTTGGGCCAGGTGCTGGAACTGCGCGCGCGCAGCCAAACCAGCAGCGCCATCAAAGCGCTGCTCAATCTCGCTCCGAAAACGGCGCGGGTCATGCGCGATGATGGGAGCGAAGAAGAACTTTCGCTGGATGCCATCAAGCTCGGAGACAAGCTCAGAGTTCGCCCCGGCGAAAAGGTTCCGGTGGATGGCGTAGTTATCGAAGGGACGAGCGCGGTGGATGAATCAATGGTCACGGGTGAGCCTGTCCCCGTCGAGAAAAGCCAGGGAGTCAAAGTCACTGGCGGCACCGTGAATGGGACGGGCGGTTTCATCATGCAGGCCGAGCGCGTCGGCAGTGAAACACTGTTGGCGCAGATCGTGCGCATGGTGAGCGAAGCGCAACGCAGCCGCGCTCCGATTCAGCGCCTCGTTGATACGGTTTCTTCTTACTTTGTGCCCGCCGTCATTGTGGCCGCCATTATCACGTTTATTGTTTGGGGATTGATCGGGCCTGAGCCGCGCCTGGCTCACGCGATTGTCAACGCCGTCGCAGTGTTGATCATTGCTTGCCCTTGCGCGTTGGGGCTGGCGACGCCGATGTCCATTATGGTGGGAACAGGTCGCGGAGCCACGGCAGGCGTACTCATCAAGAATGCCGAAGCCCTTGAGATCATCGAAAAAATTGACACGCTGATTGTGGACAAGACCGGCACGCTCACCGAAGGCAAGCCGCGCCTGACCTCGGTCGTGCCGTTGAATGAAACGACTGAAGACGAACTATTGCGTCTGGCTGCCAGCCTTGAGCGCGGCAGCGAACATCCGCTGGCCGCCGCAATTGTGGCTGGCGCGCAACAGCGAAACTTGCAGCTTGTTGAAGCCGCAGATTTTCAATCCATCACGGGCAAGGGCGTGATCGGCAAAGTTGAGCAGCGGCAGGTTGCGCTGGGTAACAGCAAACTGCTCGAGCAACTGAAGATCGAAGCGGGCGGCTTGAGCGAGCGCGCCGAGGCACTGCGTAAAGAAGGCGAGACAGTCATGTTTGTCGGCGTTGATGGACGGCTCGCCGGGCTGCTCAGTGTGGCTGATCCGATCAAAGAGTCTACGGCTGAGGCGATTCGCGCGCTGCACGAGGATGGCATCCGCATCGTCATGCTGACCGGCGATAACCGCACGACCGCCGAGGCCGTGGCGCGCAAGTTAGGCATAGACGAGATCGAGGCGGACGTGCTGCCCGAACAGAAAGGCGAGATCGTGAAGCGCATGCAGTCTGAAGGCCGCATCGTGGCGATGGCAGGCGATGGCGTCAACGACGCTCCGGCGTTGGCACAAGCGCAGGTCGGCATTGCGATGGGCACCGGCACTGACGTAGCGATTCAAAGCGCAGGCGTCACGTTAGTAAAAGGCGACCTGCGCGGCATTGCCCGCGCGCGCAAGCTGAGCCGGGCTACGATGAGCAACATCCGGCAGAATCTTTTCTTTGCGTTTATCTATAACGCGCTCGGCATTCCGCTCGCGGCGGGCGTACTCTATCCGGTGTTCGGACTCCTGCTCAGTCCGATGATTGCGAGCGCCGCCATGAGTTTTAGTTCCGTGTCCGTTATCGCTAACGCGCTGCGGCTGCGCCGGGTGGAGCTATGAATGTTCTCAACAAAGTAACCAAGCAGAACAGCAGTAACACAAATCAAGCAAGGAGAAACTATGTCAGCAACAATCGAACGCGCCGCGTGGAGCGGCTATTTCAAGGGATACAACGAACGCAATGAAACGCGTCCTACGCGGTTAGAAATTTTCGGCGAACTCGGCGCGCAGCCCATCGAACACAATTTGCCTTTCACCGGCATCACGCTCGAAGAAAGCAACCGCGACACACCGCAACTTCAGATCATGCTCGGCAACGCTACTACTGCGGATATGAGCCACCTGACGCATACGGTGACGGAGGTCACGCGCATCACGCCGAAAGAAGCGGCGGATGGCAGCGACGAGGCGTTAGAAATTGAAGACGCAACAGGCAATCGCACGCTGCTCAGTTTTACCGGCGAGGCTAACTTCTTGCCGTCCACTTAATTTTGGGGCCAATGAAAACAACTCATCAAACCGTGCTGACGATCAACAGCGGCTCTTCAAGCCTGAAAGCCGCGCTCTATGAGATGGGCGAACCAATGTCGCTCAGGCTGTCAGTTGAGGTGAGCAGGCTCGGCATTCATGACAGCCGCATGCAAATCACTGACGGCAGCGGTGCGATCTTGCTTGATCAACGCCATGACCTACCCGACCACCAAGCTGCCTTTCAATCACTGTTCGACTGGCTCGCGCAACACGAAGCGGGGCAAGGCATAACTGCCGTGGGCCACCGGGTCGTACATGGTGGGCACGGCGGGCAGCATCACCACGCGCCGCAACTGGTCACGCCGGAATTGCTGGCAGCCCTGCAAACATTGACGCCACTCGACCCTGAGCATATGCCGCAGGCGCTGAAAGGCATCGAGTTCGTCACACACCGTTACCCGAACTTGCCGCAGGTTGTTTGCTTCGACACGGACTTTCACCGCGCGATGCCCAGGGTCGCGCGGAGTTATGCGCTGCCTTACAGCTTTTATGACGAAGGCATTCAACGGTACGGCTTTCACGGGCTTTCGTATGAATACATCGTTGAGCAATTGCGCGTGCTGGACGGCGCAGCGGCTGAGGGTTGCGTGATCGTCGCGCATCTGGGAAACGGTGCGAGTATGACCGCAATTCATGAAGGCCAGAGCGTTGATACGTCCATGGGCTTCACGCCCGCCGAAGGGCTGGTGATGGGCGAGCGCGCGGGCGACGTTGATTCGGGTTTGCTGCTCTATCTGATCGAAGAAAAAAAGATGGCTCCGGCAGAAGTCGGAACGCTGCTCAATCAGCAAGCCGGATTGCTGGGCGTTTCAGGCACGAGCGCGGACATGCGCGACCTGTTGGCGCGCGAAGCCACTGACCCGCGCGCCGCCGCAGCGATTGAACTGTTTTGTTATCGCGCGAAGAAATACGTTGGGGCTTATGCGGCGGCGCTGGGCGGCGTCGAGATACTCGTTTTCACGGGCGGCATCGGCGAACGCGCGGCTGCCATTCGCGCGCGCATCTGCACCGGGTTGGAGTTTTTAGGAATTCGGCTTGACGCAACGCGCAATCAAGCCCACGTGCCAGTGATTTCAAGCGACGAGAGCCGCGTGAAAGTCCGCGTCATCAAGGCGAATGAAGACCTGATGATCGCTCGACATACGAGCGAGATCGTCAAGAGACACGACTTGGAATGTTATTGAACGGAAGTGCATTTTCAACACAAAGGGTCAAAGGAACAAAGGGTCAAAGGCTTGGAAAATGGGGAAGCCATCTTATTCAATAAAGACCTTGAACCTTTGTTCCTTTGACCCTTTGTGTTGAAAATGGCTCCTGCTGGCTTAACTTTCCAAGTCGTGAAGA
>JAYSVR010000002.1:0-2968 GCA_043718445.1 Acidobacteriota bacterium | reverse complement strand
TCCGCTAGTGATTGCGCAATGTGAGTCGCGGACTAAAGTCCACATAACGTCTCACAGGCTGAAGCCTGCGCCACGCATAAGCGTCATCGTAAACGTCGTCCCCGCATCGAAATTATTGGCAAACGTAACTCGTCCGCCGTGGCGTTCGACAATCTCTTTGACCAGCGCCAAGCCCAAGCCTGTGCCGACAATCGTCGAATGCGCGTCGCGTTCGAGCCGGTAAAACTTTTCAAAAACTCGCGCTTGCGCGGCGGGCGGAATGCCGAAGCCTTCGTCGCGCACATGTAAGCGAACGCTTTGCGCATCGGCTTCGGCGCGCACTCGCACGGTCGTAGCAGGCGGACTGTATTTCACCGCGTTGCTCAACAGATTGCTCAAGGCTTGCGTCAGCAACTGCAAGTCGCCGCGCAACACTGGCATATCAGAAGGACATTCGCTCACGAGACTGATGCCGCGTTCGGCTGCCATCACTGTCAAGTTGCGCAAACAGGTTTCGATGAGTTGCGCGACGTTGACCGATTCGAGTTGTAAGGATTGTGCGCCTGATTCCAACCGCGTGAGATCAAGATAACGATTGATCGTTTCGCCCAGCCGCACCGATTCAGAATGAATCATGTCGAGCATCTCGCCGGATTGCACGGCGTCCACCGGAAACTTGCGCAGCACGTCGCTCAAGCCCTGAATCGAAGTCAGTGGCGTGCGCAACTCGTGCGAAACCAGTTGCAGCGTTTCGGTCTTGATGCGGTCGAGTTCGACGCGCTTGGTGATGTCGGCCAGCAAGATGACTACGCCCAACGTTTGCGGCTTACGCGCTTCGGTCGCCAGCGGCGCGAGCGAGAGCGCGTAATGGTTCTGTTTGATCGTGAATTCGAGTTGCGCGTGTTGTCCGTTGAGCGCCGTCGTCACAGCTTCGCGCAAGCGGTTGTCATCAAGCGTACCGCGTTGGCTCAAAAATTCGTTCAACTCGCGTTGTTGCAACTCCGCTTCGTTGCAGCCGAACAACGCTTGCGCCTCTTTGTTGGAGTAAATGATGCGTCCGTGTAAATCAGCCACGATGACGCCTTCGTTCATGCTCGACAGCGTGCGGTTGATGAAGCTCATGCGCGCGACGACGCGGGCGGTCAGGTCGTCTACGGCATTGAGTTTCCACGCGAGGCTTTGCGGCAACGCGAGGCTGAGTTGGCGTTTGATGAAATCAGTGCGCGGCGGCGCATCGTTCGACAAGAAGCCTTGCTGGCTGCGCACCAAGGCGGCGAGCTTGAGGTCGAGTTCGCGGCTGGCGGTGAGCGCGCGATTGAGCAAGAGCGGCACGATGGCTAAGAAGCCCGTCAACATTGGCGCGAGCGGCGGGATCTGATAAGCGCGGCTGAACGCCAAATAGCTGCCCAGCAAAATCGCCGCGAGCAACAAACCCAACAACGCGAGTTGCCGCCATCCGGCAAAACGATTCAGCACCAATGAAACCATCAGCACGACCGCGAGCGCCGCGAGAAAGTTCAACCAGTCAGGCCACGCACGCAGCGCAATTCCCTGCCGAATCGAATGAATGATGTTGGCGTGAATTTCTACGCCGGGCATTTCCTGCCCGCCTTCGCGTCGCTCACTGCGAAAGTGCATGAACGGCACAACACGCGAATCGCCCATGGATTGCGCTGTCGCGCCGATCAAGACGATTTTATCCTTCAACGCATCCGCTGCGACTTTGCCTTCCAGCACGTCGGCGAAACTCAATGTCTTAAAGCTGCCCGCCGGGCCGATGAAATTGATGAGCATCTCATTGCCGCGAATCACCGTGACGCCAGCGGCATCCATCACAGCCGCTTCATCGGTCACGGGAATGCGATACCGGCCAAACTGCAACCAACCGGCTTCTTCTTTGACTTTCGACACGTTGGGTGAATCTGCGACTTCAATCACGGCCAAACTGAAAGCTGCTTCCCGATTGCCACGATCATCGGCTTTGCTGAGTTGAATGCTGCGCACGATGCCGTCTATAGCGGGAGCCACGTGCGCGTGTCCGGTGTGTTGAGACGCCGAGGACAACTCTGCCAACAGCAACAGCCACTCCATCCGACCGTCGCTTGTCTCATAAAGTTGGATAGGCAAAACCACACGGCCATTACGTTTCAGAGATTGGGCTAAGCGTTCATCGGCGGCAGGCGAAGAAGGTTCGGCATAAATTACGTCAAGGCCAATGGCGCGCGGTTGCGCGGCGGTGAGCCTATCCAACGCATCAGCCATTACCGTACGCGGCCACGGCCACGCGCCGTGAAGCTGGCTGACACGCTGCAAACTGGCATCGTCAATGGCAATGATCACGATGTCATCAGGCGCAGCCAACACACCGCGCGTGCGAAACAGCGCGTTCAACGTCGCGGCTGACAAAGCGGGTACGAACCACGTCACCAACACGACGAGGGCAATGCTAAAAGCAAAAACTAAAAGATTGCGTAAAGCAGGCAAGCGCATAGGCAGAGTGAAAAGTGAAAAGTGAAAAGTGAAAAGTTATCAGAGTTCTTTTTTGGCGGTTTTGATGGAAGCGACAAGCATGGCAATCAACGCCCTGCAATCAGGCGCAACAGCGTTGTATTGCTTTTGGTCTAAGTAGTCGGTGTCTTTGAGTAAGGACAGCCAATATTCTGTTTCGTTGGCTTCTTTCAGGGCGATGCTGAGTTTGCTGACAAAATCAGCTTTGCTTTGGCCGAACTCAGCTTCTCGCAAGAGCGCACCAATAGCCGTACCGCTGCGTAACAGTTGCTTGCTCAAAATGTATTCTTTCTTTTCAGCTTGCAGATGTTGCGCCAACCTCACAATCCGAATCGCAAACTGATAACTTTTATCGCGCAAAATTGAATCAGCCATACCTCTCTCCTTTTTTCACTTTTCACTTTTCACTTTTCACTTTTCACTTTTCACTTTTCACTTTTCACTTTTCACTTTTCACTTTTCACTTTTCACTTTTCACTTT
>JAYSVR010000001.1:0-2969 GCA_043718445.1 Acidobacteriota bacterium | reverse complement strand
AGCGCGTGCCGATTCCGCACCGCCGCCTATGAGTTACTTGAGAAATACCCAGTTACGCTTGCCTGTTGCATCTTCCAGCGGGGCGGTTGCTGATTATCGCGCGTGCCGACAGTGAACCGTTGTGAAAGATCAACCCCAAGTATTTCCTGGTTACTTGCGGAGACATAACGGTGAAATCACCGGGGCGCGTCGTGGCTACGAATCACCTCAAGACGGAAAGCGACTCCGGTGCATTGATTGTTATGTGATGGTGGCATTCATGAAACCCCGTGCCAACGCGCAGCCGCCCCCGTGATGGACCACGACACCCATTGCCACGCGCAAGCTGTCTGAAATCTGAATCTTCCTTCCGATCAACTGACCCCACTTGTCTTTCCACCGACATAACGATAAGTTAACCGTGCCGCGCCTGTCACCTTGGCAGTAAGCACAACCCCCGTTGGCGCGGCTACGGTTGAACGGATGTTATGTATCATGTGTTTGCCACCACAACCTTTTGTCACGCGTAGCTTGTCTGTTTTCTCAAAGCGCGTGCCGATTCCGCACCGCCGCCTATGAGTTACTTGCGAAGTACCAAGTTACTTTTGCCTGTTGCCTCCTCCGGCGGTGAGGTTCCTGGACATCGCGCGTGCCGACAGTAATACGTTGAATAAGATCAAGTCTAAGTCTTCCGGTTTACTTGCGGAGACATAACATGTTATTAGACGGATTGCCTACGTTGGTCTATAGAGAAACAAGTTTTCCTATAGACCAATTGTTTCGCTATAGACCAACAAAAAGTTGGTCTATAGCGAAACCTCACGTCGCTCGACGTGAGCGGAAAGTTCAAGCGTTACGGCTGCATCATAGCGAATAATCCAGACGCAAAGCTTGCTGTCCCATTTGCCTCCTGCCTTACGGATTCGTTGTTCGGTTGGTTGGTCTACGAAACCTGTGCGGAGCCAAACCATTTCGTCAGCCGAAAATCGTAGGGCAGGCGGGAGCCAATCGTTTTCTTCCACGACGATCTCTACGGTTTTGACTCGCTTGCATGCGCGCGCGTCATAGCGATAGCGCACACATACCAAACGCTCGCCGTATTGGGAGAGAAATTTCTTGGTTCCTGATTGCCCGGGCTTCAGTTTACGGATCATTGTGACCTCGCTTAACCGACCAAAACAAAAAAGTGATAAGGGCTTAACTCTGAGACGGCGCGCAGTATAATCCGCGCCTTTGCCATTGCAAAGCCAACTGAGATTGAGATTTAGAATTCGTACCGTGCAAGAGTTACTCGGCCATAATGACGTGCTGAAGCAAAATAACGTTCTCTTTTACGCCAACACTTCTTTCACGATACGCGAAAGGATGCCGAGAATTTCTGAGAGCTTCACGAGAAAGTAGCGCTGCTTATCTATTTCTAACTGGTTGCCGGTGAGGCGCAGGAACTGCCAGTTTTCACCATTGGTAACGCAACCATAAATCTTCGGCACCTGATTGCCTTCGCGTTGATTGAAGATTTGTGCAGCAACCATTTCTGCCGCGCATTGGCCGATGCCCTCTTCGATGTCGTTCTTTTTGGCTTCGACCATCACAAAAGCTGGTGACTGAATGGTCGGCAGCATCAGGCTTTTACTCAGAATAAAATCGCAGTTGCCCCGCAAACCTTTTTCGGGTTCAACGTCGAATTTCACGCCGGAAAAGATGGCGACTTTATCGTGATGAAACGCGCGGATGAAAAGCAGAATGGGGGCAACAATAAATTCAGACCGCGCCTTCTCGCTGACCATTGCCAGCAGAAAGCCCGATTCCAGCGCGTCATGTAAATTGCCGCTTGGCTCCAACGGCTTAACTCGTTTGAACAAATCGGCGAGGGAAAGCTCTAACTTGAATTGCTTACGCACTTCATCAATCGTCCAATCGCTATAACGCTGCCGCCGTTTTGAAACGGCTTTTGTTGCTTTACGGGCTGGCATAACAAGTGCCCTCGATCACAGATAACGATCCATAAACCGCGTAGAGAAATTACCCGCAATAAAATCAGGATCGTTCAAAATTTTCAGGTGCATTGGAATCGTCGTCTTGATGCCTTCGACGACCATGACTTCGAGAGCGCGGCGCATGCGGGCGATGGCGCGCGGGCGGTCGCGGTGATGGACGATCACTTTGGCAATCAGCGAGTCGTAATGCGGCGGCACGAAATATCCGTTGTAAATCGCGGTGTCCACACGCACGCCGGGGCCGTTGGGCAAATTCAAATTGGTGATACGTCCGGGGCTGGGCGTAAACGTGTTCGGGTCTTCAGCGTTGATGCGGCATTCGATGGCGTGACCGACGAACATGATGTCGTCTTGTTGAAAGCCCAGCGGTTCGCCCGCCGCGATGCGAATTTGCGCGCCTACGAGGTCTGACACCGTGACGAGTTCGGTCACGGGATGCTCGACCTGAATGCGCGTATTCATTTCCATAAAATAAAAGTTGTCGTTCTCATCCAGCAAAAACTCAATCGTACCTGCGCTGCTGTAACCAACGTTTTCGCAAGCCTTGACCGCTACGCGCCCCATCTCACGGCGCAACTCATAACTCACCGCTGGCGAAGGCGATTCTTCGATCAGCTTTTGATGGCGGCGCTGAATAGAGCATTCGCGTTCGCCCAGATGCACGATGTTGCCGTGTTCGTCACCCAAGACTTGAATCTCAATGTGACGCGGGCGTCCGATATATTTTTCGAGATAGACGCCGGAATTCTTGAAAGCCGCTTCAGCTTCGGCGCGCGCGGTGTGGTAGCCATTGATGAGTTCTTCGCGGTTATTGGCAACGCGCATGCCGCGTCCGCCACCGCCTGCCGTGGCTTTGATGAGTACGGGATAGCCGATCTTTTCGGCTTCACGAATGGCGTCGTCTTCGGTGTCGAGCAAGCCTTCGCTGCCCGGCGTGACGGATACGCCCGCAGCCTTCATCGTAGCCTTGGCCGTCGCCTTGTCGCCCATCGT